>NZ_CP020538.1:1556250-1912500 GCF_002080435.1 Sphingobium herbicidovorans | reverse complement strand
CGCTGGTCAATCTGATCGCGGCCATCGCTTCGGCTGCGGTCGCATTGGTCGGCGCCCTGTCAGGCTGGGGTGTGTGGACGCTGGTCTTTGCACCGATCGCAGGCTTTTGGGTCAAGGCCGTGGGCTATGTGCTCGCCACCGGATTCAGGCCGATTCCCAGCTTCAACTTCCGCGGCACGGGCGCAATGGTCGCTTATGGCGCGTCGTTGCTGGGCGGTCAGCTTTTCTGGATCGTGCAAAGCCAGGCGGATATTTTCATTGGCGGACGCATGCTCGATCCGCATCAACTTGGTCTTTATGCCGAAGCCCTGTTCCTGACGCAGATCTTCGTTTCAAAGTTCATTCCCCCCCTGAATGACGTCGCCTTCCCCGCTTATGCGCGGATGCAGAAAGATCCCGGTCGAATCGCCTGGTCCTTCTGCAAGGCGGTCCGGTTGCTGCTTCTCATATCCTGCCCCGTGTATCTGGGCATGGCGGTTACGGCCGAGCCGCTGGTGGAAACGCTATTCGGGAAGAAATGGCTGGAGATGGCGCCGTTCGTGTCCGTGCTGGCGCTGGCCATGCCTTTCATGACATTGCAGGTGATGTTCGCGCCGGTAAGCAATGCGCTGGGACGGCCCGGAACGACGGCGCGAATCGCAGCGGTGGGAGCGGTGGTGATGCCGGTCGCCTTTCTATGCGGCATCCGATTCGGCGCGATCGGACTGGCTTGGGCATGGTTGATCGGCTTTCCGGTTTTAACCGCCGTCACGGTGCGTTTGGCGGGAGGACCGATGGGATTGCGATTCGCCGATCTGATTCGCGCGGCGGCTCCCGGCCTTGGCTGCTCGATCCTGATGGCGGGGGCGGTGACCGCTATCGACGCGCTGTTACCGCCGCTCCCCGCGATGTTGCGCCTATGCGTACTGGTGCCGTCGGGCGCCATCGCCTTCCTCGCGGCGCTGATGCTCTGCGCGCGCGGCGCCTTGATGGAACTGGCGGCGCTGGTGATCCGGCGCGTGCCGCCGGAACCCCTCTCCGCCTGATCCAGTTCAGGCTGACTGAATATAGTCGCGCAGCGACGCCGCCTCCGATTCGATGCTGTCGATCCGGAATTTGACAAGGTCGCCGATCGACACCAGCCCGACCAGTGTCCCATCAACCACCACCGGGAGATGGCGGACACGCTTTTTGGTCATCAGCGACAGGCAGTGGATGACAGGCGTCTTGTCGTCGGTGGTAATCGCTGGCGTTGACATCACGTCGCCGACGCGCCGTTCGAGCACCGCCGCGCCATCTCTGGCGATATGGTGGACGAGATCGCGCTCCGAAAATATCCCCAGCACCTGTCCATTATCAACGACCGGGACGCAGCCGATCCGCCGTTCGGACAATAGCTGAACGACGGAAAGCAGGGTGTCATCCGGTCCGACCTGAGTGACTTCGCGTCCTTTACCCTGCAGAATCGCGGTGATCGTCATGCCCCGTCTCCTTGCCGTTGTGACATTCTTCTCCAATATCTTGATGATCCCACTTTCACTCCCCAAAGGAAAGGGATGAGAAACCCGCAAGGCCTGGACGATCCGCAGATTGCCGCAACCGCGTGGAACCGATTCCGCCGTATCATGCTGTGGATGGCGGCAGGCGGCGCGCTGTGCGTGGGAATAGCCCTGGTCTGCCTGCGAATCTGGGCAGGGCCGATGCCTTTTCACATGATCCTCGCGACCATCCTGGGCGTCTGGTTGACCTTCATGCTCGGCACGGCTTTGATGGCCCTTGTGTTCCTGTCGAGCGGAACAGGCCATGACGATCAGGTGATCGATCCGCTGAAGGACGAGGTATCCATTGATGACTGAAGATAGAGGCGAGCTGGTCCTGCGGTTGATTCCGCGCCTGACCGAAATCAACAGCAACGGCCATATCTTTGGCGGGTGGATATTGAGCCAGATGGATATCGCGGGCGGCATCGTGGCCGGACGCCTGGCGCAGGGCGCAGTCGCCACGGTCGCTATCGACGGAATGAAGTTCATCTCTCCCATGCTGGTCGGCGATATCGTGGCCGTCTATGCGCGGGAGGAGCGGCGAGGCCGGACATCGATCGGCATACGCGTCGATGTGATCGCGACGCGCGGCGCAGATCAGCAGCAGATCGATCTTACCAGCGGCCTCTTCACGTTCGTCGCACTGGACGAACTGCATCGACCAAGGATTCTGCCCACGGGCTGACCATGCCACAGCCGAACCAAAAAGGGGGACCAGCGTTCGCGCCGGTCCCCCTTTTCATTTCCTGCGTCGCCGCTCGTCCAGCGGCTCCCCGATCAGGTTATTCAGCCGCTTCGGCAGCGGGACGCGCCCGGCGGGTGCGCTTGCGGGGCGCTTCCTCCGCCCCAGGCTCGCTGTCATTATCGGCGCGAGCGATCGAGGGCGGCAGGACGGCCAGGTCCAAACCCTCGCTGCCCTCCGACTTCGCCACATCGGCCTTGCGCGGGCGCCCGCGACGCGGACGGGGCGCTTCGGCTTCGGCCTGCGGTTCAGGAGCGCGTTCCGCCATCGAAACGGCTGCCTCGGCAGCTTCTACCTGCGGCTGCTCGGCCCCTTCATAAGCGGGCCGGTCCCGGCGCGGCCGATCGCGGCGGCCACGGCTATCGCGCTGGTCCTGTTGCTCGCGATGGTCTCGGGGTTCGCGCTGTTCACGAGCCTCGCGGGGTTCGCGTTGGTCACGCGGCTGTTCCCGGCGACGATCGCCTTCATAACCGCGATCATATTGCTGCTGCGGTTGCACTTCGCCACGGTTGTCATCGCCCGCAAAGTCCGATGTGTCGAAATCTTCGCCTTCATATTCGAGATTGTCGTCCGGCCGACGGTAGCGCTGCTGCTGCTCTTCCTGGCGGGCGCGATTGTCGGCAAGGACGCGGAAATAATGATCGGCAAATTGCAGATAATATTCCGCATTGACCCGGTCGCCGGCCATTTGCGCATCACGCGCCATATTCTTGTATTTTTCAAGAAGCTGGGCCGCATTGCCGCGTGCGCGGCTATCAATCCGGTTGCCGTTGTCGCCACCGCCCCGATTACCACCACTGGGGCGTCCGTTATTGTTCCGGCCGCGATTACGGCGACCGGCCTGTCTGTTGTTGATCAAGACCTGGTCCTTGCGTTCACTTTGCCATCATTCACTGGAATCATCGTTCAGTCGCTATCCTAAAGCACGGTCCGTTTATCAGACCGGGTAGGGCTCCGCCGGACAGGGGCTGCGACAGCCCTTGACCTTACGCTGCCAGAGGCGCTTGCGCAGCAGCGCCGTCGTGACTTGGAAGGAGCTGGAAAACGGCCTTTTCTTGCGCGGCCCCACGGGGCAGTTCCTCAGGATAATGCCGTTCCTGCACTCCATGTAGTGTTTTTAAACCCATAATCCAAGCGAATTTCGCTTGTAGGTCCGCAAATGCCGGTCCTTGGTCAGCATGGGCCAGGCAGCGTCGCGACAAGGCAGCGGTCATGCCCCGCCAGATCAGGGCGGCAGACAACGCTAAGCCCTTGACTGAAAAGCAGCGCCGACACGCTTTCCCGCTGATCATAGCCAATCTCGATGGCGGCCATGCCGCCGGGAAGAAGCAGCGCGGGGAGCATGGGGGCAATCCGCCGATAGTCGTCGAGCCCCTCCGCACCGGCGAAAAGAGCGCCGTGCGGCTCGTGCAGCACATCACCGGCCAATGTCGCGTTCCCGGCGATATAGGGCGGGTTCACAAGGATGAGGTCGAATTGGCCGGACACCCCCTCCCCCCAATTCCCCAGGCGAAAAGCAGCACGCTCGGCCAGTCCAAGACGCTCAGCATTGCCTTGCGCGACGGTCAACGCGGCAGTGGAAATATCGACGCCCAACCCCGTAGCCCGAGGCCACTGATCGAGCGCCGCCAGCAGCAGCGCGCCCGAACCCGTACCCAGATCCAGAACGCGCGTGGGAGAACCGCCGCGAAAATGGTCGAGCGCCGCCTCCATCAGCGTTTCGGTGTCCGGGCGGGGGATGAGGACATCAGGCGTGACATGAAGGCTGATCGTCCAGAAATCCCGCACCCCGGTAATGTAGGCGACAGGCTCCCCGGCGAGGCGGCGCTCAAGCAGGGCGTCGAAATTCGGCGTCAGGACCAATGCACGCTGGCGGAGCAAAAGATCGTTGCGGTCGATGCCGAGCGCATGGGCAAGCAGCAGTTCAGCGTCAAGGCGGGGGGTGTCGCTGACCGATTGGAGGCGGGCCGCCGCATCGCGGAGCGCCTGCGCGATGCTCACCCGATGCCGTCCAGCTGGGCAAGGCGGGCGGCCTCATCCTCGGCGATCAACGCATCTATGATTTCCGCAAGGCCCCCGCCTTCGAGGATTTCGGGCAGCCTGTGCAGGGTCAGGTTGATGCGGTGATCGGTCACGCGGCCCTGCGGGAAATTATAGGTGCGAATGCGCTCCGACCGGTCGCCCGATCCGACCATCGCCTTGCGTGCGCCCGCCTGCTCGCTCTGCGTGCGCTCACGCTCTGCCTCGTAAAGGCGGGCGCGCAGAACCTGCATCGCCTTCGCCTTGTTCTTGTGCTGCGATCTTTCGTCCTGCTGCGTCACCACGATGCCGCTGGGCAGATGGGTGATGCGCACGGCGCTGTCGGTCGTGTTGACATGCTGTCCCCCCGCCCCCGACGCACGGTAGATGTCGATCTTGAGGTCGCTGTCCGCAATCTGGACATCGACTTCCTCAGGCTCCGGCAGCACGGCGACAGTGGCGGCGGAAGTATGAATGCGCCCGCCGCTCTCCGTGACGGGTACACGCTGAACACGGTGGACGCCGCTTTCGAACTTGAGCTTGGCGAAGACGCCGACGCCGGTGACGCTGGCGACGACTTCCTTGAAGCCGCCCACTTCAGCGGCGTTGGCGGAGATCATCTCCATCTTCCAACCCTGCGCGTCGGCGTAGCGTTGATACATGCGGAACAGGTCGCCCGCGAACAACGCCGCTTCGTCGCCGCCCGTCCCGGCGCGGATTTCCAGCATAGCCGGGCGCGCATCCGCCGAATCCCTTGGCAGCAACTGGAGCGCCAGCGCGCGTTCAGCGGCGGGCAGCTGCCCCTTGATCAGCTGCATTTCCGCCTGCGCCATCTCGCGCATGTCAGCGTCGGCGTCGGCATTCTCGCCACCCGCCATATATTCGAGCGCCTGCAACTCCTGCCGCAACCGCCGCACTTCATGCGCGGCCTTCGCCACCGGCTCGATCTCGGCATATTCCTTTGAAAGCCGCACAAACTCTTCGGGCGCCAGGTCGGCGCGCGTCATCGACGCCTGCACCTCGTCCCGGCGCGCCTCGATCTGCGCAATGCGTTCGGCGGAGATTTGCATCAAAGGGCCGTCAGCTTCTCTGCCAGGACATCGAACGGAACCGGTTGCTGCTCTCCAGACCGCAAATCCCGCAGCGCCACCTCGCCCCGGCCCAGCTCGTCATCGCCCAGGATGATCGCCCAGGCAGCGCCCGAAGCATTTGCACGCTGCATCCGCTTCTTCATATTGCCGCGATATCCCATGTCGCAACCGATCCCGGCACGGCGCAAATCGGCTATGATGGCGGTGGCCTTTTCCTCAGCGGCCTCTCCCATCGGAATGACCGCCACAGCAGGCCGCTCGATCTCCGGCGTATCGACCAGCATCGCCAACCGCTCAATCCCAGCCGCCCAGCCGACCGCAGGCGTCGAGGGCCCGCCAAGATTTTCGATCAGGCCATCATAGCGGCCACCGCCCAGCACGGTGCCCTGCGCGCCCAGCCGATCGGTGATGAACTCGAACGCGGTGTGCCGATAATAATCAAGGCCGCGCACCAGCCGTGCGTTGCGTTCCCACGCCACGCCCGCCGCATCGAGACCCGCCGTGACCTTGTCGAAAAAGCCACGTGCTTCGTCCGTTAGATAGGCGTCGATATCCGGCGCGCTGTCCGCCACCGGCCGGTCGCGCGGGTCCTTGCTGTCCAGGATGCGCAGGGGATTGCGGCCAAGGCGATCGACGCTGTCCTCCGACAACTGGTCGCGATGCGCTTCGAAATGCGCCACCAGCGCGGTGCGCCACGCCTCGCGGCTTTCCGCATCGCCCAGCGTGTTGAGGTTCAGCGTCACCCCCTCCGACACGCCCAGCTCCCGCAGCAACTGGTCGGCGAAAACAAGCAATTCTATGTCTGCGCCCGGCTCCCCTGCCCCGATGATCTCGGCATCGAGTTGATGAAACTGGCGGAAGCGGCCCTTTTGCGGGCGCTCGTAACGGAAAAGCGGTCCATGCGTCGCGACCTTGAGCGGCGCATATTGCTGCCAGCCTTCGGTAATATAGGCGCGCGCGATTCCCGCTGTGAACTCAGGGCGCAGCGTGATGCTGTCGCCGCCCCGATCGTCGAACGTGTACATTTCCTTGGACACGACGTCCGTGCTTTCGCCAAGCGAGCGGGCGAAAACGGCAGTGGCTTCGAAAACCGGCACTTCAACACGATGAAAGCCGTACAGTCGCCGCACCCGGTCGAAGGTCGCAACGACATGGGCAAAGCGTTCCTGGAACGCTTCGTTCGTGCCACCCAGCATATCCTGCGTACCGCGCACCGGACGCGGGGTTTCCATTTTCGCCATGGGGATGCGCCTTTAGCGGCAAAGAAGCCCCATGGAAACGCGCTTTTTTGTAATAAGATAAGGCTCCGGCTGATGGGGGTGGACGCCGCTTGTCCGTCTCGCCATTCTAGGTTGCCTAAGGCATTCCAGCCTCGCCCTTTTTCCGGGAGATGCCCATGATCCGCAGCCTTGCTGCCGCTCTTCTGCTGTCCACCGCAATCACTGGTCCGCTGAACGCCCAGGATGCCGTAAGGTCAAAGCCCGTCGCCCTGCCCGTCAACGACGCCACGCCCGCGCCGCGCGACATCCCCTATCCGGGCGGCGTCATCCGCCTGGAGGTGGATGCCAGCGACACGATGCAGCGCATCTTCCGCGTCAAGGAAACCATTCCCGTCACCACAAGCGGTCCGATGACGCTGCTGATGCCCAAATGGCTACCCGGCAATCACGCGCCGCGCGGGCAGATCGAAAAGCTCAGCGGGCTGACCTTCACCGCCGATGGCAAGCCGCTAGGCTGGAAGCGCGATCCGCTCAATGTCTATGGCTTTGTCATCGACGTTCCGCCGGGCACACGCCAGCTCGTGGCCGAGTTTCAGTTCCTGTCGGCTACCCAGCCCAATCAGGGCCGCGTGGTGGTGACGCCCAAGATGCTGAACATCCAGTGGGAGTCGGTTTCCCTCTATCCGGCGGGCTATTACACGCGGCAGATACCGGTGCAGGCGACCGTCACCTATCCCGAAGGCTGGCAGGCGGCGACAGCGCTGCGGGGACGGAAAAGCGGATCGACCGTCGCCTATGACGCTATCGATTATGAAGCGTTGCAGGATTCGCCGGTCTTTGCCGGGCGCTATTTCAAACCCGTGGATCTGGGTCACAATGTAACGCTCAACATCGTCGCCGACGACGCCGATGAGCTGGAGGCCAAGCCCGACCAGATCGCCAAGCACAAGAAACTTGTCGATGAAGCGGGCGCGCTCTTTGGCGCCTATCATTTCGACCATTATGATTTCCTCTTCGCCATCACCGACGAAATGGGCGGCATCGGCCTGGAACATCACCGGTCGTCCGAAAATCAGGTAGAGCCGGGCTATTTCAGCAAGTGGAGCGATGGAACGGCGCTGCTCGACCGCAACCTGCTGCCCCATGAATTCGTCCACAGCTGGGACGGCAAGTTCCGCCGCCCGGACCTGCTCTGGACGCCAGACTTCAACGTGCCGATGCAGGACAATCTGCTGTGGGTCTATGAAGGGCAAACGCAATTCTGGGGCTATGTGCTGGGTGCGCGATCGGGCCTGTTCTCCAAACAGGAAACGCTCGACGCCTATGCCCATATCGCGGCCAAGCTCGACACCACGCGCGGCCGCGAATGGCGACCGATGGAGGATACCACCCACGACCCCATCATCTCGGCGCGCAGGCCGAAGGGCTGGTCAAGCTGGCAGCGGTCGGAGGACTATTATAATGAAGGTCTGATGATCTGGCTGGAAGCCGACGCTATCATCCGTCGGCAAACGAAGGGCGCGAAGGGGCTCGACGATTTCGCCCGCGCCTTTTTCGGCATCAATCCAGGCGATTGGGGTCAGGTCGTCTATAATCGCGACGATGTCATCAAGACGCTGAATGGCGTCGCACCCTATGACTGGTCCGGTTTCTTCGCCAAATATGTCGATAGCACCACCCGCGATACGCCCAAGGGCGGTTTCGCGCTCGGCGGCTACCGACTGGTCTATGGCGACACGCCCAACGCCTTCACCAAGGCGGCCGAGGGCAGGAATCTCGACCAGAGTTTCGGCGTCGGCCTGATCGTCAAGGGCGATGGCGAGATCAGCAACGTCGTCTGGGACAGCGCGGCGTTCAAGGCGGGGCTTGTCACCGGCGCGAAGATCGTCGCAATCAATGGCGACGAATATTCCGGCGACGTTTTCAAGGCCGCATTGAAGGCGGCCAAGCCGATGCAGATGATCGTCAAGCAGGATAAATACTATCGCACTTTGACGCTCGCATATTCAGGCGGGCTGCGCTATCCGCGCCTCGAAAAGACAGGAGAGGGTGAAGGCAGCCTGGACCGGCTGCTCAAACCGAAAACATGAATCACCCGTAACGCCAACGCGTATCGAAGAAGGTTTGAAGTCCCATGAATATCGAACTGATCCCGGTCGGCGACGATCCGCCCAACAGCCTGAACGTCATCATCGAGGTGCCGATCGGCGGCGAGCCCGTGAAATATGAGTTCGACAAGGCATCGGGCGCGCTGTTCGTGGATCGCATCCTGCACACGCCGATGCGCTATCCCGCCAATTACGGCTTCGTGCCCCACACCCTGTCGCCCGATGGTGATCCGCTCGACGCGCTGGTGATCGCCCGGTCGCCCTTCGTCCCCGGATCCGTGGTGCGCGCGCGCCCGATCGCGGTGCTCAATCTGGAAGATGAAGCGGGCGGCGACGAAAAGCTCGTCTGCGTTCCCGATAACAAGACCTTCCCCTACTATAGCGACGTTGATGAAAAGGACGATCTGCCCGGCATCGTGATGGAGCAGATCGAACATTTCTTCACCCACTATAAGGATCTGGAAAAGCAGAAGTGGGTGCGGATCGGCACATGGGGCGGCGCGGAAGACGCCCGCCGCATCACGCTCGAAGCGATCGAACGCTATCAGGCTGGGAAGAAGGCCGCGTAAAGCCGCACTCAAGCTGCTGAAAAATGGGCCGCGCGGGAGCTATCCTGCGCGGCCTTTTCAATGTGAAGGAACTGGTCTTTCAGATCAGGCGGTCCGCCTCCAGCGCGGCCGCCAGCGAATCGCGCCCACGCGGCGACCGCGCGTGCAGCCGCGCATCGGCTTCGGCCAGCCGCTCCACGCCCATCGTCAACTGCTCTTCCGGCAAGGTGAATGGCAGGCGCAGGAAGCGTTCGAACGCGCCGCTGACCCCAAAGCGCGGCCCTGGCGCGACGCGCACGCCATGGCTTTCGGCAATCGCGGCCAGCGCAGTCGCCTCGGCACGGGGCAGTTCCGCCCACAGGGAAAGCCCGCCGGAAGGCGATTCGACACGCCAGTGCGGCAGATGCCTTTCTATCTCCCCGATCAGATGATCGCGGCGGGCGCGCAGCATGGCCGCGCGTGATCCCAACCCTTCATCGCTGTCGATCAACTGCGCGACGGCAAGCTGCTCCACAACGGGGCTCGCCATGTCCATCGTCGTGCGCAGGCGGCCGAGCGCGGCGATCGTCTGCGGATCCGCGCGTATCCAGCCGATCCGCAGCCCGCCCCAGAATATCTTGCTGGCTGACCCCATGGTGATGACCTGGCGTCCTGAGGGATCATGGATCGCCACTGGGGGCGGCGCGGGGAAATCCAGCCCCATCGCCACCATCGTTTCGTCAATGATCAGCGGCGTATGGCTGCGCGTGGCGGCGGCGACCAGAGCGCGCCGGGTCGCCGGATCCATGGCTCGCCCGGTGGGGTTGTGAAAATCGGCGATGACATAGGCAAAGCGCGGGCTCGTCTGGCGGAAGGCCGCTTCCATCGCGTCAATGTCCCACCCTTGGGCGGGCAGGCCGACCGGCACTGGCACGACATGGGCGCGCTGCAACGCCTGGATGACATTATGATAGGTCGGATGGTCGATCACCGCCCGGTCGCCCGGCCCGGTCAGCCATTGCAGCAGCAAGGCAAAACCCTGCTGCGCGCCATTGGTGACGATGATCTGGTCGGGGCTGGTCGGACAGCCGCGCCGTTCGAACTGCGCGGCAATGGCACGGCGCAGCGGGGGCAGGCCAAGCGGGTCATAGCCCAGCTCGCCCAGAAAAGCCGGCAATGCCTCCACCGCAGTCTGGCAGGCGCGGCCGACCCCCGGCGCAGCGGGCAGCGCAGCATGGGTCCAGTTGAGGATATTGCCGTATGAGACCATGTCGATCTCCGGCGACTCCGGCTCGATCCGCCCGGGCGGCAGGCGGGTGACGCTGCCGGATCCCTGGCGGCTCTCCAGAAATCCCTCGTCCCGCAACCGGTCGAAGGCAGCGGCAATCGTCGTGCGGCTCAGCCCCAGCGCGGCGGCCAGTTCCCGCTCTCCCGGCAGCCTGACGTTAAGACCCACGCGCCCATCGAGCACAAGCATGCGCAGTGCCTGCGCCAGTTGGCGATAGGCGGGCTCGGCGCTCTCCTCCGCCCGCCACGCGCCCAGCAGCCGGAGGAGTGAAGGGGGACGAAGGACAGATGTGGACATGGCCAATGCTCGCTTCACATGCGTTCAAGCAAGGCCACTTACCGGTAAATGGATGTTTTGTAAAAGGCCATTTAGAGCCAGACAGGTAACAGACCCTTGCCCCCTGACCGGCCAGCATGAGCCCGCTGGCCGGTCCTTTTTCCTCAATTCGCGGTAAACCGGATCGATGCGCTGGACACCCAGCCGCTCATGCAGGGGCCATCATAGGCCCGCCTGCGCTCGACCGGATCGGATAGCCCGCAATCGCCCCGAGCAGGCGGCAGGATGACGACACCCAGCCATTTCTGGTCCAGGCTGCGGGTGCAGACATGGACCCGCGCCCCTTCGGCCAGCCGCGCCACTTCCTGCGCCTCGGCAAAGGGGGCCGCGCGGACCGCAAGGCCGGAAGCGCCCACGCGCATCGCCTGCCCCATCGCCCCGCAGGCATTCAGCCGGGGACCATCTTCACCGATTGTCACGGGACGCGTGATCTTGGCTCCCAACCGCGTGTCGGGCCTATCTTCACGCGGCGCTCCGGCGATCGAGCTGTTGGGCAGTTGCTCCAATATCTCGCTGCTTTCCGAACAGGCTGCAAGGAGCGGGAGCAGGAGAAAAATCGCACGCATCCCCACCTGATAGACCCAGCGGCGGTAGAGCGAAAGACGCCATGTTTCGCTTTAGTTTCCTGGGCGATTTCCCTATATGCTCGCCATGAGCGAGGAAAGTCAGAACACCCCCAACAGCAATGCCTATGGCGCCGACAGCATCAAGGTCCTCAAAGGCCTGGATGCCGTGCGCAAGCGGCCTGGAATGTATATCGGCGATACCGACGACGGATCGGGCCTGCACCACATGGTGTTCGAGGTCAGCGACAATGCGATCGACGAGGCGCTGGCCGGTCATTGCGATCGCATCCTGATCACGTTGAACCCGGACGGGTCCGTCAGCGTGGAGGATAATGGCCGCGGCATCCCGACCGGCATCCACAAGGAAGAAGGCGTGTCGGCCGCCGAGGTCATCATGACCCAGCTTCACGCGGGCGGTAAGTTCGAGAACACCAACGACGACAACGCCTACAAGGTTTCGGGCGGCCTGCACGGCGTAGGCGTCAGCGTGGTGAACGCGCTCTCCGAATATCTGGACCTCAACATCTGGCGTGACGGCAAGGAGCATTACATGCGCTTTGCCTATGGCGATGCCGTCGCCCCGTTGAAGGTCATCGGCGATGCGCCCGCAGGCAAGAAGGGCACGCGCGTTACCTTCCTCCCCTCGACCGAGAAGGTTCCCGGCGACGGGGGCACATTCAAGAACCATACCGAGTTCGATTTCGAGAAGCTGGAACATCGCTACCGCGAACTGGCCTTCCTGAACTCGGGCGTGCGGCTGTTCCTGATCGATGCGCGGCATGAGGAAAAGAAGGAGATCGAGCTGTTCTACGAGGGCGGCATCGCAGCCTTCGTCAAATATCTCGATCGTAACAAGCAGCCGCTGATGCCAGATCCGATTGCGATTTCGGGCAGCCGCGACGATGTGACCATCGACGTCGCGCTGGAGTGGAACGACTCCTATTATGAGAACGTCCTCTGCTTCACCAACAACATCCCGCAGCGCGATGGCGGCACCCATCTGGCGGCCTTCCGCGCCGCGCTGACCCGGACTCTCAACAATTATGCCGACAAGTCGGGCATGTTGAAGAAGGAAAAGGTGTCCCTGACCGGCGAGGATATGCGCGAGGGCCTGACCGCCATCGTGTCGGTCAAGCTGCCCGATCCCAAATTCTCGTCCCAGACCAAGGACAAGCTGGTCAGTTCCGAAGTGCGCCAGCCGCTCGAAAGCCTGATGGCCGACAAGATGGCCGAATGGCTGGAGGAAAATCCCGCGCACGGCAGGATGATCATCCAGAAGGTGATCGACGCCGCCGCCGCCCGCGAAGCCGCCAAGAAGGCGCGCGAACTGACCCGGCGCAAGGGCGTATTGGATATCGCCTCCCTGCCCGGCAAGCTGGCCGATTGCCAGGAGCGTGACCCGGCCAAGTCCGAACTGTTCCTGGTCGAAGGCGATTCGGCGGGCGGTTCGGCCAAGCAGGGACGCAACCGGCACAATCAGGCGATCCTGCCGCTCAAGGGCAAGATTTTGAACGTCGAGCGAGCGCGCTTCGACAAGATGCTTTCATCGAAAGAGGTCGGTACGCTCATTCAGGCGATGGGCACCGGCATTCGCGACGATTTCAATCTGGAAAAGCTGCGCTATCACAAGATCGTCATCATGACCGACGCCGACGTCGATGGCGCGCATATCCGCACGCTGCTGCTCACCTTCTTCTACCGCCAGATGCCGCAGATCATCGAAGCGGGGCATCTCTATATCGCCCAGCCGCCTCTCTACAAGGCGACGCGCGGACGGTCCGAGGTCTACCTCAAGAACGAAGCGGCGCTGGAGCAATATCTGGTGGACAACGGCGTCGATACGATGGCGCTGGAAACCACGGAGGGCAAACGATCGGGCGATGACCTGCGGTCATTGATCGAGCATGGGCGGCGGATGCGCGCGGTGATGCGCTATGTGCCGCGCCGCTATAATCCCTCCATCATCGAGGCGCTGGCGATCAACGGCGCGCTCGACCCGGAACTCAGCCAGGACGCGCAGGCCGAAAATCTGGCCAGCACGGTCAAGTGGATGGACATGCAGGATAGCGAGGGCAGCTGGACCGGGCGCATCGCCGAAGAAGGCGGCTTCCATTTCGAACGCCTGTGGCGCGGCGTCACCGATCACCACATGATCGAAGCCGGCTTCATCGGTTCGGCCGAAGCCCGCAAGCTGCATAGCATCGCCGCCGAAGAAGCCGACAGCTATCGCACCACCAGCCGCCTGGTAACCGCCAAGGCCGCCGCCGCTGCCGAGGAATCGGGCGACGATGAACTGCCCGCTGCTTCCAAGGGATCGATCACCATCACCCGGCCGAGCGAGTTGCTGGAAGCCATTCTGGCCGCAGGGCGCAAGGGCCTGTCGATCCAGCGCTACAAGGGTCTGGGCGAAATGAACGCGGAACAGCTGTGGGAAACCACGCTGGACCCGGACAATCGCTCCATGCTGCGGGTCGAGGTCGAACAGGCGGACGTCGCTGACGAGATTTTCACGCGCCTGATGGGCGATGTGGTCGAACCGCGGCGCGAGTTTATTCAGGACAACGCGCTCAACGTCGCCAATCTGGACGTCTAGACGCTTTTGAGCCGTCTGTGCGGTCGCAGGCGGCTCAATAGGCCCGGCGCGTATAACTGACCGAAACAGGCGCGGTCTGATAGACCAGGAAATTGAGCGGCCGCGCGTAGCTCATCGTGATTTCCGTGTAGGCAATGCCATATTGCGTGCCATGGGTCACGACCGGGTCCGTGGCATAGGCCGGGTCCAGGCCAACGCGCTTGCTTTTCACATAGGCGATGATCTGTGCGTCGGTCGGCGTGGGAAAGATGGTGGCATAGCGCGCACCTTCATCCACCGCATGCTGCAATCCGGTGCGCGCCATCGCCACGATGCCCAGTTGCAGCGCCCCCATCAGCAACATGAGGAAAGGCGGCAGCGCCAGCCCGAACTCGATCGCGGCAGCCCCGCGCTGATGCCGGATAAGCCGGATCATTGCAGACGCACCGATGATGAGCCGGTAAGCGTAATGCCCTGTGCCGATGCCCAACTGGTCCCGGGCAGCAATTTACCGAACATCGGCTGGTAACTGCCGGTAATGCCGATCGTCACATAGCGCTTCATCTGCTGCCCCGTCGCGCAAACCTCAGCCATCGACGCCTGCACCGTGCCATCGCACAGCAGCGAACTGGTGACTGTCACGGCGTTGGAGGACACCCCCGCGCCCGCAGCCGCGTCGGCAGCCAGATTCTGGTAGGCTGCGCTGTTGAGGCCGCCGCTGGTGGCCAGTTGCGCCGTCCGTTCAGCCGCCGCCTGAAGTCTGATCTTCGCCTTGAACGCCATCGCCAGATCCGCCGCGATGAAAGTCAGCGCCGCCAGAACCGGAAAGATGATAGCCAGTTCGATGGTGCTCGTCCCCGACCGGTCGGACAGCAGATTATGGAGCCATCTCTTCGCCATTTCAGCCGATCAGCCTCACCATAGTGCCGGTGATCTCATTCACGCCCGTATTTTCGCATTGATTGACGATGCTGCTGTTGCCGATGAAGGTGACTCGGCGACCGACCATCTTCACGCAATTGGTGGTCATGCCCGACGTCCCGCTGAACGACATCGCTTGCGAGGGAAAATAGAACGCCCCCTGGAAGGATGAACTGGCGTTGCCGTTGATCTTGTTTTCGCCCGAATCCAGCGCGCGCCGGTCCTGATAAAACAGGACGCCGGAATAGGTGCCGGTGGTCGGCGCTGACAGGTTCAGCGTAGCGCCGCCGTTGATATCGACCGTGGCGATCTGGCTGGGATTGGTGGCCGCGTTGCTGCTGGTCAGGATGATGGTGACGCCGGTGCCGTTGATGACCGCCTGCGAGCCTATGTTGAAACTGCCGCCATCGATATAATAGACGCCGGGATCGAGGTTCAGCGTGCCCTTGATATCGAAGCCCTTGTAACAACCCGGGCCCTTCGACGCGGTGCCCTGTGGATTGACGCTCAGCTTTCCCTGGCAACTGGACGGGCTGGGCACCGGCAGCGCGGCATAGGGATCGGACTGCGGCACGGTATAAGGTTGCAGCGTCGTGGGCGAGACGAAGTTGGAACTGGCCTGCAGCCCCCCGACCGCGGCGACGGGCGTTGCCTTGACGGTACTGCTGCCTCCGGCATAGACGGCGCTGGCCGCCCGCGAATTGGTGATAATGCCGCAGCCCAGATCGACAGAGGCATTGCCCTGAAGCGTGACGCCAACGGTCGAAGTAGATTCCAGCGATACGACGCAATAATCGCCCTCGCTCACGACCGCCGCTGTCGCTTCGCCGGATATTACGGGCGTCGGTACGCCCAATATCTTTGAAAAAGGCAGCTCGCTACTGGTCTGCAGGACGACGCGCACAGCCTTTGCATTGCCGGCGCCGACGCCTGTTGTAGGCGCATTTTCGATTGTGGGTGTTTGCGACAAGGCGACAAGCGAAAGACGGCTGATGTCTGCCGTCGCGCTGTCCGATGCGCTGAAGCCCTGGGCCACGGCATAGGCGCCTGCAAGCGCAGCCGAATCTGCCTGCCGCTGAACCTGGCGCTTCCACAAGGCCCATTGCACAGTGTCGGTCGCAAGACCCGCAGCACCCACAAGAATAGGCATGGACGCCGCAGCCAGCATCAGGACATTGCCCGCTTTGTCCCGAAGGCACCGGCGTAAAACATCAGGACGCATGGAAAATCCCCTTCGCATCAGGGATTTTCTACTCACGCATACTTTGCATTTGGTTAAATGGCGTGGTTAAATTGGAATTAAGAGCCGACTTACTGTTCCATATATACCCAATGATATATTTATAAATTGTAAATAGGAAGGTGAAGCATGAGGGCGGGGCTGTTGATCGCGGGCGTGCTGATTTTGGCGGGATGCGGCCGTAAAGAAAATATGGCGGACCTGCCCAGAAACGAGGTGCCCGTCGCCAACGCTCCGATCGAAAATCTGGCCGTGGCACGGGAAGCGCCTCTACCCTCTGATGCCCGCGAAGAGGCTCCCCCCGCCCCCGCAGTCGTCGATACGACCCCGCCAAGCAGTGAGACGCGCTATCGCGCGCTTGGCACCGAGCCTTTCTGGGCGGTAACGGTAAAGGGATCGACCGCCACGCTCGAGCGCCCGGACAATGAGCCCGTCGATTTCGCGATCGACCGTGCGGATGATGGCCGCGCGGTCCGCTATCTGGGCGACGGATTCTCCATGGTCGTGACTGATGGGCCATGCAACGACGGCATGAGCGACGCCCATTGGGCGGACCGGGTCGCGGTGTCTTTTGGTGATGGAACATTGAAAGGCTGCGGCGGCGTCCGCGAGGATTTTTAATCCGTCCGCATGGCTTCGGCCACCAATGCCTCTGCTTCGATCAGCAGCGCATCTTCCGCCGCAGTCTGCGCCACCTGCTCGCGCCCGATCAGGATCAGCACGGGCACGGCCAGCGGGCTGACCCTTTCCAGGTCGATATGCAGCATCGTCGCCGACGCGCGATCGATCAGGTCGCCCAATCGCCCGACATCCGTCATCCGCGCCCGCGCGTCGGCCCAGGCCGCCTTTATCAGCAGATGGTCGGGCTGATATTTGCGCAGCACATCGTAGATAAGGTCGGTCGAAAAAGTGACCTGCCGCCCCGTCTTGCGCTTGCCGGGATGCTGGCGCTCGATCAGCCCTGCGATCACCGCAACATCGCGGAAGGCCCGCTTGAGAAGGCTCGACTGCTCGACCCATTCGACAAATTCATGATCGAGAATGTCGGCGGAAAAGAGGCTTTGCGGATCAGTCACCGGCTTCAGCCCGTAAACGGCCAGCGCATAGTCGTTCGACACAAAGCCAAGCGGCATCAGCCCCTGCGCATCCATGCGGCGCGTCAGCAGCATGCCCAGCGACTGGTGCGCGTTCCATCCTTCGAAACTGTAGCAGACCAGATAATGACGCCCCTCATGCGGAAAGGTCTCGATCAGCAGCTGCCCCGGCTCGGGCAGGGCCGACCGGTATTTCTGCACTTCCAACCAATCGCGCACATCGTCCGGGAAACGATACCACTCCTCCGGCTCCGCCAGAAAGTGGCGCACCCTGTCGGCAAGGCGGGTGGACATGGCCATGCGGGTGCCGCCCCATGTGGGGATGCGCGCTTGCTTCGATGTGGCCCGAACGATCAGGTCGGTGAGGTCCATGCGCACGACCTCCAGCGCCGTGCCGGAAAAGAAGAAGCTGTCGCCCGGCCGCAGCGTCGCGGCGAACCCTTCCTCCACCGTACCGAGCTTGCGGCCATTGGCGAAGCGCACGTCGAGGACCGGCTGATCGACGATGATGCCGGCGTTCAGCCGATGCTGCTGGATGAAACGCGGGTGCGACACGCGCCATGTGCCATCGGCCTCATGCGTCAGCCGCTTGAACCGGTCATAGGCACGCAGCGCATAGCCGCCCCCCTCGATGAAATGCAGGACGTTGGCGAACGCGTCGTCGGTCAGCGCGCTGTAGGGCGTGGCGGAGCGGATCTCCGACAGCAATTCCTCTTCACGAAAGGGCGCGGCGCAGGCCAGCGCCATGACATGCTGCGCCAGGACGTCCAGGCTACCCGGACGAAAGTCATCCGCATCGCGCTCCCCCGCCTCCACCGCGTCAAGCGCGGCGCGCGCTTCCAGATATTCGAAGCGGTTGCCGGGTATCAAAATCGCCTCACTCGGACAGTCCAGCCGGTGGTTGGCGCGGCCGATGCGCTGGAGCAGCCGGGACGAACCCTTGGGCGCACCCATCTGGATCACGCAATCGACATTGCCCCAATCGACGCCCAGGTCGAGGCTGGCAGTGGCCACCAGCGCACGCAGCTTCCCCGCCGCCATGGCGTTCTCAACCTTGCGCCGCGCCTCGACCGACAGGCTGCCATGATGGATGGCGATGGGAAGATTGGCGTCGTTCGCCGTCCACAGTTCCTGAAAGATGAGTTCGGCAAGGCCCCGCGTGTTGCAGAATATAAGCGTGGTCTGCCGCCGTTCGATTTCCGCCATCACCTGTTTGGCGGCATATTTGCCTGAATGCCCCGACCAGGGAATGCGGCCTTCGGGGATGAAGATGGCGACGTTTGGATCGGCGCCCTGCTCCCCGATGACGGGCGTCACGCTGTTGATGTCGCCGTCCGGCGCAAGCCACGCGCGATAGGCGTCAACATCCGCAACCGTCGCCGACAACGCCACGCGCCGCAGGGCCGGGTTGATCGCCTGCAACCGGGCGAGCGAGAGGCTGAGCAGGTCGCCGCGCTTCTGCGTGGCGAAGGCATGGACTTCATCGATGATCACGGTCCGCAGCTGCGCGAACATCAGGAAGCTGTCCGGATAGCTCAGCAGCAGCGATAGCGATTCCGGCGTGGTCAGCAGGATTTCCGGCGGCCGTGCGCGCTGACGGGCCTTTCGGTCGGATGGCGTGTCGCCCGTCCGGGTCTCGACGCGGATCGGCAAGTCCATTTCCTCGATCGGCGTCAGCAGATTGCGGCGCACATCGACCGCCAGCGCCTTCAACGGCGAAACATAGAGCGTATGAAGGCCCCCGCCCGGACTATCGATCAGGTCGGCAAGCGTCGGCAGAAAGCCCGCCAGCGTCTTGCCCGCTCCCGTCGGGGCGCCGAGCAGCGCATGATCCCCGGAGCGAGCGGCGGCGAGCATGTCCATCTGGTGACGGCGCGGCGTCCAGCCGCGAGAGCTGAACCATTGCTCCAGCGGGTCGGGTAGGCTTTGGCTCATGCAGGGGATGTAGGGTGGCGTGCCGCCACTGTCACGCTGTCCCCGCCGCACGGATTTTCCATCGCTCTCGGGACGGCGCTGGCCCTTTCCGCCACCAAGGCGTTACACTCCCATGATCGAAGCAGGAGAAAAGCGATGACCGGCGAAACCGAGGCCGATCTGACGGGCGCGCAAGCCCCACGCAACCGCCGCCGCCCCAAAGCCGCCATCATGGAGATTGGCGGCCGCAAGCTGAAGCCCGCGACGCTGATGATGGGTCATGGCTATGATCCCACCCTGTCCGAAGGATCATTGAAGCCGCCCATCTTCCTGACCTCCACCTTCGCGTTCGAAAGCGCGGCCGCGGGCAAGCGCCATTTCGAAGGCGTGACGGGCATTCGGCCGGGCGGCGCAGAGGGCCTTGTCTACTCCCGTTTCAACGGCCCCAATCAGGAAATCGCCGAAGACCGGCTGGCGGTCTGGGAAGAAGCCGAAGACGCGTTGCTCTTTTCCAGCGGCATGTCCGCCATAGCCACGACGCTGCTGGCCCTTGTGCAGCCTGGCGACGTCATCGTTCATTCCGCTCCGCTCTATGCCGCGACCGAATCGCTGATCGGCCGCATTCTGGGCAAGTTTGGGGTACAATGGCTCGATTTCCCGGCGGGCGCGACCGAAGAAGATATTGGCGCGGTCATCGAAAAGGCCAAGGCGCTGGGCCGCGTAGCGCTTATCTATCTGGAAAGCCCGGCCAACCCGACCAACGTGCTGGTCGATGTGGAGGCGGTGGTGGCGCGGCGCGATCAGCTGTTCGCCGGCGAGGCGCATATTCCGCCGGTCGCGATCGACAACACCTTCCTCGGCCCGCTCTGGCACCATCCCCTTGCCCATGGCGCCGATCTGGTCATCTACAGCCTGACCAAATATGCGGGCGGCCACAGCGATCTGGTTGCGGGCGGCGTGCTCGGGCCTAACGGCCTGATCAATACGATCCGGTCGATGCGCAACACGATCGGCACGATCCTGGACCCGCACAGCGCATGGATGCTTCTGCGCAGCCTGGAAACGCTGGAATTGCGGATGACCCGTGCGGGAGAAAACGCCGCGAAGGTCTGCGCCTGGCTGAAGGAGCAGCCGCAGGTCGAAAAGGTCGTCTATCTCGGCTTCCCGGAGACTGAGCGGCAGGCGGACATATACCGGCGGCATTGCACCGGCGCGGGATCGACCTTCTCGCTGTACCTCAAGGGCGGCGAGGCGGAGGCCTTCGCCTTTCTCGACGCATTGAAGATCGCCAAGCTCGCCGTCAGCCTGGGCGGCACGGAGACACTTGCCAGCCACCCGGCGGCGATGACGCATCTTTCCGTCCCGGCCGATCGCAAAAAGGCCCTCGCGATCAACGACAACATGGTCCGCATCTCCATCGGCTGCGAGGATGCCGACGACCTGATCGCCGACTTTGCCCAAGCGTTGCAGGCGGTGGGATAAGCCCGAAACGCCTCATTATCCTGATCGGCCAGCCGCTGCTGGCCAATCTCGACGCGTTCTTCGCCGGGCAGCCGCTATTGTCGCCTGTGAGGCATCAGCCAATGCCAACGCGGAAAGCTAAAGCGGCTTTAGCGCCAATCCACCCGCGTCCAACCACGCTGAGCCGCCAGCCGCGCCAGCGGTTTGTGGGGGTTGGAAGCAAAGGGCATATCCGCAAACTCCAGCATCGGCGCGTCCGATACATGGTCGGAATAGGCGCGGATCTGCGCCTGGCTGCGGTCGATCGCCTCGGCCGCCATCCATGCCTTGATCATCCGCAGCTTGCCTGTGTCATAGCAATTCTCGCCCGCGATCTTGGCGCGCACATAGCGCAGGTCCTGGCTGAGATGATCGGTGGCGATCACCGCGTCAAATCCCAGCCGCCGCGCGATCGGCTCGACGTAAAGGCGATAGGATGCCGTAGCGAGCACCAGCCGGTAGCCGTCGGCCTTGTCGCGCGCGATCTGGTCGAGCGCCCCGGCGCGAATATTGCTCTCCACGACTTTTGCCGCATAGCTTTCGACATGCGGCATCAGCTTCGCCCGCTCAACATGATAACCGATCATCAGCGCCTGGTTTAGTTCCTTCAGACGCTGGCGGCTGATCAGCTTGAGCACATAGGCCAGCATCAACAGGATCACGCCGGGAAACAGGATCAGTCGCCACGGCGCCATGACCCGCGCCACGTGGATCAGAAAGCCGGTATAGGTGCCTGAAAAGGTTACCGTGCGGTCCATATCGTAGATTGCCAGCCGGTGCGTCATGCCGTTTCCGAAACTTTTGGAGCCTGCTATCGTTCTATCGTGCGGATGGGCCGTTTCGGCTTGCCGTGCAACCGATAATGGACCAGTAAACCGCCTTGATGAATAAAGCCGCCGATCTTGTCGAAGAAACGCGCGATGGCGGTACTGTCATTCGTATTCAGGGGCATCTTTCGATTGCATGCCTGCATGATCTGCCCGCGCGGCTGGACGCCGTAACAGGGCCGGTCGCGGCCATCGACCTGTCCGGTGTCGATCATATGGACACGATCGGCGCCTGGACCGTGCATCGCACCGCCAAGCGGCTGGAATGTGACGTCACCGGGGGAAATGAGGATGCACGACGGCTGATCGACGCGGTCGGCAAGCTCGACGAACCGGTCAGCATCCGGCCCGATCATGCGCCGCCCTGGCAGCGCGTCGTCGGCCAGATCGGCGAGGCCGTCGTCAACGCGGGCTCGACACTGTTCGGCCTCCTGGGATTTTTCGGCAGCACGCTGGTGGCGAGCTGGAACGTCATCCGCCACCCCAGCCGTTTCCGCGTCAATGCGGTGGTTCAGCGGTTCGAGGTGGTCGGCGTATCCGCGCTGGGCATCATCGGCCTCATGAGCTTCCTGATCGGCATCGTCATCGCCCAGCAGGGATCGGTGCAGCTGCGCCAGTTCGGCATGGAAATGCTGACGATCAACCTGGTGGGCCGCCTCACCTTCCGTGAACTGGGCGTGTTGATGACCGCCATCATGGTGGCCGGTCGTTCAGGCTCCGCCTTCGCGGC
Organism: Sphingobium herbicidovorans; assembly: GCF_002080435.1. Lineage (NCBI taxonomy): Bacteria > Pseudomonadati > Pseudomonadota > Alphaproteobacteria > Sphingomonadales > Sphingobiaceae > Sphingobium > Sphingobium herbicidovorans. Next base: position 1,890,285 of record NZ_CP020538.1, on the reverse strand, counting down.
GCAGCTGGGCACGATGAAGCTTACCGAAGAAATTGACGCCATGCGCACCATCGGCGTTTCCCCGATGGAGGCGCTGGTGCTGCCGCGCACGCTGGCGGTCGTCATCATGATGCCGCTGCTTGGCTTCTATTCCTCTGTCGTGGCGGTGATCGGCGGCGGCTTCCTGTGCGCCGTGGCGCTCGACATCCCGCCCATCACCTTCATCCAGCGATTGCGGGAGGTGGTGCCGATTACCGACCTGTGGGTCGGCCTGCTGAAAGCGCCGGTATTCGGCGTCATCATCGCGCTGTCCGGCTGTTTCCAGGGCATGCAGGTCAAGGGCAATGCCGAGGAAGTCGGGCTGCGGACGACATCCGCCGTGGTTCAGGCGATATTCCTCGTGATCGTCATCGACGCCTTCTTCGCCGTATTCTTCACCTGGGTAGGCTGGAACTGATGTCCGAGGAAGAGGAAGTCGCAGCCGAGGAAGCACGCGTCAACAAGGCCATCGAAGCCAGCGATATCGCCATTTCCGTGCGTGGGCTGAAAAACAGCTTCGGCGATCAGGTCGTGCACGAAAATCTCGATCTGGACGTGCGCAAGGGCGAGATTCTGGGCGTGGTCGGCGGATCGGGCACCGGCAAGTCGGTGCTGATGCGATCGATCATCGGGCTTCAGACCCCCGATGAAGGCGAAGTCCGCGTCTTTGGCGAATCCATGATCGGCCGCCTGGACGATGAGGCCCTGGCGGTGCGCAAGCGCTGGGGCGTGCTGTTTCAGGGAGGCGCGCTGTTCTCGACGCTCACGGTCGCCGAAAATGTCGAAGTGCCGATCCGCGAATATTATCCCAATATCGGGCCACAGCTGCGTGACGAGATCGCCGCCTACAAAATTCGCCTCACTGGCTTGCCCGCTGAAGCCGGTCCCAAATATCCCGCCGAATTGTCGGGCGGCATGAAAAAGCGCGCGGGCCTGGCGCGGGCTCTGGCCCTTGATCCGGACCTGCTGTTCCTGGACGAGCCGACCGCCGGTCTCGATCCGATCGGCGCCGCCGCCTTTGACGATCAGACCCGCAAGCTGCAGGAAACGCTGGGCCTCACCGTATTTCTCATCACCCATGACCTCGACACCCTCTATTCGATCTGCGACCGGGTGGCGGTGCTGGCCGATGGAAAGGTGATCGCCGTAGGGACGATCGACGAGCTGTTGGCGACTGACCACAGCTGGATACAGGAATATTTCAACGGCCCTCGCGGCCGGGCCGCCACTGCGGCGGTGACCCGTGAACGAGAAAAGACGGCCGGACAGCCATCGGACGGAAGGCGATAGGATATGGAAACCCGCTCCAACCATGTGCTGGTGGGCACGGTCACGCTGCTGCTGCTGGCGGCGATCATGATCGCTGCCTTCTGGTTCTCGCGCCTCTCCGAGGGCGACAACATGGAATATGACATCTTCTTCAAACAGTCGGTGAACGGCTTGGCCAAGGGGTCGAGCGTCAACTATTCGGGCGTTCCTTCCGGTCAGGTCGAAAAGATCGAATTGTGGAAGCGTGACCCGAGTTTCGTGAAGGTGCGCATCTCCGTGAGAGAGGGCACCCCCGTTCTGCAGGGCACCACCGCCACCATAGCGGGCGTGGGTTTCACTGGCGTCAGCGAAATCGTGCTGGACGGTGCGGTCAAGGGCGCGCCGCCGATCGGCTGCCCGGAACCGAACCCGCTCACCGCCTGCCCTGATGGCGTGCCCGTCATCCCGACCAAGCCCGGAGCGTTGGGCGAGCTGCTCAACAATGCGCCGCAGCTGCTGGAACGCCTGTCCACGCTGACCGAACGGCTGACGGAACTGCTGAATGACAAGAATCAGCAATCCATCGCTGGCATCCTGACCAATCTCGAACGCGTGTCGGGCGCTCTGGCCGATCGCAGTCCTGAAATCGCCGCCACTCTGGCCGAGGCGCGCATTGCCGTTCAGCGCACCGGCATCGCCGCCGAGCAGATCGGCAAGCTGGCCGCGACCACCGACTCCATGCTGACGGACGAAGGCAAGCCCCTGATGGCGGACCTGCGCAAGAGCGTGCAGTCCGCCACCCGCAGCATCGACACGCTCGACAAGACGATTGCCGAAGCGCAGCCGGGCGTTCGGGCGTTCAGCAACCAGACGATGCCCGAAGTGAACCAGTTGGTCCGCGATCTTCGCGAAATGTCGCGGGCCTTCCGCGGCGTCGCTGAAAAGTTGGACCAGCAGGGCGCGGGATCAATCGTCGGATCACCCAAATTGCCGGATTACAAGCCATGAGAGGGAGCGCGATAATGTTCCACAAGAAACCTGCCGCCATTCCGCTCGCCCTCGCGCTCGCCGCCGCGCTTTCCGGCTGTGTGTCCTTTGGCGGCAAGCCGCCCGAAAAGCTGTTGTCGCTGGACGCCGCGCAGAAGGTCGCGCCAGGCACGCTTCGAAGCGTCTCTGCCGGCAGCACCATCACCGTGGCCGATCCCGAAGCGCCAAAGCTGCTCGACACGGTCCGGGTGCCCGTGCGCACATCACCCACCTCAATCGCCTATGTGACAAAGGTTCAGTGGGCCGACACGCCCCGCCACCTGTTCCAGAAACTATTGTCCGAAACCATCGCGGCCACCAGCAACCGGATCGTGCTCGATCCCGGCCAATATTCAGCTGATGCCGGGCAGCGGCTGATGGGCGAGCTGATAGAATTTGGCCTGGATGAAGCGAGCAACAGCGCGGTCGTCACCTATGACGCCATTCTCGCGGGACCGGGCGGAACGGCCATTTCTCGCCAGCGCTTCACCGCCAGCGTGCCGGTTGGCGCAAAGATCGAAGCAGGCAATGTTGGCGCTCCGCTAAACCAGGCCGCGAACAAGGTCGCCGCCGACGTCGCGGCCTGGCTCGCGTCCACTGGCCGCTAAGCCGATAGTTCCAGCTAACCGGGGGATTTTTGCAATCCCTGCGTGTCGTTCGACGACGCCCTAGTTCAGGCTCTTGCCAACCTGCTCGGCGACGTCCTTCGACAGGCCGGGTTCGGCCAGAATGCGCTGCAATTCCGCACGCATCAGGACAGCTCGGCCTTCGTCAAAACGACGCCAGCGCCCCAGCGGCGGCGCCAGGCGCGCAGCTGTTTGCGGGTTGATCTTGTCGAGCGCGATGATGCAGTCGGCGACCATGCGATATCCCTTGCCCGACTTGTGGTGAAAGGCCCACTGATTGCCCGCGAAGGCGCCAAAGAGCGACCGCACGCGATTGGGATTGGACAGGGTGAAATCCGGATGTCGCGCCAGTTCCTCGACCAGATCGACCGTGTCGGGATGGGAAGCAAACGCCTGCGTCTGGAACCATTTGTCCAGCGTCAGCGCATCGCTGCGATAGCGGTTGTAGAATATGTCCAGCGCAGCTTCCCGTTCGTTGCTGATATTATTGGCCAGCGTAGCCAATGCCGACTGCCGCTCGGTCATATTGTCCGCTTCGTCAAACTGGGAAAAGGCCATTGTCGGCCCATCGTCCGTGCCGGACGCCACCAGATAAAGCAGCGCAATATTACGCAGTTTACGGGCCCCCTTCGCAGCGGGAGACAGCGAGAAGCCATTGGCCTTCATATTGGCATGAATATCCCGCCATAGCGGCTCCAGCTGCTGCCCGATTCGCTGCTGCAATGCGTCTCGCGCAGCATGGATCGCATCCGGGTCCACCTGCGCCATCTGGTCGCCCAGATAAGCCTCACTCGGCAAGCGGATCGCCTCTGCAATGAATGCAGGGTCGAGCTTAGGATCGGTAGCGGTATCGCGGATCGCCGCGACGACTGCGCCCTCATCGATATTCTGCCCGGCGACACGGCCCACCAGCACGTTGACCATCAACTGCTGCATCGCTTCATAGCGGGCGAAAGGATCATCATCATGCGCGGACAGGAAGGCCAGTTCCGTCTGGCTGCGGTCGGCTTCGACGATGACCGGCGCGGAAAAGCCGCGATTGATGGACAGAATGGGCGCGTCCGCAAAGCCGCTGAAAGTAAAGCTCTGCTGCGCTTGCGTCAGCATCAGCAGCGTTTCGCCCCTGTGCCTGCCCACTGCACGATCGAACAATGCGGTACGAAGGGGTATCGCCATCGGCTGCTTGTCCGGCTGGCCCGGCGTCGGCGGGATGCTTTGCTCCAGCAGAAGTTCGACCGTTTGCGCGGCCGGATCATGCCGCAAGGTTGCCCGGACATGGGGCGTCCCCGCCTGTTCGTACCAGCGGCGAAATTGACGAAGGTCGATGCCCCCGCCCTCTTCCATCGCCTTGACGAAGTCCTCGCAGGTCGCCGCTTGCCCATCATGCCGGTCGAAATACAGATCGCTCCCAGCGCGGAAGCGATCTGGACCAAGCATAAGGGCGATCATCCGAATCAACTCCGCGCCCTTGTTGTAGATGGTCGCGGTATAGAAATTGCTGATCTCTATATAGGATTCGGGCCGCACGGGATGCGCCAGCGGGCCTGAGTCCTCCTGAAACTGCGCCGCTCGCAACACACGGACGTCCTCGATCCGCTTGACCGCATGGCTGCCCATATCGGCCGAAAAATTCTGGTCGCGGAAGACAGTGAAGCCTTCCTTCAGGGACAGCTGAAACCAGTCCCGGCACGTGACCCGGTTGCCCGACCAGTTGTGGAAATATTCATGCGCCACAACCGCCTCTACCCCATCGTAATCGATGTCGGTCGCTGTCTCTGGGTCAGCGAGAATATAACGTGAATTGAATATGTTAAGGCCTTTGTTCTCCATCGCGCCAAAGTTGAAATCCGCCACGGCGACGATGTTGAACACATCCAGATCATATTCGCGGCCATAGACCCGCTCGTCCCACGCCATGCTATTTTTCAGCGCCTGCATCGCGTGATCGGTGCGGGGCAGGTCGCCTTCCTTCACCCAGATGCCCAATCTAACCGTGCGCCCACTCATGGTCACGAAGCTGTCGGCTTTGCAGGACAAGTCTCCAGCAACGAGCGCGAAGAGATAGCAAGGCTTGGGAAAGGGATCGTTCCAGCGCGCCCAATGTCGGCCATTGGGCAAGCTGCCCTGTTCGACCGGATCGCCGTTCGACAACAATATCGGATAGCGGGTTTGATCCGCTTCCATGCAAACCGAATAGCGCGACAGAATATCGGGCCGGTCCGGGAAGAAGGTGATGCGGCGAAAACCCTCCGCTTCGCACTGGGTGCAGAGCAAGCCGCCGCTGGCATATAAGCCCATCAGCTTGCTGTTATTCTCGGGAGCAAGCTCAACCAGCGTCTCGATCTGATGCGCGTCGCCCGGCAGCGGGATGACGAGCGCATCGCCCTTCATCATCCATTCGCCGCCTTGCAGCAGACGCCCATCGACCTGCACCTCCATGGGTGAAAGCCCGTCACCATCCAGTATAAGAGGCCGCTCATGAGCGCCGTTACGCGTGACGCTCAAGGTCGCCCGCACCTGCGTAGATGCTGGGTCGAGCGTGAAATCCAGGCTGATTTCGGGAACGAACCAGTCGGGCGGCGAATAATCCTGACGGTGGATGATCGCGGGAGCAGCGGCGTTGGTGGATTGGATGTCGGCCATGGCCGCAACCTAAGAAACCGGCAAACAAAAGGCCAGTGGGCCTCCAATCTTATTACGCAGGACGACCGGCCGCCGTCAGATACGCTCTCCGGAAAGGCGCTGGCAAAGCATGTCCAACTGGTCGAGGGTCGAGTAACGAAGCGTCAGGGTGCCAGCAGGGCCGCCGCCGTGGCTGATGTCCACCTTAACGCCCAGAATGTCGGCAAGGTGCTGTTCCAGCGCGACTATGTCGGCATCCCTGACTTCCGGAGCGGCTCCGACGCGACTGCGCGGACTGGCGGCCTCTCCATTTTTGGCGCGACGCACCAGATTTTCGGTATCGCGTACCGAAAGCCCCTTGGCTTCCACTGTTCGGGCCAACGCTTCGCAATCTGGCGCGCCGATCAGGGCGCGTGCATGGCCCATGGACAGCTTCTGCTCGACGACCTGCTGCTGCACCGATCCGGGCAGGTCTAGCAGGCGGATAAGATTGGCGATGTGGCTGCGGGATTTGCCGACCAGTCGGCCCAATGCTTCCTGGCTATGGTTGAAATCGGCGATCAGCTTGCGATAGGCCTCCGCCTCCTCGATCGGATTCAGATCCTCCCGCTGGATATTCTCCACCAGCGCGATTTCCAGCGTTTCGGCTTCGTCGAAATCGCGTACGATCGCCGGGATGCGATGCATCTGCGCCCGCTGTGCCGCCCGCCAGCGCCGCTCACCCGCAACAATCTGAAACCCGCCGCCATGCGGACGGACTATGATCGGCTGGATGACCCCGCGCTTGGCTATGCTGTCGGCCAGTTCTGCCAATGCGCCCTCATCAAAATGACGCCGCGGCTGTTCGGGATGCGGCTGGATCAGCGCGACCTCAATGCTCTGGATGGCCTTGGTCGATGCCGATGGCGCGGTCTGCGTTACGGGCTCTTCCCGCGCGACATCCCCCAGAAGGGCTGACAAACCGCGGCCCAGTCCATGCGGACGCTTGGCAACCTTCAGCTTGTCCTCATTGTCGGTGCTCAAGCGGCAACCTCCTGTCGTGGCAATCGGGAAATCAGTTCACGAGCAAGGCGCATATAGGCTTCAGACCCCGAACAACGAAAATCATAAATAAGCGCCGGCACGCCATGACTGGGCGCTTCCGACAATCGTACATTGCGGGGAATCACCGTGGAGAAAACCAGATCCCCCAAACAGGCGCGAACGTCATCCGCCACCTGATCCGTCAGCCGATTACGCCGATCATACATGGTGAGCGCCACGCCCATGATCGACAGACCAGGATTGAACCGGCCTCTTATGCGCTCCACAGTCTGCAAAAGCTGGGACAACCCCTCGAGCGCAAAAAACTCGCACTGCAAGGGCACGAGCAGGAATTGGGCAGCAACCATGGCATTGATGGTCAACAGGCCCAGCGATGGCGGACAGTCGATCAGGCAAATATCCCACCGGCCCGGTTGCGCTTCCGATAACACTCGTTCCAGCCGATGCGTGCGCTCCTCATATTCGATGAGCTCAATCTCAGCGCCTGACAGATCTTGCGTCGCCGGAATGATTTCCAGTTTCGGCACACGGGTCGGAAGCACGGCATCATCCACGCCGCAATTGCCCACCAACAGGTCATAGCTTGACCGGGCCCGATCGGCCTGGTTGACACCTAGGCCGGTAGACGCATTCCCTTGCGGGTCGAGATCGATGAGAAGTACCCGCAGGCCAGTGGCCGCAAGGCCTGTGGCCAGATTTATCGCGGTCGTGGTCTTGCCGACACCACCCTTTTGATTGGCAATGGCGATGCGGATCATCTTCGACCTTTCCTGCCTTTCGGCGTCACACCCCGCGCGACGATGATCGCGCTATCGGGGTCGGTGACACTCCGTTCCACGTGAAACACACCTTGCCATGTCGGCCGCGCCGCCTCCAGTTCAATTTCCGCATTTCGCCCTTTTGGCAGCACCCAAATGGTCTGACCGTTCGACAGATGAAGCGATGAGCTGAACAATCGCGGCAAAGGCGCATATGCACGCGCGCTGATGACAGAGGCCGGCGCCGTCATCTCCGCGCTTTCCACCCGCCCACCGACCACCGTGGCATGCGACAACCCCAACTCGGCGGAGACGTCACTCAAAAACTCGATCCGCTTGCGTCGGGTCTCAATCATGATCATTGGTCGATCGGAAAGGATTGCGAGGACGATGGCGGGCAAGCCCGCGCCAGAGCCGAGGTCAATCCAAGCTCCCTCCCCGGCCTCGCCCGCAAGAGGCAAAAGCTGGGCCGAATCCACGATATGCCGTGCCCAGACATGATTGCGGGTCGATTCCGCAATCAGATTTTGCTCGTCCATCCCGGCCAGCAGCAGAGCGACATATCGCTCCAGCTGCCCCAATGTTTCACGTGAAACAGCCAAGCTATCGACAAGCCACTGCTTCGCTTCATCCTCCGTCATGCCGCGCGCCGGCGTACGTGAACGAGCAATGCAGCCAGGGCGGCAGGCGTGATGCCACGGATGCGCCCAGCCGCAGCGAGCGTATCGGGACGCGCGCGGTCCAGACGCTCAATCATTTCGTTGGAAAGTCCGCCGATCATTGCGAAGTTGAAGTCCGCCGGAATATGCACACGCTCGTTCCTGCGAAGGTCGGCGATCTCAGCTGCCTGTCGTTCCAGATAAGGCGCATAATGCGCGTCCTCCAATATCTCCTCTCGCAGCGCGGGTTCAACAGCCTGCAAGGCCGGTGCGAGCGAGAATAGCAGTTCCCTCGACACCTCAGGAAATCTGGCCCATTCAAAAATTGTGCGTCGCGCACCATCCTGCCGAACAGCCGCCCCCGCTTTCACCATGTCTGACGCCGACAGGAGCCAACCCATCTGCTCGTCCACCGCCCTCCGTTGACCAGCGCGGCGTGCATAGAGATAGGAACGCTCTGGTCCCAAAATGCCATGCTCCTGCCCGACCTTCTCCAACCGGCTGCCTGCATTGTCGGCGCGTAGTCGCAGCCGATATTCAGCCCGGGCGGTCAACATCCGATAAGGTTCGGTGACGCCTTGCAAAACAAGGTCATCAATCATGACCCCGATATAGCTGCTCGCACGGTCAAGGATCAGTGGCTCTTCAACCCGCGCCCTTGCGGCGGCATTCACGCCTGCCACCAACCCTTGGGCAGCGGCCTCTTCATAGCCGGTCGTGCCGTTGATCTGCCCCGCGCAGTAAAGACCCGGCACGTCGCGCATCTCCAAAGTCGCGTCCAGCGCTCGGGGATCAATATGATCATATTCGACCGCATAGCCCGGAACGACAATCTCTGCCCGCTCAAGCCCAGCCATGGACCGTACCATCGCCAGCTGAACATCGGCGGGCAAGGAGGTGCTGATGCCATTGGGGTAAACCAGATGATTGGAAAGCCCTTCCGGCTCCAGGAAAATCTGATGGCCGTCCCGATCGCCAAAGCGAATGACCTTATCTTCGATGGACGGACAGTAGCGGGGACCGCGCCCCTCTATCGCGCCGCTGAACAGCGGCGATCGCCCCAGTCCATCGCGGATGATCGCATGGGTAGTGTCATTGGTGCGGGTAATGGCGCATCGCAATTGCGGCAGCACTCGGCCAGAGGACAGCGCCGACATCGTCCAGTCGCCCTCGTCGGAGGGCTGCTCCTGCAACTGCGCCCAATCGATGGTGCGGCCGTCAAGTCTTGGCGGCGTCCCGGTTTTCAGTCGCCCAATCGGCAAGCCCAGCTGGCGGAGCTGGACACCAAGCGCCGTCGCTGCTCTTTCTCCTGTGCGCCCACCTTCACTTATCTCCTCGCCTCGAAACAACTTGCCGCCGAGAAACGTGCCGGTAGCCAGAACAGCGGCCTTGCAGGACAGAGTGCGGCCATCGCTCAGTTCCAGTCCAGCGACCTCTCCCGCGTGAAGGACCAGGCCAACAGCCTCTCCCTCAACGATTTCCAATCCCGGTTGCGCCGCGATCATGCGGTGAATCGCCATTTTATAATGGGTTCGATCCGCTTGCACTCGCGGACCCTGGACTGCCGACCCCTTGCTACTGTTCAGCATGCGGTAGTGGATAGCGGCCGCATCAGCGGCGCGTGCGATCAGACCGTCAAGCGCATCCACCTCGCACACGAGATGCCCCTTCCCCAGACCGCCTATCGCTGGATTGCAGGACATCGCGCCGACCGTTGATCTGTCGAACGTAAGAAGAGCGACCTTCGCGCCTTTGCGCGCGGCTGCGGCTGCTGCCTCGCAGCCGGCATGCCCGCCGCCTACCACTATAACATCGAAAGCCATCTGCATGCGGCGCCCTTACCAGAGTTGGGCAGGCGCGGTCAAAACTGTTCCACGTGGAACAACTTTATTTGCCGATACAGAATCCCGAAAACAGTCGATCCAACATATCCTCTGTGCTGGCTCGCCCGGTCAGCCGATCAATCGCCGCCCGCGCCTGTCGCAGTTCCTCGGCAATTATCAGCACATCGGCATTTCGCGCCGCAGCATCGATATGCGCCAGTAATGTTGAAACCGCTTCGCGCTGCCTGTCATGCAGGGCATAATCCTGCGCATTGGGCAGCAACCTCGCGGCTTGATCAATCAACAGCGCCGCAAGCTGCTCCATGCCTTCGCCCGTTACGGCGGATACAGCCATGCCCGGGCTTCCCTCCCTCCGATCACATTGCGCGAAGATCAGATGCGCATCCGGTCGGGGGAGCATGTCCGGGTCGCCCAGCCAGAGAATAATATCGGCTGCCTCCAGCGCGGCGCGCGCCCGGTCCATGCCGATTGTTTCAATGGCGTCCGCCGTCTGTTCCCGAAGACCCGCCGTGTCGGTGAAAAGAAACGCGGTCCCACCCAGGGAAGCAGGGACTTCAATCCGGTCCCGCGTGGTCCCCGCAATGTCCGATACGATGGCAGCCTCACGGCCCACGAGCGCATTCAGCAATGTGGATTTGCCCGCATTGGGTGGTCCTGCAAGGACCACTCTGACACCGTCGCGCAACCGTTCCGCACGCGGTGCGTTGAGCGCAGCCCTGACTTCTTCACCCAACTTCAACAATCCGTCCGAGATGCGCATCTCGATCGCTTCATCCGGAACATCATCCTCGTCGGAAAAATCGAGCGCCGCTTCAGCCATGGCCGACAGGTCGAGCAACGCTGTCTGCCATTCGGCTACGCGACGGGAAAAATGCCCCTCCGCCATGAGGAGCGCAGCGCGCCGCTGCTGCTGCGTTTCAGCCGCCAGCAGATCTGAAAGACCCTCAACCTCGTTAAGGTCCATGCGGCCATTTTCAAAGGCGCGGCGCGTAAACTCTCCGGGTTCAGCCCGGCGCAGTCCGTCCAACGAAGACAGTACGGTCTCAATCGCGGCGATCACGGCACGCCCGCCATGACAATGCAGCTCTGCCACATCTTCCCCCGTCGCCGTGCCCGGCCCAGGGAGCCACAACACCAACGCACGGTCGAGCGGTGCGTGGTCCTTCGGGTCGGTCAGCAGGGTCAGGTGGGCGCGGCGGGGCGGCGGTAGCCTCCCGCCCAAGGATTCCAACGCCTTACCTGCCGAAGGACCGCTGATCCTTATGACGCCGATCCCTGCCGGCGGCGCGCCGCTCGACAGGGCGTAAATAGTGTCCGTCACGCGAAGTTCAGGATTTGTCGCCATTCTTCCCGGCGACGCCCGCCAGGCCGATGTCCATCATCTGCCGGAACAGGCGCATCCCCGCATCGCCCATCGGCGAAAAGCTTTTGAACATCGTTTCCATCTGTTCAATGTTCGCCACGCCGTCAAAGCTGTCCAACACCGTCTTGACATATTTGTCATGGATCGGCGTCACATCGGGCAAGCCCAAAAAGGTGCGCGCCTCGGCAGGGGTGCAATCCACATCCACGGTCACTTTCATCGTCGGCACCCTTCTGTTGCAGCCATTACCGCCTCATGCCGTATCATGGGCGACAAACGCAAAAAAAATTTGCGCTCCAGATCGGTTGGCTCTCCCACAGAAGCCGCTTATGCCTGAGAAACAGTGTCATAAAAGCATGGAAGGATTCAGCATGGGAGCATTTACATCCATCAAGCCCCTGGAAGGTGATGGCCAGTTCGACGTTTATATTGCCCGTCCAACGGGAACGCCCCGCGCCGCGATCATCGTCATCCAGGAAATATTCGGCGTCAACGAAGGCATCCGCAGGAAATGCGACCATCTGGCCGAACAGGGCTATCTCGCCCTTTCTCCCGATCTGTTCTGGCGCGATGACGCCCGGGTCGAACTGGACGCCGATGTGCCCGAGGATTTCCAGAAGGCGATCGAATATATGCAGAAGCTGGATCAGGATCGGGCCATCTACGACATCGAAGCGACGATAAAAGCGGCTCGCGCTGAGTTGGGCGGGACTGGCAAGGTCGGGCTTGTGGGCTATTGCCTGGGCGGACGCTTGGCCTTCATGGCCGCCTGCCGGACGGATGGCGACGCCTTCGTCGCCTATTACGGGGTCGGGATCGACAACCTGCTCGGCGAACAACATGCCATCGGTAAGCCGCTGCTGCTCCATATTCCCACAGCTGATGGTTTCGTACCGCCAGAAGTTCAAAAGACGATGCATGAAGGGCTGAAGGACAACCGGCACGTTAGCCTTTATGACTATGAAGGGATGGACCATGGCTTCGCTGCGGAGATGGGCGCTCGCCGGAACGAGGAAGCGGCCCAGCTGGCCGATAAGCGCACCGCCGATTTCTTCGCCACCAACCTCTGACAAGCGACGCCATCGATGAGGCAGGCCTATCGCATGATCGTCCGCACGACTGGCGGACCCGAGGCAATTGAGCGAGAGTTGTTCGATCCCGCTCCCCCGGCCGCAGGCGAAGTGCTGATCGCACAAGATGCGGTGGGCCTGAACTTCATCGATACCTATCACCGCTCAGGGCTTTACCCGGCGCCCCTGCCCCTCACTCTGGGCGTAGAAGGCGCCGGACGGGTCCTGGCGGTAGGCCCTGGCGTCACCAACGTCGCGGTCGGCGACAAGGTGGGAAGCGTGGGGCCGATGGGCGCCTACTCTACTCATCATATCGTCCCGGCCAACCGTGTGATCGCGATCCCGGAGGGCGTGGGGGCCGATGAAGCGGCCGCGATGATGTTGAAGGGCATGACTGCCTGCATCCTGGCGGAAGATGTCGTTACGCTGACGCCCGGCCAGGTGGCTTTGGTCCATGCGGCCGCCGGCGGCGTCGGATCTGCGCTGGCGCCCTGGTTGCGCGACAAGGGCGTGATCGTCATCGCCCATAGCGGGTCGGCGGAAAAGGCAGCCAGCGTGACAGCTGACCACAGCCTGCATGGCCCCTTTTCCGAACTGGCTGAGCAGGTGCGCGCGCTTACGTCCGGCCGCGGCGCGGATATTGTCTTTGACGGCGTTGGAAAGGATAGCTGGAGCGCGTCCATCGCATCGCTCAAGCGCCGTGGCATGATGGTGAGCTATGGCAACGCCTCTGGCCCAGTCCCGCCCATATCCCTGCTGGAGTTGAGCCGCGCTGGTTCCCTGTTCGTCACCCGACCGACTTTATTCGATTATATCGTCACGCGCGAAGAACTGGACAATGTGTCGGCACGCCTGTTCGATCGCATGCAGCGCGGCGTTGTTCGCGCAGCCATAGGCCAGCGCTTCGCCCTTGCCGATGCCGCCGAAGCGCACCGCAAGCTGGAAGCCCGGCAGACTGTGGGCAGTACGCTGTTGCTGCCCTGACTGGCTGAACAGCTGATCTTAAGGTGAAGCGCCGCAAGGCTGAACGCGCTCCGCGAATGCTGGCACATATCAGGCGGAGGAAAGAGGCGGGCGGACGACCAAATAGCCGCCCGCCCCGCACCCTCAGGTCAGCAGGGTCAATATGCCGACATTATGATCGACAATGCCTTCATAGATCATCTTGACCGCAACATAGACGATCACGACCAGGCCGATATAGGCGATCCAGCGGAAGCGCTCGATATATTTGGCGATGATATTGGCCGCCACGCCCATCAGGGCGACCGACAGGATCAGGCCGATGATCAGGATGCCCGGATGATCACGGGCCGCGCCCGCGACGGCCAGCACATTATCCAGGCTCATCGACACATCTGCAACCGCGACCGCCCAGGCCGCCGCCGCAAAGCTCTTTGCGGGACGCAGGCCGGAAATATCATCGTCGCTGGTGTCGTCTGGCGTGTCCGCACCCCGTTTGGGATGCAGTTCGCGCCACATCTTCCAGCTGACCCACAGGAGCAGCAATCCGCCCGCCAGAATCAGGCCGACGATCTGCATCAGCTGCGTCACGACCAGCGCAAAACCGATACGCAGGACGAGCGCGGCTATGATGCCGATCAGGATCACGCGCTGGCGTTGCTGCGGCGGGAGGCCGGCGGCAAGCGCGCCTACGACAATGGCATTGTCACCCGCCAGCAGCACGTCGATCATCAGCACCTGGCCAAAAGCGGCCAGCGCCGCCGGAGAACCGATGTTGCTGAAATCGTTGACGATATGTCCCCAGATATCTGCGGGGGAACCCAGGCCCTGCGCGGCGGCAGCGGCAGTCGTGATCAGGTCGAGCATGGCGGCCTAACGAAGCTCCGGCTTACTGGTTCATCGAATCGAAGAAGTCTTCGTTCGTCTTGGAATCCTTCATCTTGTCGAGCAGGAATTCCATGGCATCGACCGTGCCCATCTGCATCAGGATACGGCGCAGGACCCACATCTTGCTGAGCTTGGCCTTGTCAACCAGCAGCTCTTCCTTGCGGGTGCCCGACTTGCCGACGTCCAGCGCCGGGAAGATGCGCTTGTCCGCGACCTTGCGGTCGAGGACGATTTCCGAATTGCCGGTGCCCTTGAACTCTTCGAAGATGACTTCGTCCATGCGGCTGCCGGTGTCGATCAGAGCCGTGGCGATGATGGACAGCGAGCCGCCCTCCTCGATATTACGCGCGGCGCCGAAGAAACGCTTGGGGCGTTGCAGGGCGTTGGCATCGACACCGCCGGTCAGCACCTTGCCGGAGCTTGGAACCACAGTGTTATAGGCGCGGCCCAGGCGGGTGATCGAATCGAGCAGGATCACCACATCCTTCTTATGTTCCACGAGGCGCTTGGCCTTTTCGATGACCATTTCGGCGACCTGGACGTGGCGCGAGGCGGGTTCGTCGAAGGTGGAGGACACGACCTCGCCCTTCACGCTGCGCTGCATGTCGGTCACTTCCTCGGGCCGCTCGTCGATCAACAGCACGATCAGGAAGACTTCGGGATGGTTGTCGGTGATCGCCTTGGCGATATTCTGCAGCAGCACCGTTTTACCGGTACGCGGCGGTGCGACGATCAGCGCGCGCTGGCCCTTGCCCTGCGGCGACACGATGTCGATGACGCGCGCCGACTTGTCCTTGACGGTCGGGTCGAGCGAGTCGAGCACCAGCTTCTGGGTCGGATAGAGCGGCGTCAGATTATCGAAATTGACGCGGTGGCGCACAACATCGGGATCGTCGAAGTTTACCGACATCAGCTTGGTCAGCGCGAAATAACGCTCGCCGTCCTTGGGCGCGCGGATTTCGCCTTCCACCGTGTCGCCGGTGCGCAGGCCGAATTTGCGGACCTGGTTGGGCGAAACATAGATATCGTCGGGACCGGCGAGGAAATTCGCTTCCGGGCTGCGCAGGAAGCCAAAGCCGTCCGTCAGCACCTCAATGGTGCCCTCACCCATGATCTGCTCACCATTCTCTGCCTCGGCCTTGAGGATCGCGAACAGCAAATCCTGCTTACGCAGGGTCGATGCGCCTTCGACGCCCAGCTCTTCCGCCATGGTGACGAGGTCGGCTGGTGATTTCTTCTTGAGGTCCTTGAGGTGCATTCGACTAGAGTCCGATGGAGAGAGATGAGGAAGGAAAATTCGAAAATCAGGGAAATCTGCCCGGTTAGGAAAACACGGGACTCCGGCGCTGGACGGCCAGGATAGATTGTCCGCGTTTAGCGATCAGACTACCCCCAAGTCAAGGCGCATCGGTTGCATCGATAGGCCCAGCGCCGCCTTCATGGTACAAGAAACAAAATAGGAGAGGTGAGGGCATGAGACCGTTGCATCTCGTCCCCGCGATTGCCGCCATCACATTCGGCCTCTCCGCAGCGGCCCAACCGACCGCGCCCGCCGTTCCGCTCGCCGATCCGCCAGCAGTGGTGCGCACGGTCACCGCGGCGGACGACCGCGTGTCGATCCCGATCCATATCGGCGGCAAGGGCCCGTGGAACTTCATTGTCGATACCGGGTCGCAGCGCACCGTCATTTCCCGCGACCTCGCCGAACGCCTCGCCCTTCCCTACCAACGGGCGGTGACGATCATCAGCATGGCGGGCCGCAGCGAGGCGCGGACCGTCGCCCTCCCCCGCCTGGGCTATGGGCATGAAACGGTCGACGACATAGAGGCGCCAGTGCTGGAGGCGGACCATCTCGGCGCCGCCGGATTGCTTGGCCTGGACAGCCTGCATGCCAAACGCCTGCTGCTGAATTTTCGCACGGGCCGCATGGAAATTGGCGCCAGCCGCCCTGCATGGCGCGACCCTGACGCGATCATCGTGGAAGCGCGCCGCCGCAAGGGACAGCTTATCCTGCTGCATTCCGATGCCAATGGGCTGAAGGTCAACATCATCCTCGACACCGGCACGCATTTAAGCGTCGGGAATCTGGCGCTCCGCGACAAGCTGATCCGCAAGAAGCGCGCGCCCATAATGAGCGATGTCAGCCTGATCAGCGTAACCGGGGAGACATTGACCGGAAAGCTGGGCCAAATCGGCAGGATTCGCATGGGTCCGATTGCCTTGACCAACCTGCCGGTCATGTTCGCGGATGCCCCACCCTTCCGGGAACTGGGCCTTCAGGACAAACCGACGCTGCTGCTCGGCATCCAGGCGCTCAAGATGTTCGACCGCGTCGCCATCGACTTTGGCCGGGGCAGGATAGATTTCCTGATGCCCGACGGCAGCGCGCTCGATCTGCGGCGCTTTGCCGCCGCGCCCCGCCAGGGCTGAATGGTCACCGCCTACTGTGGCGGGGGCCGCTGCCGCTCGCGGCCCAGCACCTGATCGATCCATTGCTGGTCAAGCCGGGGCGGCGCGGTGCGGGCGGCGGGCGCCTGATCGATCGGCTGGTCATCCGGATAAGGGGCCTCATCCTGCGGCGGCTGCCGGTCGGGGCCGATCGGCAGGCCGTTTTCATCGACCATCATGCCCCCGCCAACGCCATTATCGGGTTCGCCATAATAGGCTTCTTCGTCCGGCTCCAACTGCCATTCGGGCAGCGTCACCTGCGTTTCGAACTGCTCGACCGGACGGCGAGACACCGCAACCTTCATATAGTCGGCAAAGGCGTGCGCAGGCGCGCGACCGCCCTGCAGCACCCGCACCGCGCGGGCGTCGTCCCGGCCCATCCAGACGCCGGTGGTGATCCCGCTGGAAAATCCCAGGAACCAGCCGTCCTTGTTGCTGCTGGTCGTGCCGGTCTTGCCCGCCACCGGTCGCCCGATCTGCGCCGCCTTGCCGGTGCCGGTGCTGACCGCCGTCTGCATCAGGTCGGTCATCCCCGCAGCCACCCACGGCGCGACGAGCACCCGGCTGGTGTCGTCCTGATGCTCGTACAGCAGTCGCCCGTCCGCAGTCGTCACCTTGGTTATGCCATAGGGCGTCACCGCCACGCCCTTGCGCGCGATCGAGGCAAAGGCCCGCGTCATGTCGATCAATCGCACATCGGACGTGCCCAGCACCATCGACGGATGCGTATTGATCGGCGTCGTGACGCCGAAACGACGCGCCATGTCGGCGACGGTGGGAAAACCGACCTCCACGCCCAGCTTCGCCGCGACCGTATTGACCGAATAGGCAAATGCGGTGCGGATATCGATGTCGCCGGAATAGCGGCCGCTGCTGTTGCGCGGTTTCCATCCGTTGATATCGACCGGGCTGTCCGTAACGCCGGTGTCAGGCGTGTATCCCGCCTCCAGCGCCGCCATATAGACGAAGATTTTCCATGCCGAGCCGGGCTGGCGCGTCGCGGTCGTCGCGCGATTATAATTGGACGTAACATAGTCCAGCCCGCCGACCATTGCCCGCACCGCCCCGTCGCGGTCCAGCGACACCATCGCCCCCTGCGCGCCAGCGGGTACATTGGCCTGGATCGCCGCCGTCGCCGCCTTCTGCATGCCAAGGTCTATGGTGGTATAGACTTCCAGCGGTTCATTGGGCTCATCGACCAGCAGGTCGAGCTGCGGCAGCGCCCAGTCGGTGAAATAGCGCACGCTGTTCTGCGGCGGCTCGGGCGCCATCTTGACGTCGTTCAGGTCGATGCTGGCTAATTCAGCCGCACTGATCACGTCATTTTCCTGCATCAACTGCAACACCACGCCCGCGCGCCCGATTGCTGCTTCAGCGTCAGCGGTGGGGGAATAGCTGGACGGCGCCTTCACCAGACCGGCGATGATAGCGGCCTCGGGCAGGTCCAGGGTGGTCGCCGGATGACCGAAGAATTTGCGGCTCGCCGCGTCGATGCCATAGGCGCCGCCGCCGAAATAGACCTTGTTGAGATACAGCTCCAGTATCTGTCGCTTGGAAAATTTCCGTTCCAGCGCCAGCGCCAGGATCATCTCCCTGACCTTGCGGCCCCAGCTATAGCTGTTGTTGAGGAATATGTTGCGCGTCACCTGCTGGCTGATGGTCGACGCGCCCTGCCAGCGGCGTCCCTTGCCCCGGTTCTCCAACGCCACCCAGGCCGCGCGCGCCATGCCTACCGGATCGACGCCGGGATGCATGTAAAAGCGCCTGTCCTCGGTCGAAATCATGGCATCGACCATCACGGACGGGATCTGGTCATAGGCTAGCCAGCGGCCAAAACTTGGCCCCAGCGACACGATTACGCTGCCATCAGCTGCATGCACGCGGATCATCTGGCCATTGGGCGACGATTTCAGCGATTCATAGCTGGGAAGCGATTGATAGGCGATGACCACCGCCACCACGATGGCGAACAGAGCGCCCAGCGTCGCAACCAGCCCGAATTTCAGGCCCCGCATCAGCCACAGCCTCGCCTTGCCCGGCGTTCCCTTGCTTTTGCCTGATCGTGCCATCTATGCCGCCCGCATATGCGCTAAGTGAACGGGCCGCCAGCGGAAATCAGGCAACCCGCAGAGCTTGCTTCTCAAGAGAAGCGACGCTTTACCGGCGATGAATGATTATTCAACCTCGTCACGCGGCTTGAAGTCCAGCGACGCGCTGTTCATGCAATAGCGCAGGCCGTTGACGCCCGGACCGTCGGGAAAGACATGGCCCAAATGGCCCTCACATGTCGCGCAACGCACTTCGGTTCGCATCATGCCGTGGCTGTTGTCGCGAATTTCCTCCACCGCATCGATATCGACCGGCGCAGTGAAGCTGGGCCAGCCCGACCCGCTGTCAAATTTTTCCTCAGCATCGAACAGCTCGGCGCCACAGCCCGCGCAATAATAGACGCCGTCCGCCTTGTTGCTGTTATATTTTCCGGTGAAAGCGCGCTCGGTGCCCGCTTCGCGAAGCACATGAAATTGTTCGGGGGAAAGGCGCTCGCGCCATTCGGCATCGGTCAAATTGAGCTTGTCCATGGCGGGCAATATGGCGACGGCGGCGTCCACGATCAAGCGCTTAGGATCGCGGGCAAAGGCCCGGCCAGGTCGCGCCTATCGCTCCCGCGCCGCCTGCCGCGCGATGGCCAGCAATTCGTGCCGCACCATCAGGTCGCCCAGCCCCCTGCCCGACCGGCTGGCCCGTTCGGCCTGCGCCAGCCGCTGGATGGCGCGGGCAATGCCATGGGCGTCCCACAACCGCACCTGCCGCGTGACGACGCCCTTTTCCTTCCAGAAAACCTGCTTGCCAGCCGCCTCGACCGCTGCATCCAGCCGACCGCTGCCATCGAAGGACAATCGGATATTGGCGATCAGCATGGCGCGGGTGAGCAGCGGCCGCAGCACCGCCGCCATGGCCGTCCCGGATTCCGCCAGCCGCCCCAGTTCCCGATGCATTGCGCGCAGGTCGCCGCCCAGCACCGCGTTCACCAGCGGCGCGGAATCGGCGTCCGGATTGTCGGCCGACAGCGCATCCAGCGCCTCGGCGGTTGCCTCGCACGGCCGGTCGGGCGCGGCATCCAGATACAGGACCAGCTTTTCGACTTCCCCTGCCATCAACGCCCGGTCGCCATTGGCCAGATCGACGATGCGCCGGGCAAGACCCGACCCCAGGCGCAGCCCGCCTTCCCGCGCGATGGCGACGGCAATCTGCTCCGCCTCCCGCGCGTCGGGCTGATAGGATGCAAACGCCATGGCCAGCGGGCTGTCGAGCACCAGCTTCAGCAGCTTCGACGTTCCCTTCAACGCCCCCGCCGTTGCGATCACCGGATTGCCCGCCGCCTCGGCCGTCAGCAGCGCCGTCAGCGCGGGCAGCGATTCCTCGCCCATGCCGTTGATGCGCACCCATCTTTTGTCACCGAACATGGAAAAGGATGCCGCCTCATCGGACAGCCGCGCCGGATCGTCGCGCAGGGTCGATGCGTCCAGATCGACCCGCTCGGCGTCAGGCCCCATGGCCCGCTCCAGCCGCTTGCCCAGCGCCGCGCTTCCCGCCTCATCGGGTCCGTACAGCAGGAAGAACCGGATATCAGGCGGCGGTGCGTCGAGCGCCTTTTCAATCTGTCCGCGATTGGCCTTCAACGCTGCTTTTCCCGCGCGGCGAACAGCGCGAGGCGGGACACGATCTGGTCGGCGACCGTCTGCGACAGACGCTCCAGCGCCGTGTCTTCCGCGGCGATGGTCGCATATTCGCTCGACGTAACGTCGATGCCCGCGTCCGACCCCGCCGTGTCGTCGATGACCTGCGTGCCCGTCGCCATATCGATCAGCTGGTAACGCGCCCGCAGCGTGCGCCGCTCGCGCGTGACGGCGGCGTCGGCGCGCAGGCCGAAACCGCTGATCTGGTCGTCCAGCTTGACCACCAGCCGGTAGCCTGGCCCATTGCCGCTCATCGCCGACAGCCGGTCGTTGAGCGCATTGCGCACCAGCCAGCCGCCCTTACCCTCAATCGGCGCGATTTCGACATTGCCCAGCCGTTGCGCCACCGCGCCCTGACTCCCGCCGCTATAGACGGGATGCAGCCCGCAGGCAGAGAGGGACAGGGCGACTAGAAACAGGGGAACAGTGCATTTCATCGACCAACCTCTAACCGTTCGGGCTGAGCTTGTCGAAGCCCTGCTCATGTCTTTACGGAAGAAAAGCCCATCGACAAGCTCGGGCCGAACTGTTTCCTGTTAGATGACCAGATTCACCAGACGGTCCGGCACCACGATAACCTTTTTCGGCGTCGCCCCATCCAGCGTCCGCATCACATTGGGCGCGGCGAGGGCTAGGCGTTCCAGCTCCTCTTTCGACGTCCCCTTGGGCACGGTGATCGTGTCGCGCAGCTTGCCCATCACCTGACAAGCGATCGTCACCTCATCCTCGACCAGCAAGGCCGGATCAACCTGCGGCCAGGCCGCCTCGGCGATCAGCCCCTCCTCGCCCATGTCGGCCCACGCCTCTTCGGCCAGATGCGGGGTCATCGGCGCGACCAGCAGCGCCAGCGCGCGGATGGCGCCGCTGCGGCTGGCCGAAGGCTTGGCCTTTTCCACCGCATTGGTCAGCTCGTAGATCTTGGCCACCGCCTTGTTGAAGGACAGCGCCTCGATGTCTTTGGCCACGCCGTCAATGGTCTGGTGCAGCTTGCGGTCCAGGGCCTTGTCTAGCCCCTCTGCGGCCTTGTCAGCCTCACCGAACAGCCTCCACAGGCGATTGACGAAGCGCCAGCTGCCCTCGATGCCGGCCTCGGTCCATGGCAGGTCACGTTCCGGCGGGCTGTCCGACAGCATGAACCAGCGCACCGCGTCCGCGCCATATTGGGCGATGATGTCATCGGGATCGACGACATTCTTCTTGGACTTGGACATTTTCTCGACGCGGCCAATGGCAACTTCGACGTTAGTGCCGATCACAAAACACTTACCGTCGCGACGCTCTACTTCACCAGGCGATAGCCACCGTTCGATGGCATACGCATCTGGATTAGAGCCATCATAATCCGCAGGCGGACTAAGAGGAATGGCAGCCTTATACGTCTCATGCGTCACCATGCCCTGCGTGAACAGGCCGGTGAACGGCTCGGCGAACCCGATCTGCCCCATATGCTGCAACGCGCGCGTCCAGAAACGCGCATAGAGCAGATGCAGGATCGCATGTTCCACGCCGCCGATATATTGCCCGACGGGCAGCCATTTCTCGACCGTCTCGCGATCGAAGGGCTTGTCCTTGGGCTGGCTGGCGAAGCGGATGAAATACCAACTGGAATCGGCGAAGGTATCCAGCGTGTCGGTCTCGCGCCGCGCGGGTTTGCCGCATTTTGGGCAATCGACATGCTTCCAGGTCGGATGCCGGTCGAGCGGATTGCCCGGAATGTCGAAGCTGACATCTTCGGGCAGCAGGACGGGCAACTGATCCTTGGGCACGCCCACAGCTCCGCAATCATCGCAATGGATGACCGGGATCGGCGTCCCCCAATAACGCTGGCGCGACACGCCCCAGTCGCGCAGGCGGAACACGGTGGTGCCGGTGCCCCATCCCTCGCTCTCGGCGCGGCGGATAACCTCGGCCTTGGCATCCTCGACGCTCATGCCGTTGAGGAAGTCGGAATTCACCAGACGTCCGGGGCCTGCATAGGCCTCGTCACCAATCCCCTTGTCCTCGTCGCCCTCGGCCGCGACTACGCGCTCGACGGGCAGCATATATTTGCGCGCAAAGTCCAGGTCGCGCTGGTCGTGCCCCGGGACCGCCATGACCGCGCCGGTGCCATAGTCCATCAGCACGAAATTGGCGACGAACAGCGGCAACTTGCGCCCGGTAAAGGGATGGATCACCGACAGGCCGGTGTCATAGCCCTTCTTTTCCTGCGTCTCGATCTCGGCGGCGGCGGTGCCGCTATGGCGGCATTCCTCGGCAAAGGCGGCAAGTCCTGCATCCTTCGCCTCCAGCGCCAGCGCCAGCGGATGATCCGCCGCGATGGCGGCAAAGCTCGCGCCGAAAATGGTGTCGGGCCGGGTGGAAAACACCTCGACCTCGCTGATGTCGCCCACCGGCGCATCCAGCTTGAACCGGAATTGCAGCCCGACCGACTTGCCGATCCAGTTTTCCTGCATCAACCGCACTTTTTCCGGCCATTGATCGAGCGTCTTGAGGCCCGCCAGCAGATCGTCGGCAAATTGCGTGATCTTCAGGAACCATTGGCTCAGCTTGCGCTTCTCGACCGGCGCGCCGGACCGCCAGCCCTTGCCATCGATCACCTGCTCATTGGCCAGCACGGTCATGTCGACCGGGTCCCAATTGACCGCGCTTTCCTTGCGATAGACCAGGCCCGCTTCCAGCATGTCCAGGAACAGCGCCTGTTCCTGCCCATAATAATCCGGCTCGCATGTCGCCAGCTCGCGGCTCCAGTCGAGAGCGAAGCCCAGCTTCTTCAACTGCGCGCGCATCGTCGCGATGTTGGATCGGGTCCAGTCGCCCGGATGCACCTTCTTTTCCATCGCGGCGTTTTCGGCGGGCATGCCGAACGCGTCCCAGCCCATGGGATGCAGCACCTCATGCCCGGTCATCCGCCGGAACCGCGCCAGCACGTCGCCCATCGAATAGTTGCGCACATGGCCGATATGGATGCGCCCGGACGGATAGGGGAACATCTCCAGCACGTAGGATCGTGGGCGGTCGCTGCTGTCGGACGCCTTGAACGTCTGCTTCTCGTCCCAGACGGCCTGCCAGCGGGCGTCGGCCTCCAGCGGGTTGAAGCGCCTTTGCATGGATTCAAGTCCTCAAAATGCATGCGGGCTGAGCTCTTCCAAGCCCAGCCCCGTTATTCAATAAAATCGGATGAAAGAAAGAGCTTATCCCATGATCGCCATGCGGCGCAGATCGCGCGCCTTGGTCAGGATGACTTCTTCCAGCTTCTGCACGGTCGCGGCCTGCACCGGCGCGTCGACCCACTGGCCGCCCTGATTGACCTGACGGCTGGCGGCGACGCGCAGCGCGTCGGCGCGCAGATCCTGGTCCAGGATCGACACCGTCAGCTTCATCCGCTCATTCGGGCTGTTGGGATTGGCGTACCAGTCGGTGACGATGACGCCGCCGTTCGAATCCGTCTGCACCATTGGCATGAAGGACAGCGTGTCCAGCGTAGCGCGCCACAGATAGCTGTTGACGCCGATGGTCGTGACCTTCGACGCGGCCAGATCGGCCTTGGGGCGCTCCTTGGCCCCGCCCCCGCATGCGGCGAGCGGCAATAGCGCGGCCAGCAGCAGACCGGCGGAAACAGAAGCGGGTAGGCGGCGGACCATCAGGCATGTCCCATATTGAAGAAAAACGCCCCGCTTCTATAGAGAAGCCGTGGCAATGGGCAAGGGGCCGTGGCCAGTGTCGGAAACGGCGATCCATCCCCTGCGTTGGACTCTGTGTGTTCCGTGCAACAGCGCAGATAAAAAGGTCAAGACGCACTACCCATTGCCGGTGTTGGAGTGTACAAGTTTAGAAAATTCGTCGGTGGGGAAAGAGATTCGCGTCATGCGTGTGAATAGGGGACATTTGGCGTTGGCGGGCTCGGCGATTGCCTTGGCCGGCTTCATGCTGTCTCCTGCCATCGGCGCAGCGACCGATCTGGTCCGCATGCGCGCCGATGTTCCTGTATCCCTTGGCGCACTCGGCAGCATCTCGTCCTTCACGCCCACGACCAAGGATCCCCGTCTGGCGGCGGCCTATGCCCGGATCGCGGCCTCGGCCGGACGTCAGAATTTTCGCTTCACCCCCACCAGCGGTTCGCTCAGCGGGCAGCGTTCGGTCACCGTGATGGTGCGCGCCGCGGATCTCAATGATCGCGTGTCCGTCAACCGGACGCTCGATCCGGTCAGCATCGCTCCGGTTGCCTTCAGCCTGAACAGCGCGAATAACTGGCGCAAGTTCGCCCTGCCCGAAGCGGTGGGCCGCAAGGAACTGGACCCGGTTTCGATCGACCAGATTGCTGGCGCAAAGAATTTCTCGCTGGATGAAGGCGGCAAGAATCGCTTCAGCACCAAGGTAATGATCGAAAGCCGCCGCGACCCCGGCACTGCCGTCCGCACGCCCAATGCGGACAAGGATTATTCGCTGGATCTGGCCAGCTCTTATTCGCTGACGCGTAACCTGAACGTGACAGCGGGCCTGCGCTACAACAACAGCGTCATCGGCCGCCTGGCTCCGATGACCGACGAGCGTCAGGATAACCAGGCCGTCTATCTGGGCACCGTCTTCAAATTCTGATTTTGCGGGTCTAGCCTGACTTCGCCACATCGTCAGCCTTGCTTCATCGCTAGGGAGCGCCAGCGTGGCTGGTTACGACCAGTTGTTGCCGCTCTATCGATGGAAGCACCGCCCCGTTAGCGGACACGATGGCTTCTGATGAAATGCCACTTGTCGCGAAATTTCTGAATGGCCAACCAAATATAAAGGCCGAACATCGCACCGCTGCCAATCAGCCAAGCCCATGATTTGAAATCACGCTCTGGCGTGTTCAATGAACCCAGGAAGGCGATGCCGCTGAACAAAAGCGCGAAGATGATGAAGCGCCAATTGAGCAAAGCTCGCGCTTGACGCTTTGTCTCCGATGCCAGTCTAGGCGGGGTGATTGCGGTTCGCTCCCGAACCAAACGGCGCGGAGCGAAGCTGGTCCAGAGCAGCCGCCCTGATATACCGATCACGGTTACGGCAACCATGATCGAATCCGTCCAATCTGGTAAAGACAAAGACTTCGATATGATGGTCCATATGAGGATCGTTACCATCACGATGCCGGCGACCTTCCAGACGCCGCTGCGACCAGCTACCTTGTTCCAGCCTTCGGTTAGTTGCCAATATTCATCGATCGTCACCAGTTTTCCGCCGTCTTTCTTGGACGGGTAATAAAGATAGCCGCCTTCTACAGGCGTAAATTGCTTAGTGAACGCGCCGACCGAATCAAACACAGGAGGCTCCCCCTTCGAGCAAGGGCAGCGTTTTACTTGAATGGCTTCATACCGGCCAGTCCACTATCCACCCATCACCGTCGTACCACCTCGGCATCATCCTACGCCGCCCACGGCAGTCAGCCCATCGATAGCAGCCCACCCGGCCGCGCCGATCCCACGCAACATATGCTCGTGCTTCGCCTGAACCCCGCCCAGCGCAATCACCGGCATGCCAGCCCTAAGCGCCAATGCCGCGAATTTCGCGCGGCCCAGCACCCTGCCCCCCGGATGCGAGCGAGTCGGGAACAGCGGCGACAGAAAGACAAGATCGGCCCCCCGCCGCGCCGCGTCCCGCAATTCCCGCGCATCATGCACCGCCATGCTGTGCAGCAACAGGCGCGCCGCACCACCGACCGACCGACCATGCCATCCATCCGCGCCCCAGGCCGCCGCCTGCCGCGCCGGTCCCGCCAGCAGCAGCACCAGCCGCCGCCGCCGCGCGATCGCAGCAATCCGATCGAACAGCGCCCGCCGCTCGGCCATTCCGCTTGCATGATGCCGAAACAGGACGCCCCCCCGCCCCCGAGGCAAACGGGCCGCGCTCTCCACCAAAGTCGCAGCGGGAACCCGTTCGTCAGTCACGAGCCATATAGAGGGCAAATTTTTGGCGTAGCGGCCTGTCATCGCCCTCGCCTATAGCAGCCGCCATGACGACCGAAAGCATCGAAGCCGCAGAGCGCCTGAACGCCGTGCGCGAAACCATGGGGCGCGCCGCGCGCCTCACCGGCCGCACCGCCGACGACATCAATCTGATCGCCGTCTCGAAAACGCAGGATGCCGCCGCCATCCGTCCCCTGATCGACGCCGGGCAACGCGCATTCGGCGAGAACCGGGTCCAGGAAGCGCAGGGCAAATGGCCCGAACTGCGCGCCGAAACGCCCGATATCGTGCTGCACCTCGTCGGCCAGCTGCAATCGAACAAGGCGGCGGACGCGGTTGCATTGTTCGACGTCATCCATTCGCTCGACCGCCCGTCCCTGCTTACCGCGCTCGCCAGGGCGATGGATGCGGCCGGAAAACGCCTGCCCTGCTTCATACAGGTCAATATCGGCGCGGAAGAACAAAAGGGCGGCTGTCCCATCGCCGACACGCCAGCCCTGCTGCGCGCCGCGCGCGACGCCGACATTCCGGTCGCAGGCCTGATGTGCGTGCCCCCCGCCGATGTGGAGCCCGCCCCCTATTTCGCGCTGCTGGCAAAGATCGCGCGCGAAGAAGGCGTCGATCGCCTCTCCATGGGCATGTCGGGCGATTTTGAAACGGCGATCATGCTGGGCGCGACCGATATCCGCGTGGGCACCGCCCTGTTCGGGGAACGGCCAGCGCCCGTCCGCTCGCTTCCCGCGAGCGGACGGGGCATGATCAGAAACTCCCGCGCAACGTGATGCCGTAGGTGCGAGGTTCGGCCAGATAGGCAGAGATCAGTTGGTTCGCCATCGGCGCGCCCTGCGCAAACTGCCCGGTGGTGGACGTTCCCGGACTGCTCGATTGCAGCGGGCTGCTGAAGGCGACCTGCGTATAATCCTGGTTGAAGATATTCTGGCCCCAGAATTCCACCGCCCAACGCTGCTGCGGCCCGCGAAGGCCGACGCGCGCGTTGAACACCGCAAAGCCATTCTGCCGCTTTTCGGGGAACAGGTCCGACCCGGTGTTGAAGTCGCTGGTCATGCGCCCGTCGATGTAGAAAAGCGCCGACAGGCCGTTGGAGCCCAGCTCCGGCGTCCAGGACGCGCTGACCGTCGTCACGACTTCGGGCGCCTGCGAATTGATCGATCCGGGCAACAGGAACAGCGCAGGATCCAGCGGCACCGCGCCGCTGCTGCTGCCGACCAGCCGGTTGGCGAACTTCGCCCGCGCATAGGTAAACCCGCCCGCCACGCGGACATTGCGCGCCGGCGTCGCCGCCAGTTCCAGTTCGACGCCCTGGCTGATCAGCCCCGGCCCGACATCGTCGCTGGCGCAGGTCCGGCCTGCCGACAGCGCGCCGTCACAACCGTTGATGTTCTGCACGACGAAACTGGTGCCGTTGAAGGTGTTCAGCTGGAAATTCTTGAACTCCTGCCGGAACGCCGCGATGTTGGCGCTCCATTTGGGCTGGGTATATTTCAGGCCGATCTCGAACGCGTCGACCTTCTCCGCGGCAAAGCGCAGGCTGGTCACATCCGCATTGCTCCGCGGCGCAAAGACCGCAGGCACGGGATTGAGGCCGGTCGATCCCAGCTGGAAACGGTCGAGATTATAGCCCCCCGCCTTATAGCCCTTGGAATAGCTGCCATAGACCAGCAGCTCATCCACTGGCTTCCATGACAGGACGGCGGTGCCGGAAAGCTCCCCGTCGCTGATCCGGTCGTTCAGATTGAGCGCGTTGAGGCCGGTCGAACTGTTGCCAAGGCACCCAAGCGTCAGGATACCGCCTGCCAGCGCCGCCGCGCTACCCAGCGCCGGGTTGGTGGCCAATGTCGGCAGGCTCGATCCCTGCAACGCCGCGCAGGTTGCATTATTGTTGTTGAAGTCAGCCGAAAAACGCTTGCTTTCATGCGTGTAACGCAGGCCCAGCGTCAGATCGATCTGCTTGGTGATGTGAATGATATTGTGCGTGAAGAGCGCCCAATTCTCGCTCTTCTGACGATAGACCGAAGAAACGTCGCCCGACCCGGACGGGATGGCCGCCAGAGCCCGCAAACCGTTGCCAAGGCCCGCCGAAATCGCGCCCGCCTGCAATGCGGGAACCCCCGCATTGATCAGGCCAGCATTCAACTGCGCCTCCGTACCCGTGATCAGCGCGCCGGTGGCAAGCCCGCTGCCGCATGCCGCCAGTTGCTGCGCGGTCAGGTTGCTGTTCGCCCCTGCGCCCGCCATCAACCGGCAGGCGGCGAAACGGCCATAATCCGCACCGAAGACGATATTGTCCTCCAGCGTCAGCTTTTCATGCGCGTAATAGCCGCCAACGAGCCAGTCGAGCACGTCATTGAACGCCGAACCCTGCGCGCGCAATTCCTGCGTGAAGGTGCGGAACTGCCGATAGGTATTGGAATCGCGATACAGCAGGTCCGCGCCGCTATAATCATAATCGCCATAATCCTGGCTCTTATAATCGCGATAGGCCGTGATGCTGGTCAGCTTCGTCCCGCCAAGGTCGTAATTCACCTCGCCCGAAACGCCCCAATCCTTGACCTTGCTGACATAGTCGCGACCCGGCGTGATGGTCAGGTTGCGGTCATAGGGATCGGCCGGGAAAACGCTGCCTTGCCCGGCCAGGATCGCAGCGATGCGATTGAAGGGCGCGGTGCTGTAACCACCGCCCGCGACCGGCAGCCGTTCACGCGTTTCGATATAGGCCGCGCCGCAACAGCTTTCGTCGCGATTGGTATAGTCGCCGATCAGCCGGATCGACAGCGCGTCATTGGGTTCGAACAAAGCCTGTCCGCGCACGAAATACCGGTCGCGATCGTTGGTTTCCCCCACCTTGTCGCCGCTGGCGTCGACCAGATCGAAAAAGCCGTCGCGCTTTGACCATACGCCATCCAGGCTGAGCGCCAGCTTGTCGCTGACCGGGCCGGTAATCCGCCCCGCCAGCCGCCAATAGTCATAATTGCCGTAAGTGATCTCGGCCTTGCCCCCAAGCTCGAACTCGGGCGCCTTGCTGACGACGTTGATAAGGCCCGCCGACGCGTTGCGGCCAAACAATGTGCCCTGCGGCCCGCGCAGCACTTCGACCCGCTCGATCTCACCCAGTTCGTTGAGTCCCGCGCCCGTGCGCGAGCGATAAACCCCGTCGATGAACACGGCCACAGAGCTTTCCAGCCCCGGATTGTCACCGACCGTGCCGATGCCGCGTATGCGCGCCGAAGCATTCGCCTCTGATCCCGTCGATGATACAAGCAAGGATGGCGCAAGCTGGTTCAGGGTGCGGATGTCGCTGGCGCCGCTGTTCTGCATAGCCTGGGCCGTCACAGCCGAAACCGCGATGGGCACATCGGACAGCGGACTGGCGCGGCGCGTCGCGGTGACGATGATGACGTTTTCCTCGTCCGCAACGTCCTGCACAGCGGTTTCCTGCGCCTGAACATGGGAGACGGAACCAGCCAGCGCGACCACGCCAGCGGACAACAGCCAAAGATTTTTCTTGCTCATTGGACCCTTTCCTCTCCTGCAGCGCATGGTTTTCCCACATCAACTTTCGGAGTGCGATTATGCTGACACAGACAGCCAAAGGCAAGCGAACCCAGCCTTTACAAGCCTTTGCGCACCAATGACTGGCTGATTCCAGCTCCCTGTGATTTAGCAGCAACAGTTTAACGTCGCGTTTCCCTAACGTCGGCTCAATTCAGCGGAAAACGCAGCATCCTGTCGGCTACAGGGACCATCGCCATCGCGCCGGGTCCAACCACGCGCCGAATCTCTCCATGTCCCGCATCCAGCCCGCCGGTCAGCGCACCCAGGGCAGGCAGAATCAGTTTGGAAGACGATCCGACGAAGCAGCGGCGGGACACATGGCGTCCACGCAGCGACAGGCGCAATTTGGGATGGAAATGCCCCGAAATTTCCGGCCGGGGGTCCGCCGGATCGGCTTCATGCCGCAACCAGACGCCCTCGACCTCCGCCTCCGTCATGCGCCGCCCACCCGGCGTTTCCGCCATGCCGGCGTCATGATTGCCCGTGATCCAGATCCAGTCCAGCCGCGCCGTCAGCGCCGACAGCCTATCACGCGCCCCTGTGGGCAGCCGCGCCGCGCCGTCAGCATCGTGGAAACTGTCGCCCAGCGACCAGACGGATCGCGCGCCCGTCCGCTCCACCAGGGTCTCGATCATGTCCAGCGTCGCCTGGCTGTCATGCGGGGGCAGGAACTGGCCGAAACGCCCGAACCAGCTTGCCTTCTCAAAATGCAGGTCGGCAACCAGCAGCGCCGACTGTGCGGGCCAGAACAGCGCTGCTTCCGGCAACGCCAGAAACTCGTGACCCGCGAACGAAAAGGGAACCATGACCCGCCTATGCGCGCTCGCGCCCGGCCTTTCAAGAGGGCGGTGAAGCCGCTATGGGCGCGGCATGGCCTCGTCCTTCACCATCGCCGCGCTCTATCGCTTCGCCGCATTCGCCGACCCCGACGGCCTCGCTGCGCAACTGCGGGAACTATGCGCCCAACTCGGCACCTGCGGCACGCTGATCCTCGCGCATGAAGGTATCAACGGCACCGTGGCAGGGAATGAACAGGCCATCGCCACGCTGATCGATCATATTCGCGCCCTGCCGGGCTGCGCCGATCTCGACGTCAAATATGCAACCGCATCGGAGGCTCCCTTCGCCCGCATGAAGGTGAAAGTGAAGCCGGAGATCGTGACGCTGGGCGCGGGAAAGCTTGATCCAGCGACGCAGGCAGGCCGTCATCTCGACCCGGCCGAATGGAACGCCCTGATCGCCGATCCCGACACGATCGTCATCGACACCCGCAACGCGTACGAAGTGTCAGTGGGCAGCTTTGAAGGCGCGATCGACCCCGGCACCCGCTCCTTCCGCGACTTTCCGGCCTGGTTCGACAATTTCGCCGCGCAACTGCGTGATGAAGGGCGCAAACCCCGCATCGCGATGTTCTGCACCGGTGGCATCCGTTGCGAAAAATCGACGGCGTTGGTGCGCTCGCGCGGCTTTGACGACGTCTATCATCTGCGCGGCGGCATCCTGCGCTATCTTGAGGAAATGCCCGAAGAGCAAAGCCGGTGGCAGGGTGATTGCTACGTGTTTGACGAGCGGGTCGCCGTTGGCCATGGCCTCACACCCGGCAGCCATGTCGTCTGCCGCACCTGTGGCCTCGCCCATCGCCCGGACGCCGCCCATGATTGCGCGGCCTGAACGCCCGACGCCCATGCAATGGCAGGCGGTATCAATATTCAGATGATGGCGAGCCGAAAACGGTGATTTTCCGCGAGCCGAAGCGCAGCCTACTAAAAGTAGGTGAGCATCGGAAGCGCGGGAAATCGCCGTTTGCAGGCCGTCAGGGCTGAATGTCGATACCGCCTAGACGATATAGCGGTGCAGCGCCGCGCCATGTTCGCGCAGCCATGCCCGCGCCGGCCGGGGGTCCTCCCCCAATATCCGGGCATGGGCCGCGTGAAAGGCCGGGCTGTGATCCATATGCAGCAGATGAGCAAGCTCATGCGCCACGGTCGCGCGCCGGATATGCGGCGGGCACAGGATCAGCCGCCAGCTATAGCGGATCGCGCCGCTCGACGCGCAACTGGCCCAGCGGCTGCGCGGATCGCCTATCCCCACCGACGCCACTTCCAGCCCATTGTCGCGCGCCATGGCGTGACTTTCCGTTTCCAGCACGGCCCTGGCCCGCGCCTTCAGCCAGCGCAACACGCGCTGGCCGACGGACTCGCGCGGGCCGCCCAGCACCATCCGGTCACCGTCCAGCCGGATCGCACGGGGCGCGCCAGCCATCCAGCACACCTGCACCTCGCGTCCTTCCAGCGGGAAAAGCGCGCCATCGCCCAGAGTCACCAGCGCGGGCTGGGCTGCCATCTGCGACCGCACCCACCCTTCATGCCCCTGCGCCCATCCCAGCGCACGGTTAAGGTTCGCCTTTGCAGGCAGCGACAGCCGCAATTCCCGCCGCGCATGATCCATCGACAGCCGATAGGCCTTCGCCCCCGGTGAACGGCGCACACGCACCGGAACCGCGACGCCGTCTATGACGATGACGGTTTCAGAGTTCCCGGTCGACAAGATGATTTTCCCAGTCGCCCGCGTCCGCCTCGGCAATCGTCCAGCCGCGCACCGATTCCTTCGCCCGATGCACCGCTTCCCGATCGCCGCTGATCAGATAATGCCAGGACGGCAGCGGCTTGCCCTCCCCCCGCAGCCGATAGGCGCAGGTGCGCGGAAGCCAGCCGATCGTCTTCACCTTCTGCGGCGTCAGGCGCACGCAATCGGGCACGAAGCTGCGCCGTTCCTTATAGTTGGTGCATTGGCCGCTATGCCGGTCGAGCAGGCGGCAGGCGACGTTGGTCGGGTAGATGCGCCCCGTATCCTCATCTTCCGCCTTGTGCAGGCAGCATTTGCCGCAGCCATCGCACAGCGCTTCCCACTCAGCGCGGTCCAGCTTATCGAGTGGCTTTTCCCAGAAGTCCAACCGTCACTTGACCCATTTTTCAAGGAAGGCGAGCACCTTGTCCGGCGCGCCCTCGTCCTGATCCGCCGTCCCCGGATCATCCACCGGCACCAGCGCCACCGGCTGTCCATCGGGTCCGAACAGATAGGGCGTCCGGCTGTGGCTCACCAGATAATCGCTGCTTCCTTCCGCCTTCTCCTTGTTGAAGATGACGACGAAATCCTTGGCAACCTTCCCAATTTCGTCGGGCGACCCGGTCAGCCCGATCAGGCGCGGGTGAAAGGCAGCGACATAGGTTTTCAGCACCGCTGGCGTATCACGTTCGGGATCGACGCTGATGAAGATCGGCTGCACCTTCGCCGCGCGTCCCGCGTCAGCCTTTTCGAACTGCGTGAACGCCTGCATGATGCGTTGCAGATCGACCGGACAGACATCGGGGCAATAGCTGTAGCCGAAATAGACCAGCCGATACTGACCCTTGAA
This sequence comes from Sphingobium herbicidovorans, assembly GCF_002080435.1. Classification (NCBI taxonomy): domain Bacteria; kingdom Pseudomonadati; phylum Pseudomonadota; class Alphaproteobacteria; order Sphingomonadales; family Sphingobiaceae; genus Sphingobium; species Sphingobium herbicidovorans. The sequence continues at coordinate 1,857,044 of NZ_CP020538.1, read as the reverse complement.
ATCGTCCCACGCCACCTTTTCCCCATCCTGGTTCGTCAGGGTGAAAGGCGCGCCGATCCGCGCGCCCGCCAGGTCGCCGGGCGCGCTCTGCGCATCGCTTGATGCGTTGCCCCCCGCACCCATATTGCAGCCAGCCAGCAGGGCGGTGAACGGCAGGATGACGGAGCGGAGCGCTTTGTTCATGGCGTGGCCAGCCATGCCCTGCTATGGCCGATTTTGCAAATGCCAACGGGGCTTATCGACGATGACAAGAGGTTTTCCGGCTTGGATGGGCGCAGGCCGCGCCGCCGCCATGGCGCTCGCGCTGCTGACTCCCGTTGCGGCGCAGGCGCAATTTTCCGACGGCTATAATTTCCTGAAGGCGGTGAAGGACGCCGATGGGCAAAAGGTCACCGACCTCGTCCAGAAGCCCGGATCGACCGTCATCAACAGCCGGGACGTCACCAGCGGTGAAACCGCCCTGCACATCGTCATCGCCCGCCGCGACAATACATGGCTGTCCTTCCTCCTGGCCAAGGGCGCCAATCCCGACCTGGCGGACAACCGGGGCAACACCCCCCTCATGAACGCCGTGCAGGCGCGGTTCGAGGATGGGGTGCGCACGTTGCTGGCAGGCGGCGCGCAGATCGACAAGGCGAACGGCAGTGGCGAAACGCCGCTGATCCGCGCGGTGCAGTTGCGTGACGTAGGCCTGACGCGCCTGCTGATCGGGCAAGGCGCCAATGCCGACAAGCGCGACACCATCGCCGGCATGTCGGCGCGCGATTATGCGCAGCGGGAATCCCGCACGCCCGGTCTGGTCGAAGCCGTGACCGCGGCGAAAAGCAAGCCCGCACCCTCAGGCCCGGTGCAAGGCCCGGTTTTCTAGGCGGCGAATAATTGGGACGACGCGCTGGATCATCGCCCCGTCACCAGCCCAGTTCCGCCGCATGATCCGGGTCGGCCAGCGCCGTCAGCCGCCGCGCAGCGCGCCGGGCAAAGCGCAGGGTTTCCGCCTTGCGCCGCGCCGCCGCCAGCGGTTCGACCGGTGCGGGGCGCAGCAATTCCGCGTCATATTGGTCGGCGACGATCAATCCCGTCCGCGCTGGCCATAACGCCTCGCTGTCAAACAGCGACAGGTCGAATCCCGAAGGCACAGCCCAGAAGAAGCGGTCGCAATAGTCCAGATAATCGGGCCATTTCATGTCGCCCAGCAGGTCCGCACGACTGCACTTGATCTCGACGATGGTGATGCGCCCCGCGCTGTCGAGCGCCATGATGTCGGCCCGGCGGCCGTTTGGCAGCGGCACTTCCAATATGCCGCTCATGTCATGGCGAAAGAACAGCCGCAGCGTGCCACGGGCCACCGCCAGCGCGGTGCCATCGGTCAGGGGCGAACAGCCTTGCTCGGCGGATGGAGAGGAACTGTGCATCATCCCCCATGATAGAACAGGCGGGGAACAAAAGAAAAGGCCGGTTCAGGATTATCTGAACCGGCCCGCTGTCCTTATAGGTGCGACCCGAGGATCAGCGATAGAAGATATGATTGTCGATCGCGGCCAGCTGGCGCTTGCCCCAGCTTGGCGAAACGCGGCGGGCGTGGAAGAACAAGGCGCCTTCGGCCGCGCTGTCCCAGGCGTCCTTCATGGCGATCTGCGCGATCGCCACCGCGCGACGCCAGCTTTCGCTTGCCGTGCGGATCGTCGGCATTCCGCCCCCGCGCACGAAGCTGAATTGACCCGGCTGATAGACGACGCCGCAAAGGCTGTTGGCGAACCGCCCCGACTTTGCGCGATTGATGATGACGCGGGCGACGGCGAGCTGGCCTTCCAGGCTCTCACCCTTGGATTCGAAATAAACCGCCCCGGCCAGGCACCGCATGTCGCCTTCGAGCGTTTCAGCATCGCCATGGGCGCTAACGAGGGCGGAAAGATTGTCAGCACGCACATCGGCGCTGTCGGAAGAATTCAGCGGCTGCGCGACTTCGCGCGGAGCGGCGAAAACAACAGCGGGCTTGGCGACCGCCGGAACCTGATCAGGCTCTTGATTTCCCGGAAGGGTGACGACCGAAGGAGCAGCCTCGCTGGCACTCGACATATCGGCCGCAGTAACCGCCGCAGTGGCGGACAGAGCAAATGCCGCAGTAATTGCGGCCTTCAAACGAAGACTCATTATAACTCAAAAACATGCGGTTCTTGGCCGGGGACGTCAGGTTAAAAAAACCCCGAATTCACAAACGACGTCTGGCCGCCCCCCGTCTGCGTGTTTACCTCCCCCGCCCCCCACGGGCGAATTTGGCAACCTGCGCGTTAAGCGTGGGGGGCCAGTGCCCGCGCGCGAACGCAGAGTCAATCTTTAGGACAGATTAACAGATCGTTTCAGCGGCGAACCGTTCCGCATCCGCGATATCGAGTTCGATTATCCACAGGTCGGGGTCCGACTTGCGCCTGCGCGCTATATATTGCGCCAACGACTCCGCGCCCTCCTCCGGGGCGGGGCCGCAGCGCAGCATCTGATAGCCCCCGGACAGGGTTGGGACTCGCTCGTAAAGGCCCATGCGCTGGCCTCTTTCGGCGGCTTCTATCAGTATGACGCCGCTGATTTCATCGCCTTTCGCCAGCACCGTGGCGAAGCCCCCGGCTGCTGCGGTCCGCCGGATCAGGACGCCGACCAGCATGGCGCTGGTCAGCCGGTCAGCCGGCATAGCCGGGCAGGGAAGACAGGGGAAATTGCGATCGCATGAAGGTGCCGGTGCCCCGGCCTACCTCTTCGCCTTCCATGTCGATCAGGCTTGCTTCGGCGACGAATACCCGCCGCTTGCCGCTGATCCACCGGCCCTCGGCGCGGATTCGGCCGGGGCCGATCGGCCGCGTGAACAGCAGGTTGAACGCCGTGGTCAGCAAAAACCGGTCGCTGACCAGGCTGTTCGCCGCATAAAAGGCAGCGTCGTCCATCATCTTGAAATAGACGGTTCCATGCACCGCACCGGCGGCATGGAACTGTTCCTCACCCACATCAAATTCGATGATCGAACGGCCCGCCTCGGGAATCGTCAGCTCGGAACGGAAAAGCCGGTTGATCGGCGCAGACCGGTACAGATTTTCCAGCGCCCGGAAATGCGCCGCCTCGCCGCTGGGCGGGGACGGCGTTTCAGGCCGCGTCACGCGATTCGCCACCGGCCAGCAGCGCGTGCAGCGCCTCGGTCGAATTTGCGCCCCGCAAACGGGCGACATTTGCGTCATCGCGCAGATAGCGGGACACGCGGGCCAAAGTCTTGAGATGTTCCGCCCCGCTATCGACCGGCGACAGCAGCCCGAACACGATATCTACTGGCGCTTCGTCCACCGCGTCGAACATCATCGGCGGATCGAGCAGGACCACGACCCCGCTCATCCTTTCCAGGCCGGGTATCTTGGCGTGGGGTATGGCGACTCCGCCGCCAAATCCGGTCGAACCCAACCGTTCCCGTTCAAACAGCGCTTCCGACACCACGTCCGCGTCCAGGCGATAAGCAGCCGCAGCCAGTTGCGCGATCTTCTGGAAAAGAGGCTTCTTGCCATTGACTGAAAGGCCCGTTGCGAGCGCGCCGGGCGCAACAATATCGTTGAAATGAACCATGACCAACCTGGAACAGCCGAGGCGCGCCATGCCCCAAAAATCGCGCGTCGCCGGGGAATATAAAGCCCGGCCCCATAGGCTGCCTGCTGCTCTAGGTCAACTGGCGCCCTGGGGCCGGAGCCTGTGTCAGTACCCTGTCAGCCGCGTGGTTCCACCCAGCCGATCGTCCCGTCATGACGGCGGTAAACCATGTTGTACGCGGATGTCCCGGCGTTGAGGAACAGCAGCGCATTGGTGTTGCGCAGGTCCAGCATCATCACCGCGTCCGACACGCTGGCTTCGGGAATATCGACCCGCGTTTCAGCGACGATCAGGGGCGCATCGGCCGGTTCCTCTTCCTCCGGCGCTGAGGCGAAGATGGTGTATCCCGCCCCATCCATCCCGTTGAGGTCGTAGCCATTGGCGCGTTGCGCCTCAGCCGCCGCGGCCTGCGAATGCCGGTCCTTCAACCGGCGCATGTAGCGCCTCAACTGCCGCTCGATCTTTTCCGCCGCCTGATCGAAGGCGGGATGCGCCTCCTGCGCCTCGCCCGCTCCTTTCAGGATCAGGCCGGTCATGACATGGCAGACGATATCGCAATGGAAAGCCCCATGGGGCGCAGGCCGGAATGTGACCTGGGCGGAAATCGTGCGGGCGAAATATTTCTCGGCCATCGCCTCCAGCCGGGTCCACACATGCTCCTTGAGCGCGTCGCCCGTATCGACCTGATGTCCGGAAACACGAATATCCATATGCCTTCTCCTTGTTCTTGCCGGGCTGCGGGAAGCAGTCCGGTTGGCGTGAAGCATGAAGGGCAGGACATCGTCCCCCGCCTTCAGGCTTCCTCCAGCCAGAGCGGCTTTTCCAGCGTCGCGACGAACGCTGCATGCCGTTCCAGCTCTGCCGCGCTGGCAGTGAAAAGCCGCGCGGGACGAACAGGGCGAACCGCGATACCAGCCGCAAGTTCCGCCCGAATGGCGTCATTCTCCTCCTCTCGTGCAAGACCCAGGCCGATCTGACGGCCGCCGGTCAGTTCAATGTAAAGCTGGGCAAGCAGTTCGGCGTCGAGCAGCGCGCCATGCTTGATGCGGTGGCTGCGGTCGATGCCATAGCGGCTGCACAGCGCGTCCAGGCTATGTTTGGCGCCGGGATGCAGCTGGCGCGCGATCGCCACCGTGTCGATCATACGCTCCATCGACACTTCGGACCGTCCGCAAAGTTTCAGTTCGTGGTTGAGGAAGCCGAAATCGAACCGCGCATTATGCGCGACCAGATGGCTGTCCTCCAGAAAGTCGAGCAATTCCTCGACCCCTGCCGAAAAGAGCGGCTTGTCCTTGAGGAATATGTCGGACAGCCCGTGAATCGCCTCGGCGGCGGAGGGCATGGCGCGCTGGGGATTATAGTAAGCGTGGAATGTCCGCCCCGTGGGCACCCGGTTAAAAAGTTCAATGCAACCGATCTCCACCAGCCGGTCGCCAGACGCGGGGTCGAACCCTGTTGTTTCGGTGTCGAAAATAATCTCGCGCATTGCCCTCTTCAACCGACTCTGCCGGACTTGTTCTTATCGACCTGTCTTCGCACCAAGGCAAGCGACCAAGCGCCTTACCTGGGCCCGCGTTTCGGCGAAAGTCGTCCCGCTATTGATGATATAGTCAGCCCGCCGCCGCTTTTCAGCATCCGGCGTCTGCAAACGCAGAATTTTGCGGAATTTGGCTGGAGTCATGCCCGCGCGCGCCAGCACGCGTTTGCGCTGTTTCCACGCAGGCGCGCTCACGACGATGACGCCGGCCAGCATGCGTTCGCTATGCTTTTCATAGAGCAGCGGGATATCGAGCACGACAAAGGCGCGCGACCGGTGACGGCGCAGGAACGCGATCCGCTCTTCCCGGACGGCAGGATGGACGATCGCCTCCAGCGCTTTCAGCTCCTGGGGATGGCCGAATACCGCCGCGCCCAGTTTCGGGCGATCGACGCCCCTGGGTCCGGTCGTCCCCGGAAAGCGCGCCTCGATCGCGGGCAACAGCCTGCCGCCCGGCCCTTGCAGCCGATGCACGGCGGCATCCGCGTCGAACACGGGAACGCCCTCCCGCTGCAACATGGCGGCAACAGCGGATTTCCCCATGCCGATCGAACCGGTCAGGCCATAGATCTTCATCGCTTCACGCCGCCAGCAGCAAGGCCCGCAATTCCTCGTCCCGGTCGCGCGGCGCCTCTGCGTCAAAGAATATGTCGAAGGCGAGCGCCGCCTGCCCGATCAGCATCTCCAGCCCGTCCAGCGCCTTCAAACCTCGCGCCCGCGCGGCCTTGAGCAACCCGGTCTCCAGCGGCGCATAGACGATGTCATAAACCGTCGCATCCTGGACAAGCGGGGCAAGATCCAGATCCAGCCCCGGCTGACCCACCATGCCCAGGGAACTGGTGTTGACCAGCAGGTCCGCGGCGGGAAGCGGGTCAGCCATTCCGATGACGCGCCCCTTCACCTTCGCCCGGTCGAGGAGCGCCTGCCCCTTGGCCGGGTCGCGCGCCATCACCGTGATGTCCGGCACGCCCAGGCTGGTGAGCGCAAACAGGATCGCGCGCGCTGCACCGCCCGCGCCGACCAGAACCGCGCTCGTCCCCTTCCACTTGTCGCGCAACAAGGGTTGCAGGAACCCGCCCGCATCGGTGTTGGTGCCGATCAATGGCCCGCCGGTTTCGCTGGCGATCGTGTTCATCGCCCCGATCCGCTCGCGCACGCCGCCCGGATCGTCGGTATAGTCCATCACCGCGATCTTGTGGGGCAAGGTGACGTTGCACCCCAGCCAGTCGGGATCGGATCGCCGCTCAAGGAAATAGGCGGCCAATCCCTCCGCTGTCACATGAGTCTTGCGATACTCCGCCTCGATCCCCAGGCAGTCGAGCCAGAAATTGTGGATCAGCGGCGATTTGCTGTGCGCGATCGGATCGCCGATCACCTCGGCATAGGGCAGGGGGCATAGGGTAGCTTGTCGGTCATGACGGCAGAACGCCCCGGATGCGCAGAAAGTCAAGCAGCGGCAGCAACGGCAATCCCTGAATCGCGAACTGGCTGCCCTCGACTTTCGCGAACAGCTGCGCGCCCGGCCCCTCGATCCGATAGCATCCGACGCACCATTGGCACTGGTCCCAATCCTGATCGAGATAAGCATCGATAAACGCGTCCGACAAAGACCGCACCGTCATTCGCACCCGCTCGATATGCCGCCAGATCGGCTCGCCGTTCAGCACCATCACCGCCGCGCTGTGCAAATGATGCACCCGGCCCGACAACAGGCGCAGGATGCGCGCGGCATCCTCCCGGTCCACCGCCTTGTCGATCATCGACCCGTCGTCCAGGCTCAGCGTCTGGTCACAGCCCAGCACCAGCCCGCCCGGCACGCGCTGCGACACGCGCAATGCCTTCAACTCCGCCAGCGCGTCGGCCAGCGCCCGGGCGTCCAGCCCGTCGGCCCGCAACGCTTCCTTGGCCGCTTCCTCGTCCACGCCGGGCGACAACGCCTCGAACGACACGCCCGCCGCGCCCAACAGCGCGCGGCGGCTCGCGCTTTGCGATGCCAGCACGATCATGCGTCACTTCCTTCCGCCAGCACGCGGTCGTTGAACAGGTTTATGATGGCCGCCGCCGCTTCCTCGATCGACCGGCGGGTCATGTCGATCACCGGCCAGCCATTGTCGGCGAACATGCGCCGGGCAAAGGCGAGTTCCTCCTGCACCTTGTCCAGATTGACATAGCTGGTCTCGGGCGCCTGGTTCAATGAAAGCAGCCGGTTGCGGCGAATCTGCACCAGCCGTTCCGGGCTGACGGTCAGGCCGACGACCATCGGATGCTTTAGTGCAAACAGGCTGCGCGGCGGCGGCGACTGCACGACCAGCGGGATGTTCGCCGTCTTGTACCCGCGATTGGCAAGATAGATGGACGTCGGCGTCTTGGACGCGCGCGACACGCCCGCCAGCACGATGTCGGCTTCCTCCCAATTTTCGTGCCCCACGCCGTCATCATGGGCGATGGTGAACTGAATAGCCTCGATCCGGGCGAAATAGGCTTCGTCGAGAATATGTTTGCGGCCCGGACGGTTGCGCGTTTCCTGCCCCAATATGTTGGACAGCGCGTCCGTTACGCTGTCGAGCGCCGCGACATGCGGCAGGCCCAGCGCCCGGCACCGGGTTTCCAGCCGTCGCCGCAGCTGGTGATTGGACAGGGTGAACAGCACCAGTCCCGGGTTGGCGGCGATCTCCTCCATGATCCGGTCCAGGTGAAGATCGGACCTGACCATCGGCCAGAAATGCCTTACCGCCTCGACATTCTCAAACGCGCCGATGGCCGCCTTGGCGATGTTCTCCAGGGTCTCGCCGGTGGAGTCCGACAACAGATGCAGGTGGATACGCGACATGACGCATATCTCTGTGTGGAGCCTGTGGATAAAGCAAGGGATAGGTTGCGGGTAAAAATACCCCTTTTGGATAGCACCCACTAGCCGGAATCTTATCCACATGCCCCCAACAGGCCGTCATTTTCATCCACAGCCTGTGGGTAACGTGGACAAGTGGATTGAATCGGTCCCGAATCCCTGACCTTGAAGAGTCAAGCTGTTGGCAAAACGGGGCACAGCGCATAAACCCCGCTGCCAAGCGCCCTACTATCATCATCATCCTTCTAAGAATCTAATTATAAGAGAGTATATGACGGGACCAGATGCCGGCCTTTCCACCGGAACCACCAAGCCGCTGCTTTCGGTGCTGAAGGGTGAATGTCCCGCCGTGCCGCCCATGTGGCTGATGCGTCAGGCGGGTCGTTATCTCCCCGAATATCGCGCCTTGCGGGCTGAAAAGGGCGGCTTCCTGGAACTGGTCTATGACAGCGCCGCCGCCGCCGAGGTCACGCTCCAGCCGCTGCGCCGCTTCGGCTTTGACGGCGCGATCCTCTTTTCCGACATTCTCATCGTCCCCTACGCCATGGGCCAGGACCTGTGGTTCGAAACGGGGGAGGGGCCTCGCCTGGCGCCAATCCTCAGTGAAACGGATCTCTCCGCGCTCAAACCCGATCTTGGCCGCTATGAGGCGGTCTATGAAACGGTGCGGCAGGTGAAGGCGGCGCTTGACCCGTCTGTCACTTTCCTGGGCTTTGCAGGCAGCCCCTGGACCATTTCCACCTATATGGTCGCCGGGCAGGGCAGCAAGGATCAGGGCGCGGCCCGACGCCTCGCCTATCAGGATCCAGAACGCTTCGGCGCGATCATCGACGCAATCGTCGATTCCACCGTCCTTTACCTTTCCGGCCAGATTCAGGCCGGTGTCGAAGCGGTGCAGCTGTTCGACAGCTGGGCAGGCAGCCTTTCGCCGCTCCAGTTCGAACGCTGGGTTATCGAACCCAATCGCCGCATCGTCGAAAAGCTCAAGGCCCTGCATCCCGCCATTCCCGTCATCGGCTTTCCCAAGGGCGCGGGCGCAAAACTGGCCGACTATGCCGCCGGCACCGGCGTCGATGCGATCGGCGTCGACGAAACCGTCGATCCGCACTGGGCCAACCGCGTCCTGCCCCAGGGGCTGCCGGTGCAGGGGAATCTGGATCCGCTGGCGCTGATCGCCGGGGGCAGGGCGGTGGAGGAATCCATCGACAATATTCGCGCGGCCTTTGCGGGCCGTCCGCATATCCTCAATCTTGGCCATGGCATCCTGCCTGACACGCCCATTGCGCATGTCGAAGCGTTGATCGCCTATGTCCGGCAAGGAAAGGACAGCTGATGCCCTATCTCGGCGCCGCCTATCTGTGGGTGAAGGCCGCCCATCTCATCTTCGTCATCTTCCTGATGGCGGGGCTGTTCATGATGCCGCGTTTCTTCGTCTATCATCACCAATGCGCCGTGGGATCTGACGAGGACAAGAAATGGATCGACCGCGAAAGGCGGTTGCTGAAAATCATCCTCAACCCGTCGCTCATCCTGGTCTGGGTCTTCGGCCTCATGCTGATGGTCGAAATAGGCGCGTGGCATTTCGGCTGGTTTCACCTGAAACTGCTCTTTGTCCTGGGCCTGTCCGCCTATCATGGCTGGATCGCGGGCTATGTGAAGAAGCTCGCCGCAGGTCAGCGTCCGATGACCGAGAAGAACCTGCGCCTCATCAACGAAGTGCCGGGAATCGCGGCGGCGGTGATCGTTGTCGCCGTAATCGTCAGACCCTTCTGACTCTCGGCATACCGTCCATTTCGGCCGTCATCCCAGCGAAAGCTGGGATCTCGCGCCCCGACGCGGAGTGCCAGAGACGCCGTTACAAAGGCTCGACCGCGATATTGTCGATCAATCGCGTCCGCCCCAGCTTCGCCGCGCCCAGCAGGCGGGCGGGGCGGTCGAGCACGCTCATTGGCTCCAGCGTCACTGCATCGCACAGCGACACATAGTCGATAGGGTCAAATCCATGAGCGGCCAGCATCGTGATCGCCTTGGCGATGGCGGAATCGACGGTCGCGCCCTTTTCCATCTGCCGCGCCGCTTCGCCCAGCGCGCGGGGCAGGGCCAGCGCGGCCTTGCGCTCATCCTCGCTCAGATAGGCGTTGCGCGATGACAGGGCCAGGCCATCTTCTGCCCGCTGCGTCGGCACGCCGATGATTTCGATGGGCATGTCCAGGTCGCGCACCATCTGGCGGATCATGGCGAGCTGCTGATAATCCTTCTCGCCGAACAGCGCGACATGGGGCTGTACCTGGTTCAGCAGCTTGGAAACGACCGTCGCGACGCCGTCAAAATGACCCGGCCGCGCTGCTCCGTCCAGCCCTTCGGTCACGCCGGACACGGAAATATTGGTCGCATAGCCCTTGGGGTACATGACCTCGGGCGTGGGCGCCCACAATATGTCGACGCCCGCCGTCTGTAACATCTGCGCGTCCTTGGCCTCGCGGCGCGGATAGCTGTCCAGATCCTCGTTCGCCCCGAACTGGCGCGGATTGACGAAGATCGACACCACCACATGCCCGGCATGTCGCCGCGCCTCCTCCACCAGCGCCATATGGCCTTCATGCAGCGCGCCCATGGTGGGCACCAGCGCGACAGGCCGTCCGTCGCTTTTCAGGGCGTCAATCGCGGATCGCAGGGTGGACAAGTCACGCAGGGTTTGCACGGGACGGATGGCTCCGATAAGGCAGCGGTCAATGGGAATATCCCGCTAAAGCCATGACCGGGCAACAGGGTCAAGAATCGTTGCGATAATAACGGGGGTATCAATGGGTCCGAATGCCCACGCGCATCATATCGTCTTCGCCAATGAAAAGGGCGGGACCGGCAAATCCACGACGGCGGTTCACACCGCCATCGCGTTGACGGCGCTGGGGCACAGGGTCGGCATGATCGATCTCGACCCGCGCCAGCGCACTGTCACCCGCTACATGGAAAACCGCGCCGAAACCGCCCGGCGTCGCGGCATAGACCTGCCCGCGCCCGATTTCGCCGTGTTTCAGGGCGATACGGTAGAGGCGCTGGAGGAACAGACCGCAGCGCTTGCGCAGGGCAAGGATTTTCTGGTCGTCGATACGCCCGGCCGCGACGATGTGTTCGCCCGCCACATGGCCGCCCGCGCGCATACGCTGGTGACGCCGATGAACGACAGTTTCGTCGATTTCGACCTGATCGGCCAGGTGGACGCCGAAACCTTCAAGGTGCGCCGCCTGTCCTTTTATTCCGAACTCATCTTCGAAGCGCGCAAGACGCGGGCAAAGGCCGACGGCGTCTCGATCGACTGGGTCGTCCTGCGCAACCGCGTCCAGCATCATGACGCCCGCAACAAGAAGCGCGTGGGCGACGCCCTGATGGAACTGTCCCGCCGCGTCGGATTCCGCGTGATTCCGGGCCTCTCGGAACGCGTCATCTTCCGTGAGCTTTTCCCCTCGGGCCTCACCCTGCTGGACAAGGGGCATCTGGGCGACCTGGGCGTCAGCCATATCGCCGCCCGCCAGGAACTGCGCGAAATGGTGTCTGGGCTTTCCTTGCCAGCCCGGGAGGAAACGGCGTCGTTCGATCTGCTCGGCGCGGCCTAGGTGGGCCTGTTCGCCATTCTGTTTCTCGGGCTTGCGGCCTGGCTCATCTGGACGGGACGGTTGCAGCGCATGAGCGTGAAGGACGGAATGGTGCTGGGCGCCGCGCTGGTTGGCGCGGTGATGGCGGCCAAGGGCAAACCGATCGCGGCCGCGCCCTTGCTGATGGGAGCGGCCTACTTCTTCTTCAATCAGGCAAAGAAGAAGCCAAAGGCCGTGCGTTCGAAACCGCCATCGCCTGAGGCCCTCAGCCTCGAAAGAGCGCGCGCGCTGCTGGGCGTTGGGCCAGATGCCGACGCGAATGCGATTCGCGCGGCGCACCGGCGTCTGATCGCCTCGGTCCATCCCGACCGTGGCGGGATCGAAGCACTGGCGGCGGAAATCAACGCCGCCCGCGACCTGCTGCTGGCCCAGGCAGCGGAAAAGGACGCGTCAGGCCGGGGCTGATGCGATAGAAGGGGGCATGTCGATGGCCCACCGCTTCCACCCCTCGCTGCTGCGCGAATATGACATGCGCGGCGTATTCGGCGACACGCTGTACGAGCGCGATGCCCATGCCGTCGGCCGCAGCTTCGGCACGCTGGTCAGGCGGCGCGGCGGATCAAGGGTGGTGATCGGCCGCGACGGTCGGCTGAGTTCGCCTCGCCTCGAATCCGCGCTCGCCGACGGCCTTGCCCAAAGCGGCGTGGATGTGCTGCGCATCGGCATCGGCCCCACGCCAATGCTCTATTATGCCGAGGCGGTTCTGGACGTCGATGGCGGCATTCAGATAACCGGCAGCCATAATCCCGCCGATCACAATGGCTTCAAGCTGGTATTGGCGCATGAACCCTTTTTTGGCGCGGACATTACCCGGCTCGGCAGCATCGCGGCGGACGGCGATTGGGAAGAAGGCAGCGGAAGGGTCGAGAGCATCGACATCATGGACGGCTATGTCGCCCGGCTGCTGCAAGGGTTTGCAGGTGCGCCCTGCCGCATCGGATGGGACGCTGGCAATGGCGCGGCTGGCCCTGTGATCGACAAGCTCGTCCAGTTGTTGCCGGGTGAGCATCATACGCTCTTCACCGAAATAGACGGTAATTTTCCCCATCATCACCCCGACCCCACGATCGAGGCGAATCTGCAGGATCTGCGCGCCCTTGTCCTTTCAAACAATCTCCATTTCGGAGTGGCTTTCGACGGCGACGGCGACCGTATTGGGGTGATCGATGGCAGGGGGCGGATTATCCAGGGCGACCAGCTGCTCGGTCTGTTCGCCGAACTGGTCCTGAAAAACCGGCCCGGCGCGACGATCGTTGCCGATGTGAAGTCCAGCCAGGCGCTGTTCGACCATGTCGCCGCGCTTGGCGGCCGACCGCTCATGTGGAAGACCGGGCACAGCCACATCAAATCCAAGATGAAGGAAGTTGGCAGTCCGCTGGGGGGCGAGATGACGGGCCACATCATGTTCGCGGACGATTATTATGGCTTCGACGACGGTCTTTACGCTGCGATCCGGCTGATCCGTGCCGCGAGCGAGTCCGGCGAGACGATCGCTGCCCTTCACGACCATATGCCCGTCATGCTGAACACCCCGGAACTGCGCTTTCGCGTTGAGGAAAGCCGCAAGTTCGGAATCGTGGAGGAGATTCTGTCCCGCCTGCGCGTGGAGGGTGCGCGCGTCGATGAAACGGACGGTGCGCGCGTCGCTTCCGATTCTGGCTGGTGGCTCCTGCGGGCGTCCAATACGCAGGCCGAACTGGTGGCCAGGCTGGAGGCGCATGACAATGATGGACTGGAGCGCCTTCGCACCCAATTACTCTCGCAACTGCGGCAGTCAGGGGTCGTTCCGAACGGCTGAACGACCCGTCGATATTGATGGGTCGCAGAAATTCGCGATGCGCTTCAATCGCTTTACCTTACGGAACCATGGCATTTCAGCGACGATTGCATGAAACGCAATCAAGCCTCCATCTTTCGCAGTTGCGGCATGCCGGGTCGAAAGGCAGAAGGAACGGGCCTTTCAGGCATCCTCTCCTAAAACTTTCCAAGCCGTCCTTCGGGGCGGCTTTTTTTTGTTCATTCGCAACAGAGACAAGTTTTTACGTTGCTGAACTGGAAATTAACCATATCGCTGCTATTCGCTGCCCGGATTAATTTAGAGAGGTTCTTCAATGGTCTTCCGCCGCAGTGCAGCCGCCTGCTTCCTGACCGCAGCCGCCATGGCGGCTCCCGCCCCGGCAATCGCTGGCGGCTTCTACCTGCAGGAACAATCGCCCAAGGAAACCGGCCGCGCGCTTGCCGGCGGTGCGGCGGCGGCTGACGATCCATCCACCGTTTATTTCAACCCCGCCGCTATGACCCAGTTGCCCGGCATCCAGATGTCGGCGGGAAGCGTCATGCTGTTCGCATCAACGGCGCAGGACAATCGCGGCACGAACCGCACCGTCCCCGGTCTTCCCGGTTCCGTGCCGGTATCCGGGGGTTCAGGCGGCAATCCCTTCGCCAGCCTGATCCCCGTACCCAGCTTTCATGCGACGGGACAGGTCACCGACCGGCTCTGGCTGGGCTTGAGCGTAACCGCGCCCTTCGGGCTGAAGCTGGATTATGATCCGGATTTCTTCGGCCGTTACGATTCCCTTCATACCGACCTTAAAACCTATAATGTCCAGCCTTCCTTCGCCTACCGGATCAGCGACAGCTTCTCGATCGGCGGCGGCGTGGATGTGCAATATGCCAAGGTGCTGCTGACCAACGCCCTGCCCAACCTGTCACCGCTTGATTCCGACGGCATGTCCCGCGTCAAGGGCGACGACCTGTCGCTGGGCTGGAACGCGGGGCTTTTCTACACCAATGGCGTCACCAATTTCGGCGTCCACTACCGGTCTGGAATGGATCACCATATCGAGGGCAGCTCGACCCTGTCGGGCCTGCTCGGCCCGCTTGCCGCCGTCAACGGAACGACGCCCGCATCCTCCGCGCTTCGCTTGCCCGACATCGTCACGTTCAGCATGATGCACCGGTTGACGCCGCGCGCCCGTGCGATGGTAACCGCGCGCTGGTATAATTGGTCGGTTTTCCGCGATATCTCGATAACGTCCGGCACCGGCACATCGGTCAAGGAATCGGAATATCGCGACAGTTTCAGCGTCAGCGCAGGCGGCGAATATGATGTCAGCCCCGCTTTGACGTTGCGCGCGGGCACGATGTTCGACCGCACGCCCACCAATCCCCAATATCAATCGACCCGCGTGCCCGATGGCGACCGTGTCTGGCTGTCCGCCGGGACCAGCTGGAATATGTCGCCCGCGCTGACGGTCAATTTCAGCTATGCGCATAATTTCATCGAACAGGCGACGGTGATCCGGCCCGACCGATTTTATTCAGGGTCGGCCAGTGTGACCGCGACCACTCTGTCGCGCGTCAGCGGAAATGTGGATCAGATCGCCGCGTCGGTCACGGCGCGCTTTTAACAGCGCGGTTTCAACTGGGGCCGGGAATCACTATAGGGGCTTCATCATCATGGAGCCCCTCGTTCATGTCCGACCATAATCCCGGCCTTCGCCCCTGGCGCGACATCGCTCGCCGCCAATGCCGCCAGATCATGGTCGGCAACGTGCCCGTGGGCGGCGGTGCGCCCGTCACGGTCCAGACCATGACCAACACGCCGACCCATGACGTCAAGGCGACCGTGGATCAGATCCGCCGGTGCGAGGAAGTGGGCGTGGACATCATCCGCGTGTCCTGCCCCGATGAGGAATCGACCGCGGCGCTGAAGCAGATCGTCCGCGCCGCCCGCGTGCCGATCGTCGCCGACATTCATTTCCATTATAAGCGCGCTCTGGAAGCAGCCGATGCGGGCGCGGCCTGCCTGCGCATCAATCCCGGCAATATCGGCAGCGAAGCGCGGGTGAAGGAAGTGGTCGACGCTGCCAAGGCCAATGGCTGCGCGATCCGCATCGGCGTCAATGCCGGCTCCCTTGAAAAGGATCTGCTCGAAAAATATGGCGAACCTTGTCCCGAGGCGCTGGTCGAAAGCGCGCTCGACCATATCAAGCTGCTCCAGGACCAGGATTTCCACGAATATAAGGTCGCGGTTAAGGCAAGCGACGTATTCCTTGCCGTCGCCGCCTATATGCAGCTTGCCGAAGCGGTCGATTGCCCCCTGCATCTGGGCATTACCGAAGCGGGCGGGCTGATCGGCGGCACGGTGAAAAGCGCGATCGGCATCGGCAACCTGCTCTGGGCCGGGGTCGGCGACACGATCCGCGTTTCCCTGTCCGCCGAACCGGAAGAAGAAGTGCGCGTCGGCTATGAGATTCTGAAGTCCCTCGGCATCCGCACGCGCGGGGTCAAGGTGATTTCCTGCCCCAGCTGCGCGCGGCAGGGTTTCGACGTGATCCGCACTGTTCAGGCGCTGGAGGAACGTCTCCAGCATATCCACACGCCGCTGTCGCTCTCGGTCCTGGGCTGCGTGGTCAATGGTCCCGGCGAAGCGCGCGAAACCGACATTGGCCTGACCGGCGGCGGCGCGGGCAAGCATATGGTCTATCTTTCCGGCCTGACCGATCACACGATCCAGGACGAAGGCATGATCGACCATATCGTCAATCTGGTCGAAGCCAAGGCGGCGGAGATCGAGGCGGCGAAGCTGGAAGCGGAAACCACCGACGCGGGCAACGCAGAGGCGGCGGAATAGGGCAGGGGGTTTTCCGGCCCGCGATCGCTTGTGGCGGACCGACCAATCGCTCTTGTAACAATTAGCTTGCTCACTATCACTCCCGGTCGGGCCGAGCCTGTCGAAGCCCCTTCCGAACGCCAGTGGAAAGCAGCAGTCGAAAGAGCCTTTTCTTCTTCGTCCCCACCCGCGAAACATCGCGCCCCTTCCACCGCCACAGCGATGTCATGAACATGACCCAGTCCCGCTCTCTCGCCGTCCCTTTCGCCGTCTGCTGGGCTGCGGTCGCGCTTTTCGCCGTCATGGACGCGATGATGAAGGGGCTCAGCCTGTCGATCGGCCTTTTCAACGCGCTGTTCTGGCGCGCGCTGACCGGCAGTCTGCTCGGCCTTGCCCTCATGCTCATCACCCGCCGTCGCTGGCCGGAACGGGCGGTGCTGCGGCTGCATCTGCTGCGCGGCAGCGTTGTCGCCTTGATGGCCAGCCTCTTCTTCTGGGCGCTCATGCGCATGCCCCTGGCCGAAGCCATCGCCTTGTCCTTCATCGCTCCGCTGATCGCCCTGTATCTCGCGGCGCTCCTATTGGGGGAACGGATCGAGCGCGCCGCTGTCGCGGCATCGCTGCTCGGGCTTGCGGGCGTCGGAGTGATCCTCTCGGGCCGGATGCAGGGCAGCTATGACTGGGACGCCCTGCTGGGCGCGGGCGCCGTGCTGCTGTCGGCCGTCCTTTTTGCCTGGAACCTCATCATCCAGCGGCAACAGGCGCAACTCGCCTCCCCGGTCGAAGTCGCCTTCTTCCAGCATCTTGTGATGTTCGGTCTGTTTGGCCTGTGCTTCCTCGTCGCCCGGTTGCTCCCGGGCGTCGCGCTGTTGCGGCTCGACATGCCCCAAGCGCACGCCTGGCTGCTGATCGCCACGGCCGCCGCGCTCGCCTTCACCTCGCTCGCCGCTTTCGCCTGGGCCTATGCGCGGGCAGAGGCGCAATATCTGATCCCGGTGGAATATACCGCCTTCATCTGGGCGGCGATCATCGGCTGGCTGGCCTTTGGCGAACGGGTCACCTTCTCCACCATCGCGGGGGCCGTGCTGATCGTCGCGGGTTGCCTGATCGCCGCGCGCATCAGGCGCCCGATCGAAATGCATGAAGGAATCGCATAGCGCTTCACCGACGGCCAAAACCGTTTCATTTCGCCAATTCATTCACGCATTCGACCAGGACGAGCCGAAAGCCCGGACTCTTGACGCGGACTCCCCGCTCGGCGCATTGTGCCGAAACGGAACATTTGGGGGACATTCAAGACCATGGCTGTCAGCCGCGGAGCGAAGCGCACGCCGGAATGGCGCGAAATGCTGAAACGCAGCCTGATCCGCAGCGGCGCGCTGATCAGCGCGATCGCGCTGATGCTGGTCACGCTGTTCCTGGCGCTCGCGCTGCTCAGCTTCCGCCTGAGCGATCCATCGATGATGACGGTCGCCGACGATCATGTTCAGAACATCATGGGCTGGCCCGGCGCATGGGTGTCCGCTTTCCTCTTCACCCTGTTCGGAGTGCCGATCACGCTGCTGCTGCCCCTGCTGGCGATCACCGCTCGCCGCCTGTGGGGCGATCAGGACATGACCGGGTGGAAATCGCAATTCGGCAAATGTTTCGGCGGCATCGCGCTCGTCGGCATCGCGCTGGCCATGTTCCAGCCGGATTCGCTGATAGACCTTCCCTCCGGCTGGGGCGGTCTGCTCGGCCTGGCGACAGCCAATGGCGTGCGCAGCCTGTCGGTTCAGGCTGGAACGGCGCAGGGCTGGATTACCGGAATCCTCGTCGTGCTGACGCTGATAGGGGGGCTGGCCCTCTGGTATCGCAGCCTGGCGCTGGAAAAGCCGATCCTGGCGCTCCGCCGCCCCACCATGCCGAAACTTGCCCTGCCACGGCCCAGCTTTGCCCTGGCCGGATCTGACGCGGCCGCGGATCTGGATGATGAGGACGAGGCCGACGGCCGGGTGGTCGCGCCGCGCCGCACGGTCAGCAACGAACCCAAGCCGCCCATCACCATCCAGACGCCCAAGCCTGCCCCGGCGCAGCGGCAGATGGCGCCAGTGTCGCAGGATGACCTGTTCGGCAACAGTTCGCTGCCGTCCCCCGACCTGCTGAACCCGGTTCCGGTGAGCCAGAACCACAAGATCGACAAGGCGGCGCTCGAACGTAACGCGCGTTTGCTGGAATCCGTGCTCGACGACTTCCATGTGAAGGGCAATATCGTCGAGGTTCGTCCCGGCCCGGTCGTGACGATGTATGAACTGGAACCGGCGCCAGGCATCAAGGCCAGCCGCGTCATCGCGCTGGCTGACGACATTGCCCGCAACATGTCTGCCTTGTCGGCGCGCGTGGCCACTATTCCGGGCCGCACCGTCATCGGCATCGAACTGCCCAACGCGAATCGGGAAGGGGTGTCCTTCCGCGAACTCATCACGTCCGAACAGTTCGCGCAGGACGCCACGCTGCCGATCATCCTGGGCAAGAATATCTCCGGCGAACCGATCATCGCCGATCTTGCGCCGATGCCGCATTTGCTGATCGCGGGCACGACCGGATCGGGCAAGTCGGTTGGCCTGAACGCGATGATCCTGTCGCTGCTCTATCGCATGACGCCGGATCAACTGCGCCTCATCATGATCGACCCCAAGATGCTGGAACTGTCGACTTATGACGACATCCCGCATCTGCTATCGCCGGTCGTCACCGAACCGGCCAAGGCGATACGTGCGCTGAAATGGGCGGTGGAGCAGATGGAGGACCGCTATCGCATGATGGCGTCGATCTCCGTCCGCAACCTTGCCAATTACAATGAGAAGGTTCGTGCGGCCAAAGCCAAGGGCAAGCCCCTGGGCCGGCGCGTCCAGACCGGCTACGACCCGGAAACCGGCAAGCCGATCTATGAAGAAGAGCAGCTGGATTTCCAGCCCCTTCCGCAGATCGTGGTGGTCGTGGACGAGCTGGCCGACCTGATGATGACGGCGGGCAAGGAAGTCGAATTCCTGATCCAGCGTCTCGCGCAAAAGGCGCGTGCAGCCGGCATTCACCTGATCCTTGCCACGCAGCGCCCCTCGGTCGATGTCATCACCGGCGTCATCAAGGCGAACCTGCCGACCCGCATCAGCTTCTTCGTGACGTCGAAGATCGACAGCCGCACCATCCTGGGCGAACAGGGCGCAGAGCAGCTGCTGGGCAAGGGCGACATGCTCTACATGCACGGCGGCAAGGGATTGATGCGCGTCCACGGGCCCTTCGTTTCGGACGATGAAGTGCGGGTGGTCGCTGACCATTGGCGGGCGCAGGGCCAGCCCGACTATATCTCCGCCGTCACCGAGGAACCGGAGGAAGGCAGCTTTGCGCTCGATGGCGTCGATCTGGGCGATGACAGCCCCGATGCGCAGCTATTCCGAAAAGCCTGCCAGCTCGTCTTCGAAAATCAAAAAGCATCGACCAGCTGGCTCCAGCGCCAGCTGCGGGTCGGCTACAACAGCGCCGCGCGCCTCATTGAACGGATGGAAGAAGAAGGACTGGTCGGCCCGCCCAACCATGTCGGCCGCCGGGAAGTGTTGCGCGACGAAAATGGCAACCCGATCTGATCGCGATTGCATCAAACGCAATCGTGTTCGTGCATTCCGCATTTGCTAAAATGATCGTCACCGTTCAATAAGGAACTGCCTTTCAGGCATCCTCTCCTAAAAACTTCCAGGCTGGTCTTCGGACCGGCCTTTTTTTTGGCCACGCGGCACCGTACAGCTGACCGGCAATCTACCGACGGGACGAGCGTCATCAGCTCGCCGGTTCAGGAACGCATCAGTTCACCATGGGTTCAATCCGTCGTCCCTATTTTGATCCCTTAACAACGCGGAGGAAAATGCATGAAGCGCCTGGTTGCGCCCCTCATACTGGCTCTTGGCGCCGCTTCCCTGCCGAATTTGACCGCGCCTGCGGTTGCGCAGCAGGGACAGCAGGGTCTTGAGCAGGTGAATGCCTATATTCGCGGCGTCACGACCATGACCGCCGACTTCACTCAGACTGACCGTAATGGCCAGACGCTAACAGGAAAGCTGACCCTCAAGCAGCCCGGCAAAATCCGTTTTCAGTATCAGAAGGGCGTGCCCATGCTGATCGTCGGCGACGGGAAAGCCCTGACCATGATCGACTATGAAGTCCGCCAGGTGCAGCGCTGGCCGATCGGGAGCTCACCGCTTGGCGCTCTGCTTGATCCCCGAAAAGACCTGTCCCGTTTCGGCAAGCTGATCCAGACCGGCGATCCGAAGGTGATCAGCGTTCAGGCGCGTGACCCCAAGCGCCCCGATATCGGAACGATCACCATGATCTTTGAGCGGGATCCTTCTGGCCCGGCGGGACTACAGCTCTATGGCTGGGTGGCGCTGGATTCGCAGAACAACCGCACCACGATACGCTTGTCCAACCAACGCTACGGTGTCGCCGTGGCTGATTCGGCTTTCCGCTGGAGCGACCCGCGGCCCAAGGGGCGTTCCGCGGGCGGATGAACTGGGCCGGAGATGAGATGGACGGATTGGCGGTTAATCCTGTTCATCTTCGGCTCATATCCAGAACTCTAATAAGGACTCCACGGCGAGAGACGAAGACCGGGATTTCCCCCCTGTTACCCGGACCCTCGGCTCCCGTCGCAAAGCGCTTAAAGGGCGCGATCGAGACCCCCGTTCCATGCCCCCGGAGCGGGGGTCTTAATTTGTAGAGATGCTTTCTCGCTGCGGCGAGCCTCCTGCAGACCTTGCACCGCTCAACGTGCAGTCTTAGGGGATCACCATGCCGCAGACACTCAGCATCGCATCCTGGAACATAAACAGCGTCCGCGCCCGGATCGACATTGTGGAACGCTTCCTGACCGAGGAAGCGCCCGACATATTATGCCTTCAGGAAACGAAGGTGGTGAATGAGATCTTCCCTACCGATATGTTCCGCAGGATGGGTTATGTGCATCAGGTGCTGAACGGCCAACGCATGCATCATGGCGTGGCGATCATGAGCAGGGTGCCGATCCATGAGGATGACCGGCTCGATTGGCAGGCCAACGGGGAGGCGCGCCATGTCGGTGTCCGGCTCGACAATGGCGTGCGGATCGAAAATGTCTATGTGCCGGCCGGTGGGGACGTGCCGGATCGCACCGTCAATCCAAAGTTCGGCCAGAAGCTCGATTTCCTGGAGCGGATGATCCAATGGTCGACGCAGCTTGAAGATAAACCGACGATCCTGACCGGCGACTTCAACATCGCCCCGATGGAATGCGATGTATGGAGCCACAAGCAGCTGTTGAACGTAGTCAGCCATACAGCGGTGGAGTGCGAACTGCTTGAACGACTGCAGAGATCGAACGGCTGGGTCGATATTGGGCGCAAATTCTTCCCCGCGCCGGAGCGGCTCTACACCTGGTGGAGCTACCGCGCACGGGACTGGGCCGAATCGGATCGGGGGCGGCGGCTTGACCATATGTGGATGACGCAGGACGTCGCGGAAAAGGCGACCGCCCATCGCGTTGTCGAACCCGCCCGAAGCTGGACCAAGCCGTCGGACCATGTCCCGATCATCACGGAGTTCGCCTTCTAATGGGTCTCGGGTCATGAAGGGGCGCGCCGCCGCCCGCGCCATCGATGCGCTGCGCCGCGGATGGGCTGTGACCGTTCATGCCGCCGATGGAGGCTTGCGCATCATGGCCGTCGAAGGGGCGGATGCGGTCACGCTGGCCGATTTCGACCCCTTGGACGAAGCGGACATATTGGTGGCTGCGGCGCGCGGCGAGACGCTTAAACTTGCAAACCAGCTGGCGGCGGCTGATCCGGACATGCCCGTGCTGATCGCTCGCGCTCCCTGGATCGACGGGGCTGTCGCCATGGCAATCGCCGACCCGGTGCTCGATCTGGCGTCTCCGCTGAAAGGGCCCTTCGCCGCCAAGCCGATCACGGCTCCGTTGGCCGCCAAAGCTGCGCTGAAACTCGCACGGCTGGCGGGCATCCTGCCAGCTTATTTCGTGGCGCAGGACGGCGATAGCGAAGCAAGGGTCAGCGCGGACGAGGTGGATGCTTATGACGATGCCACCCATCTCGCCATAGCAACCCGCGCCCGCCTGCCCGTATCCGCCAGTGAAACGGCTGAGATCGTTGCGTTCCGCAGCCCGGACGAGCCGCGTGAGCATGTGGCGCTCATTATCGGGACACGTGATGCATCGCCCCCGGTGGTCCGGTTACACAGCGAATGCCTGACCGGCGACGTGCTGGGCAGCCTGAAATGCGATTGCGGGCCGCAACTGCATCAGGCGCTGCACCAGATCGCGGATTCGACCTGGGGCGTGCTGCTCTATCTGCGGCAGGAGGGGCGCGGCATCGGCCTGATCAACAAGCTGCGCGCCTATGCGCTGCAGGATCAGGGGTTCGATACGGTGGATGCGAATGTCCGGCTGGGCTTCGCCATTGATGCGCGCGATTTTTCGGTCGCGGCACGGATGCTCGACCTGCTGGGAATTGGAAGCGTCCGCCTGCTCACCAATAATCCCAACAAGGTGGCGGGGCTGGAAAAGGCGGGTATCAAGGTTACCGAGCGGCTGCCCATCATCCTGCCATCCAATCCCCATAATGAACAATATCTGGCCACCAAGCGCGACCGCACCGGCCATCAGCTATGACCGTCATCCGCGTTGACAGCGCTGCCGGCAGGCTGCGGTTCGACGGAATGGACATGGCATGCACCCTTGGCAGGAGCGGGGTATGCGCGGCAGACAGAAAGCAGGAGGGCGATGGCTGCACGCCGGCCGGCAGCTGGCCAGTGCGCGGCGTTCTGCTGCGGCCGGGACGCGTGGAGGCCAATGGCATTGGCCTGCCTTGGCGTTGGGTGAGGGAAGGTGACGGCTGGTCCGACGACCCGGCCGACCCGGCCTATAACCGTCCGGTACATCTGCCCCGAGCCTTCTCCGCTGAATCACTGCTGCGGGACGACGATGCCTATGATGTGATCGTCGTGCTGGGCCATAATGACGCGCCGCCCGTGCCGGGACGGGGGAGTGCCATTTTCTTCCATTTATCCGAAGGGCGTCCGACCGCCGGATGCATCGCGGTCGATAAGCACGACATGCTCAAGTTGCTGCCGATGCTCGCGCCGGGCGACATTATGGAAATAGCGTAGGCGCGGGCGTTTACGCCTGTTGCAGCGCTTCGCCCACCTCGCCGTCCGCCGCATCCCGCAAACGCCGCTCCAGCGTTTGCGTGCGCCCCTTGCTCTCGATCTTTCCGCCCAGAAGGTCCGTCACGTAAAAGGTGTCAACGGCGCGCTCGCCATAAGTGGCGACATGGGCGCTGTGCACCGTCACCTTCGACTGGAACAGGGCATTGGCCAGGCTGAAGAGCAGGGCCGGGCGGTCGCGGGCGTTGACCTCTATCACCGTGAAGCGGTTCGACGCCTTGTTGTCGATCAGCACATTGGGTTCGATCCGGAACGCTTCGGCGCGGGTGCGGGGCAGGGGGCGGGCTTCCAGCTTGGTGATCATGCGGTGCCGGTTTGCGAGCGAGTCCTCGATCGCGTTGCGGATGCGGGTCAGCTGCTCCGGGCTGTGGAACGCGCCGCCAAGCGGGTCCTGCACGAGGAAATTGTCGATTGCGACGCCATCGCGCGTCGTATGAATGCGCGCGTCTATGATATTGCCGCCCGCCAGATGGATGGCGCCCGCAATGCGGTAGAAAAGACCCGGATGGTCGGCTGCATAGACGGTGACGAGCGTTGCGCCCCGCTGCGGATAATATTGCGCCGCGATCGATAACGGGGAGTCGCCCGATTGCAGGATGTGCTGGGCATTGTGGATCAGTATGTCTTCTGGCTCCGCGATCCAGTAGGATTCAGGCAGGCGGTTCGTCAGCTTCTGGAAATCGGTGGCCGACATGCCGAGCGCCATGCGCAGCGACTCCTGCTTGGCCGTGACTCGCTCCCCGCGCCCTTTTTGCTTGTGGCCAAGCCGCAGCTTTTCTTCCGCCGCATCATACAGATCGCCCAGCAACTGGCGTTTCCAACTGTTCCATACGCCGGGTCCGACCGCGCGAATATCCACGACGGTCAGGCACAGCAGCAGACGCAGACGTTCGGGACTCTGCACGACTTCGACGAAGTCCAGGATCGTCTTGTAATCGGCCAGATCGCGCTTGAAGGCGGTGGCGGACATCAGCAGGTGATGGCGCACCAGCCACGCGACCGTTTCCGTTTCGGCGGCGCTGAGGCCCAGTCGCGGGCAGAGTCGCTCGGCCACCTCGGCGCCCAATATGCTGTGATCGCCGCCCCTGCCCTTGGCGATGTCATGCAGCAGAACGGCGACATAAAGCACACGGCGCGACAAAAGCTTGCCCATGATCTCGGTCGAGAGCGGATGATCTTGCGCCAGATCGCCCTTTTCGATCCGGGCCAGCAGACCGACGGCCCGGATAGTGTGTTCGTCCACCGTATAGTGATGGTACATGTCGAACTGCATCTGCGCGACGACGCGGCGGAAATCGGGAACGAAGCGACCGAACACCGTCGATTCATTCATCCAGCGCAGCACGGTTTCAGGATCACGCGGGGATGTCAGCACATCCATGAAGGCCGCGTTGGCGCGCGGATCACGGCGGATCTTGGCGGTGATAAGGCCCGCATCGCGGCTTGCCGTGCGCATGGCGCTGGGGTGGATGCCAAGCTCATGGCGGTCCGCGACGGCGAAGATTTCGATCAACCGCACCGGATCCTGCTGAAAGAAATCGTCGCTCGGCAGGGCAAGGCGACCGCGGTCCAGCACAAAGCCGTCCAGCTTCTTTGGCCGGCGGAAGATAGCCGGGATATACCGCCGCCCCTTGGGACCCATCTGGTCATCCAGGTGGGCCAGGAACACGGCGGTCAGGTCGCCCACAGTTTTTGCATTCAGGAAATAATAGCGCATGAACCGCTCAACGCCGGATCGGCCCTGCCGTCCGATGAAGTGCATCCGCGTCGCCGTTTCCAGCTGCAAGTCGAAAGTCAGACGGTCTTCCGCGCGCCCCGTGATCATGTGCAGGTGGCAGCGAACGGCCCAGAGGAAATCCTCCGCTCTCTGGAACTGGCGTAGCTCCAGCTGTGTCAACAGGCCGACATCGACCAGCTCGGCCACCGATTTCACCCGGTTCACATATTTGCCGATCCAGAACAGCGTGTGCAGGTCGCGCAGGCCGCCCTTGCCTTCCTTCACATTGGGTTCGACGACATAGCGGCTGTCCCCCATCCGCTTGTGCCGCTCCTCGCGCTCTCCCAGCTTTTCGGTAACGAATTCCCGGGCGGTGCCTTGCATCACTTCGGCGTCGAAGCGCTTGGCGGTTTCTTCGTAAAGAGCCCGGTCGCCCCACACGTAGCGAGCTTCCAGCAGCGCAGTGCGGACCGTCAGGTCGGCCTTGGCCATGCGCATAGTCTCATCGATTGAGCGACTGGAATGCCCTACCTTCAGGCCCAGGTCCCAAAGTGAATAAAGCATCGATTCGATGACCTGCTCTGTCCAGCCGGTCGGCTTCCAAGGTGTAATGAAGGCGATATCGACGTCGCTGTGCGGCGCCATCTCGCCGCGTCCATAGCCGCCCACCGCCATCAATATGATGCGCTCCCCGGTGCTGCGGTTGCTTGCCGGATACAGATGATGCGTCGTCGCGTCGTAGAGCAGGCGCAGGATCTGGTCGATCAGGAAGGCGAAGGCGGTGACCGCTTCTCGCCCCCGCGTGGGCTTGGCTTCCAGACGCCGCGCCACGTCCACGCGTCCGGCGTCCAAGGCATCCTTCAGTTCCTTGACGATCAGCGCGCGTATCTTTGCCGGATCGCTTCGATGATCCTGCGCAAGGGCGTTGATGCTGTCGGAAATCGCGCGCCGATCAATAATCGTACGGCGCGATCCCAGGGAGGGGAACTGCATGACCATGGACTTAATCTAGTCCTCGCCGCCGGCAACGGCCAGTTGTTTCAAGCGATAAAGCTGCTCCAGCGCTTCACGCGGCGACAGCGCATCGGCATCGATCGCCTCAAGGGCGGCGCGCAGGGGGTCAACCTTCTCTTCTTCCTGTGCCGCTACAGCCGCGAAGAGCGGAAGATCGTCAAGACCTGCGGCGATGCCGCCTGTCCTGGCTTTGCCAGCCTCCAGCCTGGTCAGCACGTCCTTGGCGCGCTTGAGCACCGCCGGAGGCAAGCCTGCCAATCGGGCGACCGCCAGACCGTAGCTGCGGTCGGCGGGGCCTTGGGCCAGCTCATGGAGGAGGACAAGATCGCCCTTCCACTCCCGCGCACGCACATGGTGAAGCGACAGCGCGGAGAGCGTTTCGGCTAGTCGCGTCAGTTCATGATAGTGGGTCGCGAACAGGCAGCGGCAACGATTGACCTCATGTACGGCTTCGACCACTGCCCATGCCAGCGCCAGCCCGTCATAGGTGGATGTGCCGCGCCCCACTTCGTCCAGAATGACGAAGCTGTGTTCCGTCGCCTGGGCGAGGATCGCGGCAGTCTCGACCATCTCGACCATGAAGGTGGATCGTCCGCGCGCCAGATTGTCGGACGCGCCGACGCGGCTGAACAACCGATCGACGAGGGTCAGGGTGGCCGATTGCGCGGGGACATAAGCGCCTGCCTGTGCGAGGATGACGATCAGCGCATTCTGCCGCAGGAAGGTCGATTTTCCGCCCATATTGGGACCGGTGACAAGCCAGAGCCGGTCGCTGGCGCCAAGTCGGCAGTCATTGGCGACAAACGCCTGCCCTTCGCGTTGCAGCGCGTCCTCGACAACCGGATGACGGCCGCCGATGATTTCCAGGCATGGTCCTTCGCCATCCTGCGGCAAGAAGTGAGGCCGCTGCCAGCCTCCTTCGGCCGCCCGCTCCGCCAGCGCCGCGGCCACATCCAGTCGCGACAGCGCGTCGGCGGCCAGCGCGATCTCGGATTTCCGCGTCAGCGTGGATTCGATCAGATCCTCCAGATGCGCAGCTTCAGCGACCAGCGCATGCGCCCCTGCTTGTGCGACGCGGCCTGCCTGTTCATGCAGGTCTATCGAATTGAAGCGCACCACGCCGGCCAATGTCTGACGATGGGTAAAGCCGCTCTCTGGTTGCATCAGCGGGTCCGCTGCGCGCGCAGGCACCTCGACATGATAGCCAAGAACGCCGTTATGCCGGATTTTGAGCGACGCAATACCGGTCTGCTCGCGATATTTTGCTTCCAGCGCGGCGATCGCCCGGCGTCCGTCACCGGCCATGCGGCGCAATTCATCCAGCGCCGGATCATAGCCATCGGCAATATAGCCGCCGTTTGTCGTTTCAGTCGGCGGATTGGGGACAAGCGCGCGGGTCAGGCTGTCCACCAGCGCGCCATGGCCATCAAGGGCAGGCAACAATTGCCGCAGCAAAGGCGGCTGGTCGGGAAGGCGTCCCAACCTTTCCCGCAGCAGCCTTGCTTCATTGAGCCCATCGCGCAACTGTCCCAGATCGCGCGGGCTGCCCCGGCCAACTGCGACGCGCCCAAGCGCTCGGCCGATATCGGGCAGCGATCGCAGTGCCGCGCGCAACTGATCGCGCAGCAGCGGATCGTCATGGAACAGCTGGACAAGGCCCAGCCGCGCTTCGATCCGCCCCTGGTCCATCAGCGGCGCCGACAGGTCCTGGGCCAGCATTCGTGCGCCGGCGCCCGTGACGGTGCGATCAACCGCGCCCAGCAAACTGCCTACGCGCGCGCCGTTCATCGTCGCAATGATTTCCAGGCTCTCGCGCGTTGCGGCGTCGATGGCGACATGCGCACCGCTCGCCTTGCGCACTGGCGGAGCGAGGAAGGGCAGGGTGCCCTTGCCAGCATGATCGAGATATCCGACCAGCCCGCCCATTGCCGCCAGTTCAGCGCGTCCGAACTGCCCGAAGCCGTCGAGTGTCGCCACGCCAAACAGTCGCTTGAGCGCTGTTTCGGCCCTGTTGCTGGAAAAGGCCGTGCGGTCAAAGGGGTGGGAATCGGCCAGATCGAGCGTCAGGCCGTCCGGCACCACGATCTCGCTCGGCCGCAGCCGCGCCAGCTCAGCGGGCAGATCAGCGGCGCGCAGCGTCAGTGTCTCGAACCGGCCGGTGGATATGTCGGCGGCGGCCAGCCCAATCTCCGCGGCGCCATCGCCGCCGGTCTGCGCCAGCGCGACGAGCATGTTGTCACGACGGGTATCGAGCAGCGTTTCCTCGGTCAGCGTGCCGGCGGTCACGTAACGGACGATTGCCCGGGCGACGAGGGCCTTGCCGCCTCGCGCCTTGGCCTCGGCCGGAGTCTCGGTCTGCTCTGCTATGGCGACGCGGTGACCTGCCTTGATCAGCCGGGCCAGATAACTGTCCGCACTGTGCACGGGCACCCCGCACATGGGGATCGGCGCGCCGCCATGCTCGCCCCGGCTGGTCAGCGCAATGTCGAGTGTCGCCGCCGCCGCCTTGGCGTCATCGAAGAAAAGCTCGAAAAAATCGCCCATGCGATAGAAGAGCAGGCAATCCTGCGCTTCCGCCTTCAGCGTCAGATATTGCGCCATCATCGGCGTCGGTTGACTGGCGGCAATGTCCTTGGGGCTATGCATGACGCTCAGGCGATAGCCGCAAGCGGCACATCAGGAAAGAGCGCTAAAAAAGCTGCTCTCGCGCTTGCCCACAGGACTTCCTTGCCGCTAGGGCCAATGGGCAAGGAAAATAGGGGACGGGTAAGTCATGACAGACAAGTCGAGTGTGGAATTTTCAGAGCGCGAGGCGCTGTTCTTTCATTCGACGGGCCGTCCCGGCAAGATCGAGATAATCGCGTCCAAGCCCATGGCGACGCAGCGCGACCTCAGCCTTGCCTATTCGCCCGGTGTCGCGGTTCCGGTGCGGGCTATCGCCGAAGACCCCGCCACCGCTTATGATTACACCGCAAAGGGCAATTTGGTCGCGGTCATCTCCAACGGCACGGCGATCCTTGGCCTTGGCAATCTGGGGGCGCTGGCTTCCAAGCCGGTGATGGAAGGCAAGGCGGTGCTGTTCAAGCGCTTCGCCGACGTCGATTCCATCGACATTGAGCTCAAGACCGAGGATGTCGACAAGTTCATCGACGCGGTTGAGCTGATGGAGCCGACCTTCGGCGGCATCAACCTTGAGGATATCAAGGCGCCCGAATGCTTCATTATCGAACAGACCCTGAAAGAGCGGATGAACATCCCGGTCTTTCATGACGACCAGCATGGCACGGCCATCATCGCGGCGGCGGGCGTAATCAACGCGGCGAGGCTGACTGGCCGCGACATGAAGGACATGAAGGTCGTCGTGAACGGCGCGGGCGCGGCGTCCATCTCTTGTACGGAGTTGATCAAGGCGATCGGCGTGCCGCACGACAATGTCATCATGTGCGACAGCAAGGGCGTCATCTACCAGGGCCGCACGGAAGGCATGAACCAGTGGAAGTCGGCGCACGCGGTCAAGACCGACGCCCGCACGCTGGGTGAGGCGATCAAGGGGGCGGACGTATTCCTGGGCCTGTCGGTTGCCGGGGCAGTGTCGCAGGAGATGGTGAAGGCGATGGCGGACAAGCCTATCATCTTCGCCATGGCAAACCCGGACCCGGAGATCACTCCGCCCGATGTGCTGGAGGTGCGCCCCGACGCGATCGTCGCTACGGGCCGGTCGGACTATCCGAACCAGGTGAACAATGTTCTCGGCTTCCCCTTCATCTTCCGCGGCGCGCTCGATGTGCGCGCGACCGGGATCAACGAGCCGATGAAGGTTGCCGCCGCGCATGCTATCGCCGAACTGGCGCGTGAGCAGGTGCCCGAGGAAGTCGCGAAGGCTTATGGCCGTTCGCACAGCTTTGGCCCCGACTATATCATTCCCGCCCCGTTTGACCCGCGCCTGATGGAGGTAGTGCCCGCAGCCGTCGCTCAAGCGGCGATGGAAACCGGCGTGGCGCAAAAGCCGATTGCCGACATGGCTGCCTATCGCCAGTCGCTTAAGGCTCGGCTCAATCCGACGACGTCAGTCCTTACCACCGCTTATGAGGTCGCGAAGGCCAATCCCAAGCGCGTCGTCTTTGCCGAGGCGGAAGAGGAAGTCGTGCTGCGCGCGGCCATCCAGTTCCGCGATCTTGGCTATGGAATCCCCGTGCTGGTCGGCAGGCACGATGTCTATGACAAGCTGAAGACGCTGGGCGTCCAGGACCCGGAAAGCTTTGAACTGCATAACAGCGTCAATTCGCCGCTGGTGCCTGAAATGGCCGATCGTCTTTACGAGCGGCTCCAGCGGCGTGGCCATCTGCGCCGCGACTGCGAGCGGATGGTCAACCGCGACCGCAATATCTTTGGCGCGCTGCTGGTCAGCATGGGCCATGCAGATGCGATGATCACGGGCGTGACGCGTCCCTTCGCCCAGACGTTGCGCGAGGTGAAACGGGTGATGGATCCCGTGGCGGGGCGCACGCCCTTCGGCATCCATATCATGGTGTCGAAGGACAAGACGGTGTTTCTTGCGGATACGACCGTCAACGAACGCCCTTCGGCCAATGAACTGGCGGATATTGCAGAGGGAACAGTCGCTGTGGCGCGGCGCATGGGTCATGATCCGCGCGTCGCCTTCCTTTCCTACTCCAATTTCGGCAATCCGCCCGGCGGCCATCTGGAAAATATCCGCGACGCGCTTAAGGTGCTCGATGGCCGGGATGTCGACTTCGAATATGAAGGCGAAATGACCGCCGACGCGGCCCTCAACCCGACGGTGATGAAAAACTATCCTTTCAGCCGCCTGTCTGGCCCCGCAAACATCCTGGTCATGCCGGGGCTGCAGTCTGCCAACATTTCGGCCAAGCTGCTGCGCGAGCTGGGCGGGACGACGATGATCGGACCGATGCTGGTTGGTATGGAAAAGTCGGTGCAGATCGCGACCATGGCATCGAACGCGTCGGAATTGCTGACGCTGGCGGTTCTGGCGTCGGCTGGCATCGCTGTCTGACGTAAAAGAGGCCTGCCGTTCAGTCCTGCTGCCAGCGCGCAATATCCTCTGGCTCGTCGATGTCCAGGGCAAGGCCAGGCCTTTCCAGACACAGGAAAGGCAGGCCGAGCCGCGCTGCCTCTGCGCGGTGGGCGTCAGAACTGCATTCGCCATAGCGGAAGCGGAATGGGGCTGCCGCAGGCAGCGGCAGCGACAACGCGTTCGTGCCGGTGCCCGCGCGATCAGGAGCAAGAGCGATGGCGTCGCGCGGCACATCCAGCAAAGCCGCCACATCGCCGGGCTCGATCGTTGGAAGGTCGGCGGACAGGCATATCAGGCGGTGCACATCTTGGACTATCGCGGCATCCCGCGCACTCGCCAGTGCCGCGTTCAGCCCCTGCCCCGGATCGGCGAGCAGCGGCGTGTCCTCCGCCAGCCCGTGCCGGGATGGACCAAGCAACAGCACGCGGTCGCGCCCTGCCACCGCCCGTGCGGCGGAGACGGTCTGGTGAAGCATCGTCGCCACCAGCGATTGTCTCTCACTATCCCCCAGCGCCGATGACAGTCGGGTCTTGCAGGCTTGGGGCGCCTTGATCGGGATGACGATCCAGCAGCGCACGGCTTATCCGGCGATCCGGTCAGCCAGCGCCAGGACGGCGCGCCCGACCCGCTCCCTATCCTCCAGCGTTTTCATCAGCGTGTCGGTCACGGCAAATTCGATGGGCAGCCCCGTCGCATCGTCCCGCCCATCGATCAACAGCCCGTCGATCACGCCTGCATAATGGTTGGCGATGCTATGGTTGGTCAGGGCCAGGCCCAGTTCCGCCATCAGCTTGGTCGTGGGTCCCTTGACCGCCTGACCGCCCACGATCGGGGACACGGCCACGACCGGCGCCTTGGCGGCAGCCAGGGCGTCGCGGATGCCCGGAACCGCCAGGATCGGATCCACGCTCAGCCAGGGATTGGACGGGGCGATCAGGATGGCTCGTATATCCGGATCAGTGATCGCGTCGATCACGCCGGGCGCCGGTGCGGCGGCCTCTGCGCCTTCGAAGTGGATCGCCTGCACGGCGGGCGCGCAGCGACGCTCAACGAAATAACGCTGGAATGACAGGTGGCCTTCATCAGTCGCCAGATGAGTGGCGACCGGGTCATCGCTCATGGGCATGATCGAAAGTTCAATCCCCCAGGCAGCGGCGAACCGCGCCGTCACGGTGCTTAGTGTCTGTCCCTTTGCCAGCAGCTGCGAACGCAGGACATGCAGCGCCAGATCGCCGTCGCCCAGCAGGAACCAGTCCTCGCCACCCAGCGATTTCAGGGCATCCATGAAGCTCCAGCTTTCGC
The DNA here is from genome assembly GCF_002080435.1 of Sphingobium herbicidovorans. Classification (NCBI taxonomy): domain Bacteria; kingdom Pseudomonadati; phylum Pseudomonadota; class Alphaproteobacteria; order Sphingomonadales; family Sphingobiaceae; genus Sphingobium; species Sphingobium herbicidovorans. The sequence goes on along the minus strand of NZ_CP020538.1, from coordinate 1,824,439 downwards.
CTTCCCGGCCCCATCCCTGCGATGCGTTGGCCTTGCCCGAAAGGGTGTAGAGCAGCGTGTCGATATCGGGGGACACGGCGAGGCCAAGATGGCGGAAATCGTCGCCGGTGTTGACGATCGCGGTGACCTCCTGCGGCGGGCAAACCTTCATCAGGCCCAGCACCAGCTTTGCCCCGCCTACACCCCCGGTCAGCACGACGACGCGGCTCATCGGAAAAGATCCTCTTCCACCGGGCGAACGAGCGCGGAGGCGGGAGCATTACCGGGCGGCAGCGCCAGTCCACGCACCAGCACCGCCGGTATGCTCTCCGCGCCCTCCCCGGCCGCCAGAGCGGCGGCAGTCGCGATCTGGTCTGCGAGCGCGATCTGGGTCACCTCCAACCGGCGACCGTCCCGGTCTTCATCACCCCGCCGATCCACCAGCGCGGGCAATCCCGCGGCGCCAATCGCTACGCCAACCACGCCATGCCGCCACGGCCGTCCGAAGCTGTCCGATATGACCACCGCAGGCGCGATTCCATCGCCACCGGCAAGGGCATGGCTGAGTTCGGCCGCCGATCGATCGGGATCGACCGGCAGCAAAAGAGCACGCTCTTCTCCACCCGGGCCAATGTTCGACCGGTCGATGCCGCTGTTCGCCATCACATGACCCAACCGATGCCGGGTGATCAGGACATGCGGTACAGCGCGTACGACGGCGCTGCTTTCACGCAGCACCAGTTCGACCAGCCGGGGGTCCTTGCGCGTTGCCTGCGCCAGCTCCTGCGCTTCGGGGCTGGGCCGCACCTCGTCCAGATCGGCCATGCGGCCTTCCGCCTTGGACAGGATCTTCTGGGTGACGACCAGCACATCATTTTCCTGGATGGGCCAAAGCCCGGCAGTCTCCAGGGCCTCGCGCAGCATCTTGGCCAAATCGTCGCCGGCGTAAATCTCTGGCATGCCGGTCAGCGGATGAATCGCAATCATAGCGCGATGTAGCGCGCTATCCCGCCAGAGGGTAGCGGTTGGATGCGGTTAATCACCGGCCACGGACGAAGGCTTGGTGATTTTCACTTGCCAGCGGGAAGGCCGGCGGTGAATTGTCCTTGCGAGAACGCCTATGACGCCAGATTTGCAGGATAGCCAGTCATGACCGATACTGTAGAATTCGATAGCGCCACGTTCCGGCGCGTGCTGGGCCATTATCCCACCGGTGTCTGCGTCGTGACCGCCGTCGGTCAGGACGGCGCTCCCACAGGCATGGTGGTCGGCTCCTTCACCTCGGTCTCGCTCGACCCGCCATTGGTGGCCTTTTTCCCAGCAAAATCGTCCAGCAGCTGGCCCCTGATAGAGAGGGCAGGACGCTTTTGCGTCAATATTCTGGCCAGTGACCAGCAATCGCTGTGTCGCCAGTTTTCGGCCAAGGGCGCGGACAAGTTTGCGGGCGTGACACATCGTGTCTCCACGATGGGTTCACCAATTCTGGATGATGTCGTGGCCTGGATCGATTGCACGATGGAGGCGGTGCACGAGGCTGGTGACCATTATATCGTCCTTGGTCGGGTAAAGGGGCTGGAGGTCGATAGGCCAGGCAAGCCGCTGCTGTTTTTCCAGGGCGCTTATGGAGAGTTTGCGAACCTCGCGTAGCCGCATCAGCCCCGTTACTGCTCCTTAATACGAGTTCGTTAGGGCGGTCCTCATGACAGCCTTGCTCATCACCATCGACACGGAATTGTCGGCGCTGTTCCACGAGCAGGGTGTCGGCATCGACGACAACATTCGCAGCTCCATCTGGGGCGAGGTGCGCGACGGCGCATATGGCATATTCTGGCAGATGAATGAGCTGGAAAGACATGGCCTGAAGGGCGTGTTTTTTCTCGATCCCATGCCTGCGCTGGTTCACGGAGTCGAATTTCTCAAGCCCATCATCGCTACGATCGCGGGGCGGGGGCACGAGGTGCAGTTGCATATCCACAGCGAATGGCTCCGCTGGGCGTCCGCATCTCCCATCGGCGGGCGGCAGGGGCGCAATATCGGCGACTTCTCGCTGGAGGACCAGGCCACTCTGCTGAGCTTGGGACGGCAGTGGCTGGAGGATGCGGGGGCGCCTGCCATCACTGCATTCCGGGCGGGAAATTTCGGGGCGAACGATGATACGCTTCGGGCGTTGGAGCAGGTCGGCATCGCTTGGGACAGTAGCGTCAATCCAGCCTATCATCGCCATGGTTGCCGTATCAGCGACGCGCGAAATCAAATAGGCCCGACGCTCAGATCAGGCGTATGCGAACTGCCGGTTTCCGGCATTGTGGATCGCCCGGGCGGTTTTCGGCCAGCCCAGATATGCGCCATGTCGGCGCGGGAGATGGGCACGGGACTGCGGCACGCCGTGAGCGAAGGGCACCCGGCCTTTGTCGTTGTCACGCACAGCTTTGAAATGCTCTCCCGTGACCGGATGCGCCCCAACCGCGCTGTGATGCGACGCTTCACTGCTCTTTGCCGACAGGCGACGGAGATGGTGGGCTTGGGTGTCTGCGGCTTTCGCGATCTTCCGCCCAATCTCCTTACTGAACATAGGCCGCCGCAGACTCGCGTTCGGCCAAGCCGCCTGCGCACCACCGACCGCATGGTGCAGCAGCTATGGGCAAGCTGGCGCTATGAACGGCGACTGATTCCGGCCTGATGCCCGCTATCGCGGTGGAAGTCGTATCGACGATCAGGAAAAGGTGGCGGAGACGGAGGGATTCGAACCCTCGGTACCGTATTCACAGTACGACGGTTTAGCAAACCGTTGGTTTCAGCCACTCACCCACGTCTCCAAACATGGCCTGAACGCCCGCTAGGGGCGGGACAGCGGCTAGGCGAGAAGCGCTATAACGGCGGCTTTCGCGCAAGGCAACGGGTCTTGGTCACGAAATTCCATCAATTCTGATGGCCAGATTCGTTCCACCCCGTTATCGACTCGTGTCGCCGTTCGTTCATTGTCGTTTCAGCTTGCCATCCGATAATCTGCTAGATGGTTGAAGAGCGCGGGTATCCGGGGAGTTGTTGGCATGATCGGGATGATGAAGCGGATGGCGATCCGCGTGACGCTTGGCGGCACGTGGACCCTCGCGGCCCTGGGGATGGCAATGACGCCTGTCGCTGCACAGGCGCAGGTGCGCACGGTCGATCCCAACACGGCGATCGATGCCGACCTTGCGCCAGTCCCGCCGTCGAATAGCACGCCTACCGATCCCGGCGTCGACAGCAGCGCACCGCCAATCGACGCGCCGGCACAGGATTCAGTGCCCCCTGCAGTCGGCAACAGCACGGCGACCGGCGCGCCGGTAACGGCCAACTCACCGCCCGCCGCCCCGACGCCCGGCGAATCCTATCAGGAAGATGATCTGATCGGCGCGGCAGAGGGGGTGTTCGGAAAGGGCGCCGAGGGCCTTGCGGGAATGATCGAAAAGATCCTGAAGGATCAGGGCCGTCCCAACGCCTACATCGCAGGGCGTGAAGCCTCGGGCGCCTTCGTCGTCGGCCTGCGATATGGATCTGGCACGCTGAACCATAAGGTGGAGGGACGCCGCGAGGTCTATTGGACCGGTCCGTCGATCGGTTTCGATGTGGGCGGCAATGCGTCCAATACCTTCGTGCTCGTCTATAATCTCTACGACACGCAAGATCTTTACCACCGCTTCCCGGCTGCCGAGGGCACCGCCTATCTGGTGGGCGGGTTCACGGCCAGCTATCTGCGCTGGGGCAGCGTCGTGCTCATCCCGATACGGCTGGGTGTCGGCTACCGGCTGGGCGTCAACGCAGGTTACATGAAGTTCACTGAAAAGCGGAACTGGTTGCCCTTCTGACCGGGTTCAGAGCGGGAAGCTCAGCTGTTGCCCCGCCTCTGCGTCCTCGTCCTGGTCAAGATTGTGTACACCCAGTCCCAGCAACCGTGCGCCCATGCGCAATGGCAGTTGGGCGAGCAGCAATGCGCGCGCCGTTTCCGCCAGCAGTTCAGGAGACCGTACCGGCGCAGCCATGCTCCTTGACCGGGTGATGATCCGGAAGTCCGCGAACTTGATTTTCAGCACGACCGTCCGGCCATAGGCCCCACTTTTCTCGATCCTGCCCCATAGGCTTTGCGCGATCCGGTCGACCTCCGCGACCAGCATTTCCCGGGTAATAAGGTCTTCAAGGAAGGTATCTTCGACGCTGACCGACTTTCTTTCCTGCCGTTCATGCACTGGCCGGTCATCCTCGCCCCGCGCTGCGCGATAATAGAAGGGGGCGGCGCTGCCGAAATGCTGTTGCAGGAAGGCAAGGTCGCGCGACCGCAGATCCGCGCCTGTTTCGATCCCCAAGGCATGCATGCGCTGCGCTGTGACTGGTCCGACCCCATGGATTCGCCGCACCGGCATCGTCGCCATGAAGTCTGCGCCCTCGCCGGGCCGCACCACGCAGATGCCGTCGGGCTTGTTCTGATCCGAAGCGAGCTTGGCGATCAACTTGTTATAGGAAACACCTGCCGAGGCGGTCAGGCCGGTCTCTTCCCGAATCATGCGCCTGATCTCCTCGGCGACGATCGTGGCTGACGCGAGGCCCAGCTTGTCGGAGGTGACGTCGAGATAGGCTTCGTCCAGCGAAAGCGGCTGGATGATGTCGGTGAAACGGGAAAAAATCTCACGTACCTGCGCGGACACGGTGCGATAGGCGTCAAATCGCGGCTTCACGAAGATCAGGTCCGGGCATAGTCGCCGCGCCCGCGCACCTGGCATCGCCGACTTGACGCCAAAGACGCGCGCTTCATAGCTGGCGGTGGCGACGACCCCGCGTGGACCGCCACCCCCGACCGCGATCGGCTTACCCCTCAGTTCCGGTTCGTCGCGCTGCTCTACCGACGCGTAAAAGGCGTCCATGTCGATATGGATGATCTTGCGCGGTGGAGACTCCATGGCGGATTTTCATGCCATAGAAGGAACGAAAGGGAAACAAGCCGTCGCTTCAGCTCAGGGCTTTTTGTCCTTGAGGGAGAGCAATGCTGCAAAGGGGCTGGCCTGCTCCTCGCTTAGCACGCCGGCCTCGCGCAGAAAGGTGTCGGCCTCCGTCGACCGGGGATAGGGGGTCATCGCCAGAGCCAGGGTCTCCGCCACGGCTTCGCCCATGTCGATCATCTGGCCGTCATAGCCGATGATGTCACAATCCTGCGAATCAATCTCGAGCTCTTCGGCTTCCGCTTCCTCCCCGCTCTCTTTCACGAAGCGCAGGTGGAAATCGGTGTCGATCGTCTCCGGCACGGCCACGCCGGTGGCGACGCAAGGCTGCGCGAGTTCCGCCCGCACTCGTCCGCGCGCAAGGATCGCGTCACTTTCCTCGCTCAGCGCATAGTCGGCTTCCAGCCGGTCGAGCCTGAGCAGGTTGAACCGGCGCGCCAGCGCGTCACGTTCGCTGGCATCGGCGGTGATGGTTATGCCTTGTGCATGGCGAGCGATCTGGTCTGCGCGGACCGGCCGGGAAAATTCAGGCGCGGGGTTGATCATCCAAGGTCTCCCATCAGCAGAGTCTCGCGAGATAATGCGGACAGGCGGTTCCAGCGCGCCTGGAGAGACGATTCGACATGGCTAACTGCATTTTCAGTTGGTTCGCCGCCGCGATAAAGATTGCGGACCAGTGCTTCGCGCAAATCGGCGCTCTCCAACAAAGCGGCACGATAGGCCGACAGGCGGCCGCCCAGCGCACTGACCATCCGGCCTATATGTTTGCCGACGACGACGTCGCCAATGCCTTCCTGCCGCAACTGGCCGTCCATGTCATCGACGAACAACTCGGTCAGCCAAACGCTTTCCTGAGCCGCATTTAGAGCTTCCAACCGCATGAGCACCTGCGCGAGGACGGCAACGATCATGTCAAACCGACCATCAATTGTGTCGGGCACCTCGCCTTCCAGATACCAATGCGGCTGACGTCCTTCCTGGACGATGGCCTGATAGAGCGGCTGCATCGCGTCCTTGGGATCGGTGCGCGCGAACAGACGCTGGAATAGGTTGGGCATGACGAAGCGGTTTCCTGGCTGAACGGAACATAGGCCCCCCTTGCCGGGGCTTGCGCATTTCCATATTGATCGGCGGGCCGCGCGATGCAATGGCGGCTTTGGTTTTCGCGTTTTCCGGGGTTCGTCCCGGCAGGAGAAGTTCATGCGTCTGTTCAGCCGACATCTGTTGCTCGCCGTCGGCCTTGGCGCGCTTGTTCTGGGAACATCGGGCTGCACACGCATTCGCACCCACCAGGGATATCAGGTCGACAAGCTGTTGGTCGATTCGATCCAGCCCGGCATAGACAATCGGGCATCGGTCGAAGCTACTCTAGGCCGTCCCAGCTTTACAGCGCAATTTGGCGACCAGGATTGGTATTATGTGTCGCGGGACATGCGGGCACTGGCCTTTTCCAATCCCAAGCCTGTAGCCCAGACCATCCTTCATGTCCGCTTCGACGCTGCGGGCAATGTGGTTGCCGTTGATCGCATGGGTCTGGAACAGGTCGCGAAGATTTCGCCCTCTGGCGATAAGACCCCGACGCTTGGGCGTCATCGCAGCCTGTTCGATGAGATTTTCGGCAATATCGGGGCGGTCGGCGCTGGCGGCATGGGCGGCGCTGGCGGTGGTAGCAATACCGGCGGCCCCAACGGCAGTTAGGATCGCGGGCCGATCGTTTCGGTCTGCCTCACCATCACTGTACTGCGATGACGGCGGCGCTGTTCACATCGCCATTGTGACATGGAATCCACCACGCCTCGAGTCTTGGCAGTGGGATGCGATTGCGCAGCTGCGTCCAGCTCAAGTTCATGGCCTTCAAGTGATTGTTCTCATTAAGGAACAGAATTAAAACTTACCGTTAATAAATAGAGACTCGCAATGGCGGTAAGGGAGGCATATGCTTTGGATCGGGTCCATCGCTGTAAGCCTAAAGTAGTAATTCTGGCACTGCGCTTAAGGCATAGACTATAAGGCTAACATCGGAATACGCTGTATTAACAAGATGTTACTCAATCTTGTTAATAACCCGAAATTTCCGTTCAGCGATTCAGGACTCTGGCGGCACAAATATGCTAGTCATAAGTTATTGAAACCAAAAGAAAGGGTCGCACTGCAGGCATTTGGTCACTGGTCTTTCACGCTTCGTTTGGGGCCTGCTAACGGACGTGGAAGAGATCATGAGGGGAATACCCAATGGCTTACCCAGTCAATGTGCGTCTGTTGTGCGGAAATGCAATTGTTCGGGAAGGTTTGAGCCGGATCCTGATAGAACGGGATTTCCGGGTCAGCCAATATCCTAATATTGCAACTGCGCTTCAAAGAGCGGAGGTGCCGGAGGAAGATACCGGACCTTCTTTGCTGTTGATAGATAGCGGTTCTGATGAACTGGATGCAGATAGCGTTGCAGTCCTTCAGCGTCGCTTTCCTTGCGCCTATCTGGTTGTTCTGTCCGACCGTTTCGACTTCCAGATCATGCTTAAGGCGTTCCGATTGGGCGCAATGGGCTATATCATCAAGGAAATCAGCTGCGATCGTCTGGTGGCGACGCTGAATCTCGTCGCGATGGGCGAACGGGTATTGCCACCGCAACTCGCCGACGAATTGCAGTCGCGGCCGACGCTCACGGACGCTCTGGAGGTCGAACGGCCTGTGGATGCGGCAAGCTTGTCGGACCGGGAACTGGAAATCCTTCGCTGGCTCATCATGGGATGCCCGAACAAGGTCATCTCCAAGCGGATGGAGATCAGTGAGGCGACGGTCAAGGTGCACGTCAAGGCGGTACTGCGCAAGCTACGCGTCAAGAACCGCACCCAGGCCGCCATCTGGGCTGCAAACCATGGAATGCGTGGGCGCGTGCCGGATGTAGAAGCACCTTTGGCGGTGGAAGTGACTGTTCCCCATCCCGCCCAACTGCCGCCGCGCGAATTGGCCGCTATGCCGCTCAACCGGGCCTAAGTTCCGCGGCCTGTAAAGGGCCGCGGTACTGCGCTGCAGGGTTCTAAATTGTATTCTGAGATGAACGATCAGTTGTCGCGTCATCGACTCGACGCAAGCGTTGGCTCGCGTTGAGGCTAAAGGCGGCCGCTGGTCGAATGGGGCCTTCTATTTTCCGGCCTGTTGTTCAGGTCTCGTGGACAAAGTTTGACATGAGACTGGCCGGTTGATTCAACGCTGTCTTTTGGCGGCGGCGAAAGCTGAGCGGATCGGGCTTTCGGATGAGGAATGGGAGATCATCGGCGCGCTGCTGCCGCCAGAGCGCGGTCGCGGCTGCCGTCCGGCGCAGGATAACCGGCTGTATTTCGAGGGGGATTGGCTGGACAGGCTCGCAATGGCGACACCTGCCGAATGAATATGGCAAGTGGAACAGTCGGCAAAAAAGGGGACCGAGGAAATCGAAGCTCTTGGCCGATCGCGTGGCGGCTTCAGCACCAGACTCCACGCCCGGTGCGACGCCAAAGGCCGCCCGCATCAGGGCGTGTCCGACCGCTTTTATGAACCTATGACGATGTGAAATTTCCGAGCGATGAGTTCGGTAACATCGTGCCGCCGGGATGACCGCAGCGTCACGGATGACCGGCCGCGCATGTCCCGGCCATTAGCATTGTGTTGGACCCCGCAAACCGCCAGTAGTGAATATCGAGGATATGGGGAGCGATGACATGGGGTTCACGACAGACGACATGCCTGATCAGCGCGGATGCACGATGTTGGTGACAGGCGCCAACACGGGCATTGGCTTTGAAGCGGCCAAGGCGCTGGCGGGTAAAGGCGCGCGGGTTTTGCTCGGCTGTCGCGATGCCGATCGGGGCAAGGCCGCTATGGCACAGATCGCAACCGCCGTTCCCGATGCCGATCTTGATCTCGTCCTGTTGGATCAGGCCGACCTTGCAAGCGTCCGCGCCGCTGCCGACAGGATTGCCGATGAGCCGCGGCTGGATGTGTTGTTGAACAATGCTGGCGTGATGATCCCCCCATTGTCGCGGACAGCGCAGAAATTCGAACTGCAGTTCGGCGTCAATCATCTTGGCACCTTTGCGCTGACTGCCTTGCTGCTACCCAAACTCGCCGAAACGGCGGGCGCGCGTGTCGTGGTCACATCCAGCCTGGCGCACCGCCGCGGTGAAATATTGTGGAGCGACTGGAACGCCGAACAGAACTACAGTCCGAACCGCTATTACAGCCAGAGCAAACTGGCCAACCTGATGTTCGCCCTGGAACTGGATCGCCGGTTGCGTGCGGTTAGCTCGCCGGTGAGCGCGATTGCATGTCATCCCGGCGTCGCGCTGACTGAGCTGATGCGCCATCTTCCCAAATGGACGCAGCCGTTGATGCCGCTGGTACGCCCGTTGTTTAACCCGGTAGCGGCTGCCGCCTGGCCCGCGCTACAGGCAGCCACCGATCGAGCAGCGCAAGGCGGGGAATATTTTGGGCCGCAGGGTCGCTGGGAGATGCGAGGTCAATCCGGCCCAGCGTTCGTGCAGGATCATACCCGCGACGTCCAAGCCGCCCGACGGCTTTGGGATCTCTCCATTCAGGCCACTGGGATCGATCCGGGCCTGCCTGCCAGCTGATCCGTCATGCCCCAGAGCGGGTAAGGGGAGGCATGCGTGAGGAATTCCCTCCCCTGATCGCAATCAGCGGACGGCGATCATGGAAATCTGTCGTCCATAGCTCGGCTCGCCAAGATGGCAGGCGCGGCGATAACTGAAGAAGCGCTCTGGCTGGCTATAGGTGTCCTGATCGAGCATTTCGATACGCTCGACGCCCGCACCAGCGATACGGGCCGCCACATAGGCAGCGATGTCGAACTGGCAATGGCCTTCTCGCCCTGCCGTGAAAAAGCGGCTGTTCTCTCCATCCTGTTCTTCAAAGCTGCGCGCGAAATCCAGCGTCACTTCATAAGAAGCGCGGCCGATACAAGGCCCGATTGCGGCGACGATCCGATCGCGGCGGGCGCCCAGTTTCTCCATCGCGGCGACCGATCGGTCCGTCACGCCGGCCATCGCCCCTTTCCAACCGGCATGCGCGGCGCCCACTACACCCGCTTCGCGATCCGCGAGGAGGATCGGAACGCAGTCAGCCGTCAAAATGCCAAGGACCAGGCCCGGCCGGTCTGTAACCATTGCGTCGGCGGCAGGGCGATCTGCTTCGGCGATGGGGCCGGTAACCGTGACCACATCGGGCGAATGAACCTGCCGCGCGGTCACCAGGGTCGCGCCGGGAAGCAGCGCGTCCCGCGCAAGGTCGCGATTGCGCAGAATGGCGTCGCGTTCGTCCTCAGACCCCAGCCCTACGTTCAACCCCGCATGCACCCCCGTAGATACCCCGCCCCCGCGCCCCGCGAAACCATGCGGCACCTCCTGCAGGCTGGCGGCACGCAACAGTTCGACCATCAAGGGCTCCTTTGGGCAAGTGTGGCAATGATCACGCAACATACTTGCGCGCGCCATATTAAGCGATAGTCTCCACTCCCATAATAATGGGGAACGGCCAATGCGTCGTTCGGGCAAAAGACAACAAAGATAAAGGGCTCCACGCATGATATTCGGGCGCATCAAGCCTTTGGACGCCATATTGGCCACGGCGGAGAAAAAATCGCTGGCCCGCACATTGGGGCCAGTTCAGCTGACTTTGCTGGGTGTCGGGGCGATCATAGGCACCGGCATTTTCGTATTGACCGCCGCCGCCGCGCAAAAGGCGGGTCCGGGTATGATGTGGAGCTTTATGATTGCGGGCGCAGTGTGCGCCTTTGCCGCGCTCTGCTATTCCGAAATTGCCTCGATGGTGCCGGTTTCCGGTTCTGCCTATACCTACACCTATGCGGTGGTCGGCGAACTGCTGGCATGGATGGTGGGCTGGGCGCTGATCCTGGAATATGCCGTCGCCGCCAGTGCGGTGTCGGTTGGGTGGTCCGGCTATTTCATGGGGCTGATGAAAAGCCTTACTGGATTTGAACTGCCACAGGCGTTGGCGGCCGGGCCGGCATGGTCCATGAACGGCTTTATCCCGCACGCCGATTTTTCACATGGCGTCATCAATATTCCCGCAATTTTCGTGGCGTTGGCGGTCACCGCTCTACTGGTCCTGGGCACGACGGAAAGCGCGCGGGTCAATGCCGTACTGGTCGCGATCAAGGTCGCCGCGCTTACCGCCTTTATCGCCCTGACACTACCCGTGCTCGACACCGGCAATTTCTCGCCCTTTGCGCCCAATGGCTGGTTCGGGCCGGAGGGCACGAGCGGGATGGGCGTGGTTGGCGCTGCTGCTTCGATCTTTTTTGCCTATGTCGGCTTCGATGCCGTGTCCACGGCGGCGGAAGAAACCAAGAACCCGCAGCGCAACGTGCCGATCGGCCTGATCGGCAGCCTTGCGATCTGCACCATTTTCTACCTGCTGGTCGCAGCCGGCGCTATTGGCGCGATCGGGGCGCAGCCAGTGCTCGGGCTGGACGGGTCGGTCGTCGCACCCGGATCAAAAGGCTTCGCCGATGCCTGCGCCACCGCAGCTCATGCGGGAGATCTGGTTTGCTCCAACGAAGCGCTGGCCCATGTTCTGCGTGCGATCAACTGGACGGTCGTGGGCAATGCTCTGGGTCTGGCCGCCAATCTGGCTCTGCCATCGGTCATCCTGATGATGATGTTCGGTCAGACCCGCATCTTCTTCGTGATGGCGCGCGACGGCCTGCTGCCGGAAAAGCTCGCCAGCATCCACCCCCGTTTCAAGACGCCGCACATCGTGACCATGGTAACGGGCGTGTTCGTGGCGATCGCTGCCGCGTTGCTCCCCGTCGGACAGTTGGCGGACATTTCCAATTCGGGCACGCTTTTCGCTTTCTTCATGGTGTCGATCGCGGTGCTGGTATTACGCGTGCGCGATCCCCATCGGGCCCGCCCCTTCCGCACCCCGATGGTTTGGGTTATTGCGCCGATGGCCGGCCTGGGCTGCCTGTTTCTGTTCTTCAACCTGCCCGTCGATGCGCAGATGGTGCTTCCGCTTTGGGGCGGGGTGGGGCTGCTGCTCTATTTCCTCTATGGCTATCACAAGAGCCATGTGGCGCGTGGCGTCGTTGAAACGCATGAACAGGATCCCGGCATTCCGCCCCAGCCCGTGCCGCCCATGCCCGGTGCGCACACGCCGGGTGGCCGCGACGCCTGACGATCACGAAAGGCGGTGGAGCGATCCACCGCCTTTTCGTCAATGGGGCGTATCAAATTCCGCTTGCCGCAGGGCGTCATGCCGGGGGCGGGTGAACAGCTTACCCCTTTCGCCGAATAGGACGATCAGTAACGCCGCGCTGCCGAACATCAGCATGCCCAGGGCCAAAGGCAGGGTAGTGCCGTCGAACGCGCGCCCCACAACGCTGCCCAATGCGCTGGAAACCGCCGTTGTCAAAAAGGCCTGAAAGGACGAGGCCGCGCCCGCACCCTTGGCGAAGGGCTCCATCGAGATTGCGCCGAAGTTGGAGGCTGTGAAGGCCACCGCCATCATCGTTGCTGACTGAAAGAACATGAAGGTGAATATCGTTTCCTTCCCGGTGACGATCACGGCCACGTGGATGAAGCTGATCAGGATCATCGAGAGAACGGCGCCTTGGCTCAGCCGCCGCGCGCCAAAGCGCGACACCAGTCGGCTGTTCAGCAGACTGCCGATGCCCATGCTGCCGGCCATCACCGCGAAGGCGATCGGAAAGATGGTCTGTTCATGGAAAATGTCGAAGAAAATCTGCTGCACCGATAGGATGAAACCGATCAGACCGCTCATCATCATGCCGCTGGCAAGCATATAGCTCGCTGCACTGCGATGGGTGATCACCGCGCCCATGGTGCGGAAAATGGTCGAAGCGTCCATCCGCAACCGGTTCTCCGGCCGCAATGTTTCCGGCATGCGCACGATCATCCACAGCAGGATCAAAGCCGCCTGAAGTGCCAGGATCCAGAAGATCCATCGCCATGGCGCGAACCATAATATGACCTGGCCAAAGCTGGGCGCCATCACCGGGATCAGCATGAAAACGGCGAGGATCAGCGACATGACCTTGGCCATCGCATCGCCCTTGAACCGATCGCGGATGATCCCGACGGCGATCACCCGGCTTGCTCCTGCAAAAAAGCCCGCCAGGAAACGGCCGGCCAGCAGCATGGGAAAGCTTTGCGCCGCTGCGCAGCCGATGGTGGACACAATGAACAGAGCAAGGGCGCTGCCCAACACCGGCTTGCGCCCGAAGCGGTCAGAAAGGATCCCGAACAGCAGGGAACCGATGCCCAGACCCAGGAAATAGATGCTTATGATGAGCTGCCGGTCATTGGCGACCCTGATCGCCAGGTCGCGGCCAATGTCCGGCAGCGCAGGCAGCATGGGGTCGGTGGACAACGCATTCATGGCCATCAGGCAGGCGCTCAACACCACGAACTCGCGGAAGCCGATGTCGTTTACCGTTTGTGCAGGGGCGACCGGGGAAGGAAGGTTGGTCATCGGGCGGCTATGGGGAGAATCCATTCCGTATGCCAGTCATAGATCCGACGATCTGTCGCATTAACCGTGCTGACCGCGCTTTTATGCAGCCTGCCTTTCACAACGGCGAATATGCGTTAACCATTTTTTATCGCCTGCCGGTGCACCGTGGCGCCTGTCGAAAACCATTATGTCGAAGTCCATAGAGGGGATTCGGTCGTGGCGAACAGTTTGAAGAGCGCACAGTTTCTGATGGAAAGCCGCCTGTCGAGCACCGGCTGGGAGTCGGCGGAGGCCTGTTTCGACCTCGGCGTCGCTTATAGCTGCGGCACCGGTGGGAAGCCGGTTGATCTGATCGAAGCGCACAAATGGTTCAACCTTGCGGCCCTGCGCGGCAGCGAGGAAGGACAGGCGATGCGGGCTGAGATCGCCGAGGAGATGACCGCGCGCGAAATTGCCGAAGCCCAGCGCCAGGCCCGCGCGTGGATCGCATCGACCCAGTTGCGCGCCGCCTGAAACGTCAGCCGTCCTTGCGAAAGGGCGCGCGTTCGGAAAGCCAGATGCGGTCGCGCTGAACGCCCGTTCGTTCTGCCGCCAGAAAATCCGCCACCGCCCGTCGGAACGATGGATTGGGTAGGAAATGCGCGGAATAGGTGGGTTCAGGCCCATAACCGCGCGCCAGCTTGTGACTGCCCTGCGCGCCAGCCTCTACCCGCGACAGGCCGCGCGCGATGGCGGCGTCGATCGCCTGATAATAGCATAGCTCGAAATGCAGATTGGGCACATCCTCAACGCAGCCCCAATAGCGGCCATAGAGGGCATCCGCGCCGATCAGGTTCAGCGCTCCGGCGATCGGCCTGCCCTGCCTGTTCGCCAGCATCAGCAGCACGCGATCGGCCATGTTTTCGCCCAGCATCGAAAAAAAGGATCGGGTGAGATAGGGCCGTCCCCACTTGCGAGCCCCGGTATCCTGATAAAATTGCCAGAAGGCGTCCCAGTGCGTTTCATCGAGATCGCTGCCAGTCAGATGAACGATTTCCAGCCCCTCGACAGCCCTCGCCCGCTCCTTGCGAATATTTTTCCGCTTGGCGCTGGATAATGTCGCGAGGAAATCGTCGAAATCCTTATAGCCGCGATTGACCCAGTGAAACTGGCTGTCTTCGCGAATCAGCCAGCCCGCCGCCTCGAAAAGCGGCGCCTGATCCGGTTCGATGAAGGTTGCGTGGGCGGACGACAAATGGTTTCGCTCCACGAGCGTCTCTATGCCCGCGATCAGCGCCGGGGCGAGCGCCTGATCGCGCAGCAACAGTCGGGGGCCGGGAACGGGCGAAAAGGGCGCGGCGAGCTGAATCTTGGGGTAGTATTGCCCGCCCGCCCGTTCCCATGCGTCGGCCCAGCCATGGTCGAACACATATTCGCCATGGCTATGCGTTTTGCCATAGAGCGGCGCGGCGGCTGCAACCCGTCCATCGGCGCCGTCGATCAGCAGCGGCAAGGGCTGCCATCCGGTGCCGGGGCCGACGCTGCCTGATCGTTCCAGCGCGGCCAGAAAATCCCAGCTCATGAAGGGATTGCGGGTCCCGGCACAGGCATCCCACTGGTCGCGGGGGACATCCGCTACGCCCCCGACGACGCGCGCCGTGCATTCAGTCACGCGGAACCTCGAATATGATTTGATCGGCGTGCGCCGCCGCAGTGGCCCGGTCATCTTTCGTACGGACGGTCCATGTCAGCACGGCCATTCCTTGTTTGCGAGCCTGGTTTGCCAAGGGAGAAGGAAGGTCGCGAATGTCACAAGCGACAAAATCGGGTTTCGCCACCCAAAGTGCAAGGCCACGGCGAGCGGCGCCGCGCCACCCCTGTGCGCCCTGTTCCGTCACGACCAATCCTCGCAAGGTTTGGGGCATGCGCCGTGCGAACCAGCGCATGGCGACGGGGTTGAAGGACATGACCGCCGCCAAGGCTGTGGGATGGCGCGCCAGATCACGGGCGACGGCGGCGCAGAGCGGTCCAACGCGGCGACCAATCACCTTGAGTTCAATCAGCAGCGGTAGGCTTGATCCGCACAATCGCAGCAACGCATCCAGCCGGGGAATGTAACTGCCGTCGTTCAGCTGTATCCGGTCCAGCATTTCCGCCGAAAAATCAGAAAGCTGCCCGTCAGCGCCGGTCATCCGCAGCAGGCCCGCGTCATGAAAGACCATCGCTACGCCGTCCCGGCTGGGCCGAACGTCACATTCGATACCATAGCCTTGCGCGGCGGCGGCGCGAAAGGCGGCCATGCCATTTTCGCTGATCCCCGGCCCATGCAGCCCGCGGTGGGCGAAGGGCCGGGCGGTCAGGAAGGAAAGGTCAGGCCGCGGGCCGGACAAGGACGACCGCGTCGATTTCGACCGCTGCGCCAAGCGGCAGTACGGGGACGCCGACCGCGCTGCGCGTGTGCTTTCCTGCCTCTCCAAAAATCTCGACCATCAATTCGGACGCGCCGTTGGCGACCTTCGGCTGATCGGTAAAGCTCGGCGCGCTGCAAATGAAGGCGCCCAGCTTAACGATCCGCTCGACCCGATCGAGACTGCCGAGCGCGGCTTTCATCTGGGCGACCAGATTGAGCCCGCAGGCACGTGCCGCCTTGACGCCAAAGTCCAGATCCCGATCTTCGCCAAGGCGGCCCGTCATCAACTGGCCGTCGGACAGCGAAATCTGGCCAGAGATATGCAGCAGGCCGTTGGCCTCTACCGTCGCGACATAGGCGGCGACGGGTGCGGCGGCTTGCGGAAGGGTGATGCCGAGTTCGGCGATGCGGGCTTCAATACTCATGCAGTGGCTCCATCGGATTGATCAAGGTTTGAAAGGGGCGGGGCCTTCACCCATGCGCGCGGCTATCCATGCTTCGGCGGATGCCCAATCATCGATACGCGCATGGGCGAACGGGGCAGCGTCTATTTCTCCCGCGATCTCCGGCTCACCGACCATGTGCAGGCGCCATACGCCCGGCGCATGCTGTGCGACTGATTGATGATGTTCGGCCAGATCGTCGATGAAAAGGGCGACAGGCGCACGGCGTTCCTGCACGATCGCGGCGAGAGGCTGTCCCTTCGGTCCGTGATTCCAGTGAACCGGGAAATCCAGTCCATGCGTCGCCAGTTGCGCAACGCGCTGCTCGTGGTGCCTTTGCCCTATATTGGTGAGTACAACGACGTCGGCGATGCGCGACAGCCGGGCTATCGCCTCCACTGCGCCCGATATCGGCTTTTGCCGGTGCATCTCCGTGTCGAAAAAGCCCACCAGCAGCTGCCATACCAGCTCGCGTTCCAGCGGGATGCCGCTGTCCTTGTGGCGCAGCGCCTCGGCAAAGCCGCGCTCGCGCATGTCGAAATGGACGTCATGATGCTCGTCCAGCCATTCGCGGAAGGGCACGACCATGTGCAGCAGCACTTCGTCGCAATCGGTGATGATCAAGGGTCGGCTCATCGGCCCAACTCCCACCTGGCAGCGACCAGGGCCGTGGGCTCGATGCCCAGCGCATCGGCGCAGCCGATCAGGTCCGGCTCGTGGTCCGCGAGAAATTCGAGTACCGCTCTCAGCGTCGCCGGGTTACCGATCCCCGCCCGCAGCGCGTCGGCGTCCAGGCCCGTCAGCGCCAGCAGCCGCTCTGCCCGCCGTTCGTCATTCAGGGTCCAGGCCAGCGCCATCAGCGCCAGCGTGCCGGCTTCTTCACCATTGGCCGGGGCTTGCTGCTTGCCATCGGGATGTTCGGGACGCATGATTGATTCTCGGCAAGGGGCAGTTGTATCAGCGCGCTTTCAAATGCGCATCATTGAACGCGGGTGACTGGTGGCAAAGCGCGTGCTCGTTGTCGAGGACAACGAACTCAATCTCAAACTTTTTTGCGATCTGCTGCGCGCGCACGGCCATGATGTGTTGCCGCTGCGCGATGGCCGCGACGTCGTGGCGCAGGCGCTGGAGTTCCGTCCCGACCTTGTGATCACCGACATCCACCTGCCCCATGTCAGCGGCCTTGACCTCATCATATCGTTGAAGCGAGATCCCCGGCTGGCCCCGGTGCCCATCATGGCCGTCACCGCCTATGCCGGGAAAGGAGACGAAGACCGGATACGCGGCGCAGGGGCGCAAGCCTATGTATCGAAACCTATCTCCGTGCTTCGCTTTATCGAGCAGGTGAACGCCCTGCTATAGGGCGGGGGGCGATGGTCGTCACAAGACCGTCATCGGCATTTCATGGCTATGTCCTTCAAATGAAGCGGTGATTTCACGCAGTCCTGCCAAGTCCGGTGGCAAGGGCGCGGCATCTCGTCGCCAGTCCGATCCGCAAAAGGGTATATCCATGTCTCACCTCACCGACGAGGCGCGCGCGCCATTTCGCGCTGCCGAGCCCAAGATCGACGCTGGCGACAATTGCCTGGAGGCTATCGTTGCCGCCAATCCCGGTCGCCGTTCCGTCCTGAAGAACGGCCTGTTTGGCCTTTCCATGCTGCCGATGCTCGGTGCGTTGGCTGCCTGTGACGATGATGACGCCTCTGCGTCGCCGACGCCCTCGCCCAGCCCCACGCCGACCCCGACGCCCGCGCCCAGCTATGCCATCGCCTTCGCCCCGGTCGCCGCGAACCAGAATGACACGGTCACCGTGCCCACTGGCTACACCGTCGATGTGCTGCTGAAGGCTGGTGATTCGGTCGAGGCGGGCACTGCCTATTCGGGCAGCTTCCCGACACCCGCAGACGCCGAAAAATGGGCCGGCGGCAATCATGACGGCATGGAATATTTTGCGCTGTCGGGCACGGACGCCAATGTCGGCGGCCTGCTGGCCATCAACCATGAATATCCGGACGTCAACATCCTGTTTTCGGGCAGCTATGATGCCGCGACCGCCACGGCGGATCAGAAGGCGCTGGCGCTTTCGGCGGTCGGTATTTCGGTCGTCGAAGTGGCCAAGGGTTCTGACGGGAAATGGGCGGTCAAGGCCGGATCGACCTTCAACAAGCGCTACACCGGCAACAGCAGCTATCGCGCGGGCGGCCCCGCCGCTGGCCAGTTGTCCGGCACCATCAAGGGCATGCTGAACAACTGCGCCTCGGGCCGCACGCCCTGGGACACCTACCTGACCTGTGAGGAATCGACCGACAATTACCTCGATCCGACGCAGCCTGAGCAAAATTACGGCTGGGTTGTCGAGATCGATCCCTATCAGGAATTGGCCGCGCCGACCAAGCGCACCGCCATGGGCCGATTCGCCCATGAAAATGCTGCGTACATGGCCGACAGCGACCGTCGTACGGCCTTTTACATGGGCGATGACGCTACGCCGGGCTGCATTTACAAATTCGTGCCCGATCGCGCCTACAGCGCATCAAACCGGGCGGCCAATACCGAGCTGCTCGATTATGGCACGCTCTACGTCGCGCGGTTCAACGCCGACGGCACGGGCGAATGGCGTGCGCTGGTGCAGGGTCAAAACGGCCTGCTTCCCGGCGCGTCCGACCCCGGCAATGTCAGCCAGAGCACGACGCCTCCCACGCCTGTCATAGTTGATTTCAACAGCCAGGCGGATGTGCTCATCAACACGAAAGCCGCTGCGCGCGTTGCGGGCGGCACCGTCATGGACCGCCCTGAATGGCTGACGGTCGCGCCGGACAACAGCGCGGTCTACTGCACGCTTACGAACAACAGCGGCCGTCAGGTCGCGGACGCCGCCAACCCGCGCACCCGCAATCTTCATGGCCACATCATCAAGTTCAAGGAACAGAATGATTCGCCCCTGGCGACCAGCTTCACCTGGGAGATTTTCCTGCTGGCGGGCGATCCCAGCCTCGCTTCGGGCGGCGCCAACCTGGTGGGCGACATCAATGGCGATACATTCTCCAGCCCCGACGGCATCCGTATCGATCCCCAGGGCCGCCTCTGGGTCCAGACCGACCACAGCGTGCCCGGTAATTCGGGCGTGACCGGGACCACCATCGACCAGGCCTTTGGCCACAATGCGATGTTCTATGTGGATCAGACCAGCAAGCAGTCCAAGCGCTTCCTGGTGGGTCCGTTGGGCTGCGAGGTCACCGGCCTTGCTTATACGCCCGACCTCAAAACCTTCTTCGTCAACATCCAGCATCCCACGGGCAACTGGCCTGTCGCGGGAGAAGTGGCGCGTTCATCGACCGTCGTGATTACGCGGACCGACGACCAGCCGGTCGGCAACTGATCGTCGCCCCGCCTTCGGTTCGGGCGGTTCCGGGAAGCCCGCATATCGGGCTCCCGGAAGTTCCGAACCGCAAGGGTACAGAGGCCGCACGCAACAAGGAAAGGCCCGCTCCCTTACTGGGTGGGCCTCTTCTTTCAGCCGATCAAATCGCCGAGGCGGGCGAACCCGCCGTCAGATCACTTGATCTTTGCTTCCTTGAACTCGACATGCTTGCGCACGACCGGGTCATATTTGCGGAAGCTCAGCTTCTCGGTCTTCGTGCGCGGATTCTTCTTGGTAACATAGAAGAAGCCGGTGTCAGCCGAGCTGACGAGGCGAATCTTGACGGTTGCTGGCTTGGCCATGGCCCTGGTTCCTGGTCGTAAATATCGTGAAAAAGAAAAGCGGCCCCCCAATTCTTTCGAAAAAGGGCCGCCCCGTTTCAGCAGCCGCCCATGAGGGAGATTCGGGATAATGTCAAGGCGCACGTGGGGAGGGCCGGCGCGTCATGCTAGACTTTACGTGGCCTTAACCCGTTCCGTTGCATGATGCCATCGGAGCGACAGGATAGGGGGAGACTTCCCATGCGACATGATCCGATGCTGGCCATTCTTGCAGACTTGCTGCGCCGTGTAGACGGCCTCGCCGGCGAGCGGGGGCATGTCAGTCTTGTACGGCTGCGAGATGAAGTGGACCAGATACGTCATGTCGCCCGCGCCTATCAGATCGACAGCGTAGAAGGTCTGGCCGACACGCTTCAGTCCGCTCTTTCCCTTCAGGGAACCGGGCCGGTCATCCTGTCCTATCTCGACCTGATGCGTGACGCCATCGCCGCAGAGATGCCCGATGCGCAGGTCATTCCCATGACTATCGCGGTCAAGCCGGCCGCAGTGGCCGGATCCTCGCTTTCTCTCTGACGCGCACGACCGGCGCTTATGGATGCATTGCTGACCACGTTGCTCGGATGCTTCCTGGCGGAAATAGGTGACAGGAATCAGCTGCTGGTCATGGCGCTTGCCGCCCGCTTTGGACGGGACGGCGCGATCATCGCGGGGGTGCTGGTGGCCGTCGTCGCGAACGCCGCCATTGCCGCAGCCGCTGGCGCCTTCCTTGCGCCGATGCTGGGCGCCGACGCCCGGCTGCTGTTCCTCGCCCTCGCCCTGCTTTTCCTTGGCCTTGGCCTGTTCTGGCGGGTGAGGCAGCCCGATCCGCTGGACCAATGGCCCACCGGCCCGTTTTTGACGAGTGCGCTGGGTCTATTCATCCTCGGTTTCGGCGACGGATCGCAATTCCTGATTCTGGGGATAGCTACGCGCACCGCTGATCCTGTCCTTGCCGCTACTGGGGGCGCGATAGGCGTGATGGCTGCGCTGGTTCCGGCCGTGCTGCTGCGGGATCGCCTGCTGAAAGTCCTGCCTGTTCGCGCCATTCGTTATGGCGGCGGTGCGCTGACCCTGATTTTGGCGGTTACGCTCGCCGTCACTGCGCTGCGGCTGGTCTGATCGAGGGGCTGCATCAGACTGAACGAGGATTTCAGCAGGAAATTCGCAGATGGTCATGGCACCATATCGGCATCAGATCATTATACTCCCGAAACCAATCTGATGAGCCAGGAGCACAGCATGACAGCCCCCGACCTCAAAACCCCCACGGACCTGCGCAGCAACGCCACCAAATCAGTGGCTCAGGCGCTTAACGGCGTGCTGGCGGACAGCTATGCGCTGTATTTCAAGACCAAGAATTTCCACTGGCATGTGTCCGGCCCGCATTTCCGGGATTATCATCTGATGTTCGACGAGCAGGCGACGCAGATACTGGCCACGACCGACGCGATCGCCGAGCGTGTGCGCAAGACCGGGAATACGACGTTGCGTTCCGTGGGTGATATTGGCCGACACCAATCGATCGCGGATAATGACGCGGACTATGTCAGCGCCGGCGATATGTTGAACGAACTGCGCGAGGATAATCTGCGGCTCGTGGAATCCCTGCGCGCCGCCAAGAGCGCGGCCACCGAGGCAGGCGATAATGCGACCGAAGGCGTCATCGACGACTGGACGGACCAGGCCGAAGAGCGGGCCTGGTTCCTTTTCGAAGCAGGCCGGAACGCCTGATCAGCAGTTTGACGCGGAGGGCCCGGGATAGAGCCCGGCTCCCTCCGCGCGCATGAAAGCGATCAGGCCTCCTCGATAGGGCTGATCGACAATATCTCGACGGAGTTCTCTGTCCCTCCGAAATCCAGCTGTTCGCCGGCTTCGGCATCCATCATTACGCGGGCGAGGGGTGAAGAGAAGCTGATACGCCCATCATTGGGATCCGCTTCATCATCGCCGACAATATATATGGTCTTCGCCTGGCCATTGAGGCGGTAGGCCACGCGCGTCCCAAAGGCCACGGCTTCTCCATCCGGCACCGGACGCAGTTCCGCCGTCGCCAGCCGGGTGCGCCAGTAACGCAACTCGCGCTTCAGCTTCTTCGCCTCATCCTCCGTCATGTCGGCGGTCTCGGCGGCTTCCAGCGCCTCGACCTTTTCGCGCGTCAGGCGAAGCCCGCGCTGCGTAACCCAATTGGGACCGGGCGGCAGCGGGATTTCGAAGGTGGGCTCCAGATGCTCCTCATCGCTTTCGCGGCGAAAGGCGACGCTCATAAAAATCTCCTGAAGAATATCTGTTCGAGATTGGGTGCCCCAGGCGGGCTTTCAATCCTCGTCGAACAGTCCAGCGAGCTGTTCGACCATCGTGCCGCCCAACTGCTCGGCATCCATGATCGTGACGGCGCGCCTGTAATAGCGGGTGACGTCATGACCGATGCCGATAGCCACGAGCTGGACGGGCGACCGATTCTCGATCCACTCGATCACCTGCCGCAAGTGCCGCTCCAGATAGGTGCCGCTGTTGACCGACAGCGTCGAATCATCGACCGGCGCACCGTCGGAAATCACCATCAGGATGCGGCGTTCTTCGTTGCGGGCGATCAATCGGCTATGCGCCCAAAGCAGCGCCTCACCGTCGATATTTTCCTTCAGCAGCCCCTCGCGCATCATCAGGCCCAGATTCCTGCGCGCCCGACGCCACGGCTCATCGGCTTTTTTGTAGATGATATGCCGCAGGTCGTTCAGCCGCCCCGGCATTGGCGGCCGCCCGGCAGCCAGCCAGTCCTCGCGGCTCTGGCCCCCTTTCCAGGCGCGGGTGGTAAAGCCCAATATCTCGGTCTTGACCCCGCAGCGTTCCAGCGTACGCGCCATGATGTCGGCACTGATCGCTGCGATTGAAATCGGCCGCCCCCGCATGGATCCCGAATTGTCGATCAGCAGCGTGACCACCGTGTCGCGAAATTCGGTGTCCCGCTCAACCTTGTAAGACAGGGAGCGCGTCGGATCGATCACGATTCGCGCCAGGCGCGCTGCGTCGAGCAAGCCCTCTTCCTGGTCGAAATCCCAGGAGCGGGACTGCTGCGCCATCAACCGCCGTTGCAGCCGGTTTGCCAGCTTTGTTACCGCGCCCTGCAAGCTGACAAGCTGTTGGTCGAGAAACCCGCGCAGGCGATTGAGCTCATCCTCGTCACACAGGTCGTCAGCGGTCACCACCTCGTCATGCCGGGTCGTATAGGGCTTGTAGTCGAAACCGGGCGGCAGGTCGGACAGCGGCCGGTTCGGGCGGACCGGCATCATGCCTTCATCGCCCATATCGTCGGCGCCTTCATCGCTGTCGGCGTCGAAATCGTCGCTATATTCGGTTTCGCCGTCCTCGGTGTCGCCGCCCTTGTCTTCGGCGCGGGCCTCGGCGTTCATATCGCTGTCGCCTGACTCCTCTTCGCCGGAGTCGCCTTCTTCCTGCTGCTCTTCCTCGTCCTCGCCTTCTTGCGGGTCCTCCTCTTCCGTTTCGGGCGGTACGTCGCTTTCGACCAGCTGCAGATGCTCCAGCATCGCCTGGGCAAGCTTCTGGAACGTGCGCTGGTCGTCGATCGCCATGGCCAGGGCGTCAAGGTCGGCGCCCGCCTTTTCCTCGATCCACGCGTCCACCATCGCCATGCCGCCGGCCGCGTCCTTGGGTATTTCCTGCCCGGTCAGCCGCTCGCGTACCTTCAGCGCCAGCGCGGTGGACAGTGGCACTTCGTCGGCTGAACGTGCCCGCCGCAGCGGGTCCGACCGCAGCCGCAGTTCCAGCGCGTGATTGAGGTTGGCGCGCACGCCCTCCATCGCCCGCGCGCCGATCGCCTCGACCCGCGCCTGTTCGACCGCGTCATAGACGGCGCGGGCGGTGGCGTCGGCAGGCGCTGCCGCATTATGCATGCGCAGATTATGATGCCGCAGGCGCAACGCATTGGCGTCCGCAAACCCACGGGCGAGCGCCACCTGATCGGCGGGCAGGTTGCGGCCCGGCGTTGGCACCTTGATCGCTTTGCCAGCCATATGCGGCGCGTCAGCCGTAAAGCCGACCTCCACCTCCGCATCGCGCGCGATCGAGCGCGCCGCGCCGGACAACACATCCTTGAAGGCGTCGAGGGGAGACCGTTCAGCCATTAGTCGAGCAATCTGTTACGCAGAGCTTCGCGCGCGGCCGGATCGATCCCCAGGCTCGTCAGATAGCCCGTGGTGCCGCCATGTTGCTTGTCCAAGGCGGCAAACATGCAGTCGAGATAATCGACGTCCACGGTTAACAGCGGCGCCAGCACATCGCCACGGACGCGGCGGGCGCGAGCCACCAGCGTGTCGCGCTGGCTCAGCAGCCAGTCCCAGTCCGCATGCTCGTTGGTGAGCAGATAATCCGCCAGGATTGTTTCACGCGGAACGCCAAGCGCCGCCAGGATCAGCGCCGCGCCGACGCCGGTTCGATCCTTGCCCGCCGAACAATTGATCAGGATCGGCACCCTGCCGCCCGCGATCTGCGCGAACATCGCGCGATAGGAGTCGGCATGGTCGAGCGGAATGGCGCGATAAAGAGCCAGCATCGCCTGCCGCATATCCTCTGGCGTCGCATCCCTACGTTTCAGCATTTCGCCAAGGATGCCGCTGCTTTCGTCATAATCGCGGCAGAAATAATCGACATGCGGGCCGTGCCAGACGGTCGGTTCGGCGCTCCGTTCATTTCCGCGCCGGAAATCGCAGATCGCCTGGATACCGAGCGAGCGCAGATGCTGCGCGTCCGCATCGTTCAGAAGCGCCATCGTCCCTGATCGGTAAAGCATTCCGCGCCGGACGCTCCTTCCATCCGCCGTCGCATAGCCGCCAAAGTCGCGCAGGTTGAATGCGCTTGCCAGCCCGAGGTAGCGGCTGTCGGATATGTCGGTGGTCGCGCCGTTCACGGCCGTTCGCCTTCGCCCACGCGCGGGACGGCGATGGTTTCGATCTGCGTCTCCACTTCGCTCATCAGCTTGTGGACCGGGCAGCGCGCCGCCACGCCGATCAGCATATCATGCTGTTCATCGGTCATCGGACCGCTCAGCGCGATGCGCGTGGTCAGCTTGTATATGCCGTCCCGTTCCTGACTTGCGTCACGGATCACGCCGACATGAATGCCTTCGACCGGGATGCCCTTGCGCTGTGCATACCAGAGCATCGTCATCGCCTTGCACGCGCCCAGCGCCGAATCATACAGGTCGTGCGGATCAGGCCCTTCATCAAGCCCGTCCGGCGCGGTCATGTCGGCGATCAGCTCGTGTCCACGGATGCTGATCCGGTGCGCGCTGCCATCAGGTGCGATGCGTTCGACGACGATCATGGCCGTCACGCCGCCCGGTGCGCGACGCTCTCCGGCAGATCCTTGCCGAACACGCGCTGATAATATTCCGCCACCAGCGCCCGCTCTGCCTCATCGCACTTGTTGAGGAAGGACAGGCGGAAGGCGAAGCCGACATTCTTGAAGATAAGCGCATTCTGCGCCCAGCTGATGACGGTGCGCGGGCTCATGACGGTTGAGATGTCGCCATTGATAAAGCCCTGGCGGGTCAGTTCCGCCACCTTGATCATGTTCTCGACTTCCTTGCGCCCGCCCTCATGATCATATTCGCCCGATTTGGCGAGGACGATCTGAGCCTCGGTCGCGGCGGGCAGATAGTTCAGCGTGACCACCAGGTTCCAGCGGTCCATCTGGCCCTGGTTGATCTGCTGCGTGCCGTGATAAAGGCCGGTCGTATCGCCCAGGCCAACCGTATTGGCGGTCGCGAACAGGCGGAACCATGGGTTCGGGCGGATGACCCGGTTCTGGTCGAGCAGAGTCATCTTGCCATCGGCTTCCAGCACGCGCTGAATCACGAACATCACGTCCGGACGGCCCGCATCATATTCGTCGAATACCAACGCGACCGGCCGCTGCAACGCCCAAGGCAGCAGCCCTTCGCGGAATTCTGTCACCTGCTGGCCATCCTTCAGCACGATGGCGTCGCGGCCGACCAAGTCGATACGGCTGATATGCGCGTCCAGATTGATTCGGATGCAGGGCCAGCGCAGCCGCGCGGCGATCTGTTCGATATGGCTGGACTTGCCGGTGCCGTGATAGCCCTGCACCAGGACGCGCCGGTTGAAGGCAAAGCCCGCCAGGATCGCCAGCGTCGTATCCGGGTCGAACACATAGGCGGGGTCAAGGTCTGGCACCCGCTCGTCGGCTTCGGAAAAGGCCGGGATCTTGAGATCGACGTCCACGCCGAACATTTCGCGCGCATCCACTTCGCGGTCGGGCGCGGCAAGCAGCGTTTCGGCACGGGTATCGGGCTGGACGTTGGGAATGTCGGTCATTTCCTGATCTTTCTGGTCATGTCGCTTCCAGCCCCTAAACGATCGGGGAAGGGCATGTCGATAGAGTGGGGCCTCCTTCTCCGCCGATCAAGCGGCCCCTTTGCATGGATTGGCCTGTTCAGGCGAAGGCAGGCGCCTTGCGCAGAAGGCCATAGGCTTCGATGACCCCCAGCAAGGCGCTTTCATGACTGCGATCACCGCCATTATGGTCGGGATGATAGCGGCGTAGCAGTTCAGTGTAACGCTGGCGCAACGCCTTGCGATCCGCGTCGATGCCAAGGCCCATGATGGCAAGCGCCTTGCGATCCTCGTTAGACAGGAACTTGCCGTCCTGTCGCATCTGGTTGTCGCTGCGGGCCTTTGCCATCCGCTCCTTGAACTTCGCACCAATAGCGTCGAGCGGGTCCTGGAAATCGGACCAGCGCGGCGGCGGGCTGGCCCCGTTGGCGGCAAAGGCGCGGGTCTCGCGCTCCCATCCCGCATAGGGGCGTTGAGCGGCCGCGATCTCGTCCGGGCTCATGCCGGTGAAGAAATTATAGCCCTGGTTGAACTGGCGCACATGATCAAGGCACAGCCAGCGCCACTGCGGGCCCTCATGGTTTGACCGCGAGCCTTCCAGCGGCGGTGCGCGGAACTCGCCCGGCTCGACGCAGCCATCGACAGCGCAGGAGCGGTCGCTTTCCACGCGGCCGTGAAAACGGTTGAAACGGCGGGTCGAGAAGGGGTCGGTAGACAAGATTGCCCTGATGCAAGGTGGAAGAAAGGTCCTATATAGGAGTTATGAGCACTCAACTGAAAGGCCCGGTGGCCACAGAGATCGAGGATCGGCTGCGCGCCGCCTTGTCGCCAGAGCATCTCGCCGTGATCGACGACAGCGAAAAGCATCGCGGTCATGCGGGACATGACGGATCGGGCGAAAGCCACTTCACGGTGGAGATCGTTTCGGCCGATTTCACGGGCAAGAACCGCGTTGCGCGCCAGCGCCTTGTGAACACGGCGCTCGCCGATCTGCTGCGCGAAAAAGTGCATGCCCTTGCCATCAAGGCGCGTGCCCCCGGCGAATGAAGGGAATCCCCATGATCCTAGACGATCTCGTTATCCAGACCATTACGCCTACGACCCACGACCTGGGTGATTTTCGCGTCCACCGCTCGCTTCCTGCCCCCGGCCGGACGATGGTGGGACCGTTCATATTTTTCGATCAGGCCGGACCTGCAAAAATCGGCGCGGGGCAGGGCATCGACGTGCGCCCGCATCCGCACATCAATCTCGCGACCGTCACCTATATGTTCGAAGGCGCATTCCTGCATCGGGATTCGCTGGGTACGGAGCAACTGATCGAGCCGGGAGCGGTCAACCTGATGACGGCGGGCAGCGGCATCGTCCATTCCGAACGGTCGCCCGACGGCGACCGGGCGAAGGAAAGCAAGCTGTCCGCCATCCAGACCTGGCTCGCGCTGCCGGATGGAGTGGAGGAAGTGGCCCCGGCCTTTGAACATGTCAGCGAAGGCGGATTGCCCGTCATCGACTGCGGCCGCGCCAGCGCCCGCGTCATCATGGGCAGCCTGTGGGGCGCGACCTCTCCCGTCACCACCTATGCCGACACCATCTATGCCGACATCCAGCTGTCGCCCGGCGGCAGTGTGCCGATCGATAGGGATGCCGACGAGCGGGCCATCTATGTGGCGGGCGGCGACGCGGCGCTCGATGGCGTCGCCTTGCTGCCGCAGACCCTCTATGTGCTGCGCCCCGGCACCCGCGCCACGCTGATGAGCGTCGATGGCGGCCGCGTGATCTATTGTGGCGGCGAAGCCTTCAGGACGCCGCGCCATGTCTGGTGGAATTTCGTGTCGTCCAGCAAGGACCGCCTGTTTCAGGCGCGCGAGGATTGGGAAGCTATGCGCTTTCCGCTGATCCCGGGCGACGATCAGGAATTCATCCCCATCCCGCAGGGCCGACCGAAGACGGTCAGCTATCCGTAAATAACATCCGTTCGGGCTGAGCCTGTCGAAGCCCACGCGCGCCGTTGACCTGCGGTCGCCTGCGGCTCGACAGGCTCAGGGCGAACGGAGATTGGGGCCGGGCGTTACTGAACAAAAGTCAGCGAAAGATTCTCGGCATTTTTCGGAATGTCGATCCGGCTTTCATTGATCGACGCTTCCTCGCCGGGTTTCAGGCTGTTGCGGTCCGCCTTCGTCGTCCAGCTGAACACCAGACGGTTCTGCTGGTCGCGCAGTTGCACCAGCACGGGCGGCACCGGCAGGGTCTGCTTGCCGCTGTTCACGATCCGCGCGCCAAAGGCGAAATATTCCTCGCCAGTGGGCAGCTTGCGCCGTTCGGCGGGCTTCGACAGGTAGAATAGCAGGTCGGGATCGCCTTCGTCAGCGACCAGGCCCAGATTGATGGCCCAGCTGGGCGTCCCGAAATACCAGAGCGCGCCGCCGACGCCCCCGATCACCAGGCAGAAGAGGATGGCGGCATAGGTCCACAGCTTCAGGCGATTGCGCCTCGGCTTGACGGGGGCAGCACTGCTTTCCTCGACATCGTCCCGCCCGCGCCCATAAACGTCATCATAACGATAGTCGCTTTGGGGCGGCGATGCCGGCGCTGATTGAACCGGCTTGATCGGGGCTGCCATGACCGGTTCGGCCACAGGCTCTGCTGCGACAGGATCGGGCATCACCGGCGCGGGCACTGGCGACGGAGCAGCTTGCGGAGATGGAGTCACGACAGGCGAGGGCGGCGGGGTTGGCGCCACCGTTTCGGCTGGCGCCTCGGCAAGAGCCACGGCTTCTTCGCGAGGCGCAAGCGCCGACCCCTCCTGGAACCAGCTATGTTTACACGAGGCGCAGCGAACCTGGCGGCCATTGGGGCCGACGGCGCTGTCCGGCACAATATAGCGCGTGGCGCAATTGGGACACACCAGGATCATGACGCTTCATAGGCACGGCTTGGACTCGAGGGCAAGCGGCATTGAAGGGGCAGTGCAGAGATGCCGCGACTCGGCGGTTTCCGCCGCTTGGGCTTTACGCCTGCCTGCCCGCTGTGCCATGGCTATCGCTACGGGGGCAAAAGGGAGCGCGCAGGCGCATTCATTGAGGCATGTCGGCAATCGTACAGTTCGAAAATGTCGGCCTGCGCTATGGTCTGGACAGCGAGACGCTGTCCGACGTCAGCTTCTCCCTGCATGGCGGCGGTTTCTATTTCCTGACCGGCGCGTCGGGGGCTGGCAAAACCTCGCTGCTCAAGCTGCTGTATCTTGCCCAACGTCCCAGCCGGGGCGTCATCCGCCTGTTCGGCGAGGATGTGGTGACGCTTCCCCGCAAGCGCCTGCCGGGCTTCCGCCGTCGCATCGGCGTCGTATTCCAGGATTTCCGGCTGGTCTCGCACCTGTCCGCCTACGACAATATCGCGCTGCCGTTGCGCGTCGCAGGCATGGCCGAAAGCGAGATCGACGCATCGGTTTCGGAAATGCTCAACTGGGTGGGCCTGGGCGATCGTGGCCAGGCGCGCCCGGCAACGCTGTCGGGCGGTGAGCAGCAGCGCGTGGCCATCGCCCGTGCCGTCATCGCCCGGCCCGAAATCCTCGTCGCCGACGAGCCCACGGGTAACGTCGATGCGGACATGGCCCGCCGCCTGCTGACCCTGTTCGAGGCGCTCAACCGCCTGGGCACGACCATCGTCGTCGCCACGCACGATCTGCCGCTGATCGGTCAGGTGGAGGGTGCGCAGATGATGCGGCTGGACAAGGGGCGGCTTTCCGATCCCACCGGATCGCTGCGCTATCCCCCCGTCCTCAGGGCATGGCGGCGTCATGACCGGCGCAGACCGCCGCGCCGCCGCTGCTGCGCGCAACCGTCTGCTGCCCGAAGGCCGCGTTGCCGGACCCATGCCCTGGGTCATAGCGATCATGATGTTCCTGACGGTTCTTGCCGCTGCCGCCGGACTCGGCCTTGGCGCTGCCGTGCAATCGGTCGGCGCAGACCTTGCCGGGCGAGCGACCGTGCAGATCGTCGAAGCGAATGCCGACCGGCGCGAGGCACTGAGCGGAGAGGCGGCGCGATTGCTGCGCAAATCACCCGATGTGCAGAGCGTCAGTCCCGTCGATCCCACTGCTCTCGCGGAGCAGATTCGTCCCTGGCTGGGTCAGGACGCCGCCAGTGGCGATTTGCCAATTCCCGCTTTGATCGACGTCGAATTGAAGCCGGGAGCCACCGATGTTCAGGTTCAGCGGATTGGCCGCGCCCTTGCCGCCCTTTCGCCCCAGATCCGTGTAGAACACCATGCATCCTTTCTTCGACCGCTTGCCCGCCTGCTGGCGGCGCTCGGCGGGCTCGCAGTGGGCATAGTGCTGCTGATGGCGCTCGCCACCGCCGCGATCGTCGTGCTGGCGGCGCGCGCCGCGCATGATAGCCATCGCGGGACGATCGACGTGCTGCACCTGATGGGGGCAACCGATGTGCAGATCGCGCGCCTGTTCCAGCGTCGCATCGGCCTTGATGCGCTGTTCGGCGGGCTTTTGGGGTTCGTCACGGCCCTGCTCGTCATCATCCTGCTCGGCACGCGCCTTGCCGCCACTGGTTCAGACCTGCTGGCGGCGATCAGCCTGCCGTGGAGCAGTTGGCTGGTCCTCGCCGCCCTGCCCGTCGGGGGCGTGTTGCTCTCGACGCTGGCCGCGCGCTGGACCGTGCTGCGGTCCCTGGGCCAACTGCTGTGATTGTACGCCTCATCGCCGTGACGCTGCTCGCTTGGATGCTGGGCTTTGCCTGGTTCGCCATCTTCCTGCCCCAGCCGCTCGACGGCCGCCCGACAGACGCCATCGTCGTTCTGACCGGCGGCGCGGGCCGCATTGATCGGGGGCTTGTGCTGCTTCAGGAGGGCGCGGCCAAGCGGATGCTGATTTCCGGCGTCGATCGTTCTGTCCGTCCGTCTGAACTCGCCGCCCAATATGACGCGCCGGAGCGGCTTTTCTCCTGCTGCATCACCCTTGGCCGCGAAGCGATCGACACGCGGTCCAACGCCATCGAAACGTCCCGCTGGCTGGAGCGCCGGCATTTCAAGACTGTCCGCCTGATCACCACGGACTGGCACATGCGCCGCGCGGCGCTGGAACTGCGCCAGGCGGTGCCCGGCAGCCTCACCATCATCTATGACGCCGTGCCCAGCCGTCCCAGCCTCACCATGTTGATGCGCGAATATAACAAATATCTGCTCCGCCGTGCGGCGGCGCTGGTCGGGATCTGATGAACAACATGATTACCGCCCTGCGTTCGCTCGCCTTCATGCTGGCTTTCTACAGCGGATCGGCGCTGCTGGTGTTCAGCGCGCTCCTTGCCGCTTGGCCCTTGCCTTCCGCAGTGCCCCACATTGCGACCGTATGGAGCCGTTTTCACCGCCTCTGCGCGCGTTGGCTGCTGGGTCAGAAGGTGCGGATCGAGGGTGAACTGCCGCAGGGTCGCTATCTTTATATCGTCAAGCATGAATCGATGTTCGAAACGATCGATCTGCTCTGCCTGTTCGATCGCCCGGTCATTGCCGCCAAGCGCGAATTGCTCGACATGCCTGCCTGGGGACGGATCGCGCGCCTTTACGGCCTGATCCCGATTGAGCGCAGCGCCGGGGCGAGCGCCATGCGCACGCTGCGCGCCGCCGCGCGGGCGGCTACCGATCAGGGGCGGGCTGTCTGCCTTTTCCCTGAAGGCACGCGCGTCCCGCACGGTGAAGCGCCGCCGCTGCGCGCGGGCTTTGCAGGCCTATATTCGCTGCTCGGCATGCCTGTGGTGCCGATCGCGATCGACAGTGGCCGCCTGTCGCCGCGCGGCAAGTTCATGAAGCGGCCAGGCACCATCACCTACAAGGTTGGCGAAATCGTCCCTACCGGCCTGGACCGCCGGGAGGCCGAAGCGCGCGTCCATGCGGCGATCAACGCGCTCAATGCGGCGGTTCCTTCGGAAATATTCAAGCCGGGACCCGAAGGGGCGGATGCGTGAGTTCGGTACGCGCCAAGCAATTTCGCGCCGGGCCTTGATAGGCTGGACCTTGCCCGCCGCGCCACCGCGCGAAAAATCAATGGCTCCGCCCGAAGTCCGGCTTTGGATCATCCTGCCCCTGTTCGATGATCGACCGGCGGATAGCACGGGTCCGGGTAAACAGGTTGAACAGCGCGTCGCCATCATTCCAGCGGATCGCCCGTTGCAACGCGGACAAATCTTCCGAAAAGCGTTGCAGCATTTCCAGCACCGCGTCCTTGTTCGCCAGGAAGACGTCGCGCCACATGGTGGGGTCCGACGCGGCGATGCGGGTGAAGTCGCGGAAACCGCCTGCTGAATATTTGATGACCTCCGACTGGGTTACATCTTCCAGATCGCTCGCCGTGCCGACGATGGTGTAGGCGATCAGGTGTGGCAAGTGACTCGTCACCGCGAGCACCAGATCGTGATGCTGCGGGTCCATGATTTCCACATCCGCACCGACCCGGTGCCAGAGTTCCGAAACCCGCGCGACCGCAGCCGGATCAGCATCGGCGGGGGGGTGACGATGCACCAGCGCCCTTGGAACAGGCTGGCGAAGCCAGCCTCCGGCCCGCTATTTTCCGTGCCGGCGACCGGATGCGCGGGGATGATCGCCCGGCCCGGCAATGCCGCTGTTAATTGCGCGAGCACATCGGCCTTGCAGGATCCCACATCGCTCACGATAGCCTCGGCTGGCAGGTCGTCGGCAATCTCTGCCGCCGCCGCGCCCATCGCCCGCACTGGCACGCACAGCACTACCAGATCGGCGTCTGTCACGCTGGCCCCGGCTGTGTCGGTCACATCGTCGCACAGGTCGATCGCCCGCGCGATCTGCCGCACGTTGGGGTCGGCATCATGCCCCGTCACCCGCACGGTCGGCATATATTCGCGGATAGCCCTCGCCAGCGAAGATCCGATCAGTCCAAGGCCGATGATGGTGACGCGGGAAAAAGGCAGCATGGTTCAGGCCGCCTCCGCCATTGCGCGGAGCTTCGCTGCCACCGCGCGCACCTGATCCTCCGTACCGATGGTGATACGCAGGCCGTTGGGCAGGCCTTGGCCCGGCAGCCAGCGCGTTGCGAATCCTTCGTCCCACAATCCCTTCATCGCCGCTTCGGCCGACAGCTTTCCATCGAACAGAATGAGAATGAAGTTCGCCTTGCTGGGCACTGCGCGAAGCCCATGGTTGGACAGCGAAGCCACCTCATCAGCCAGCCATTGCCGCCACTGGCGGTTGTGCGTCCGGCTGGCCTCTACCCATGCCTGGTCCTTCACCGCCGCGATCGCCGCCGCCTGTCCCGCCGTGGTGACGTTGAACGGCGCGCGGATGCGGTGCAGCGCGTCGATAATCCCCGCACTGGCATAGCCCCAGCCGATCCGTTCCGCTGCAAGCCCGTATATCTTTGAAAAGGTCCGGGTGACCAGCACGTTGGAGGCAGTCTTCGCCAGCTCCAGTCCGCCATCATCCTCCTGCCGGTCCAGATATTCGGCATAGGCCTGATCCAGCACGAACAGAATGTCGGGCCGCAGCGCGGCATGCAGCCGCGCAATATCTTCGCGCGGTGTCATCGTTCCGGTGGGATTGTTGGGATTGGCGAGGAAGACGACCTTCGTCCTGTCCGTCACGCAGGCGAGCAGTGCATCC
The DNA here is from genome assembly GCF_002080435.1 of Sphingobium herbicidovorans. NCBI lineage: Bacteria > Pseudomonadati > Pseudomonadota > Alphaproteobacteria > Sphingomonadales > Sphingobiaceae > Sphingobium > Sphingobium herbicidovorans. The sequence continues at coordinate 1,790,415 of NZ_CP020538.1, read as the reverse complement.
ACATCGGTTGCGTAGTCCCTGTCCGGCGCGATCACCGGCGTCGCGCCCACGCGCCGCGTGGCGATGTCATAGACCGAAAAGCCGTAATGGACGTATAGAACTTCGTCCCCCGGCCCGGCATAGGCGCTCGCGGCGATGTGAAGCAGTTCATCCGAACCGGTGCCGTAGATCACCCGCGCCGGGTCCAGCCCATGCAATGCTGCAATCGCCTCGCGCATCTTCGCCGCGCCCGGATCGGGATAGGTGGCAAGGTCCGCGGTGGCCGCGACCAGCGCCGCGCGCGCAGCCTCGCTCGTGCCAAGGGGATTTTCATTGGCGCTGAGCTTGACCAGCGGGCGACCGTCATCGGCCGCCGCCTTGCCAGGCACATAGGGCGAAATGCCGAGGATCCATTCCTTGGGAGCAGGTTTCGTCATGGGCCGGGCTTTAGCGCCATCCGCGCCAAAGGCAAAGCGCCGCTGCATGCGGGGCGCGCCGGCCGCTCGCCTGCGCACTGGATGTCGGGGAGAGGCGGCCCATAACGTCACCCGAACGGACCTGTTCAGGGCCATCGCGCCGTTTCAGCCGACCCTCCACCGATTGACAGCCTTCGTCCACGGTCCTAGCCCCCATCCACCATGGCCAGCGCCCCGCTATCCGATGACAGCCGTTTCGGCCTCCGCCGTCAGGTCCGCCTGACCGGCCCCCTGCGTCTGGACAGCGGCGCGGCTCTTGTGCCGGTGGATATCGCCTATGAAACCTATGGCCGGATGAATGAGGACAAGAGCAACGTCATCCTCATCTGCCACGCGCTGACGGGCGACCAATATGTGGCGTCCGATCATCCGGTCACCGGCAAGCCCGGCTGGTGGTGGCGCATGGTGGGGGATGGCAAGCCCGTCGATCCCGCGCGGCACTTCATCATCTGCGCCAATGTCATCGGCAGCTGCATGGGGTCTAGCGGACCCGCCAGCCCGGATCCGGCAACGGGCGAACCCTATGCAATGCGTTTTCCGGTGCTGACCATCGCGGACATGGTGCGCGCTCAGGCGCTGCTGCTCGACTATCTGGGCGTCGATCGTCTGGCCGCCGTCATTGGCGGCTCCATGGGCGGGATGCAGGCGTTGAGCTGGCCGACCATCTTTCCCGATCGCGTGGAAAGCTGCATCGTCATCGCATCCACGGCTCGTCACAGCGCACAAAACATCGCTTTTCATGAAGTCGGGCGGCAGGCGATCATGGCAGATCCCAACTGGCGCGGCGGCGATTACTATGCCGACGCGCAGGTGCCGAGCGCGGGTCTGGCCGTCGCGCGCATGGCCGCGCACATCACCTATCTGTCGGAGGCTGGCCTTACCGAAAAATTCGGCCGCCGCCTTCAGGGGCGGGACGCAAAGACCTTCGGTTTCGACGCCGATTTTCAGGTGGAAAGCTATCTGCGCCATCAGGGTCTGAGTTTTGTCGAGCGGTTCGACGCCAATTCCTATCTCTACATCACCCGCGCCATGGACTATTATGACATTGCGGAGGACCATGGCGGCAGCCTCGCCACCGCGTTCGCACCGTCCAGGGCGCGTTTCTGCCTGGTCAGCTTCGACACCGACTGGCTCTATCCCACGGCGGAATCGCGGATTATCGTGCATGCGCTGAACGCCAGCGGGGCGCAGGCGAGCTTTGTCGAACTGTCCAGCCCCTTCGGCCACGACGCCTTCCTGCTGGAATGCCCGGAGCTCAACCGCGTCGTTGACGGCTTCCTGAAAGGCGGTCGCGCATGAGCGAGGCGCTGCGTCCCGATCTGGCGCTGATCGCCCGCACCGTCACGCCAGGCGCACGCGTGCTCGACGTAGGCTGTGGCGACGGCGCACTGATGGCGGCGCTGCGTGACGCCAAGCAGGTCGATGCGCGCGGGTTGGAGATCGACGGCGATAATGTCGCCGCCGCCGTGGGACGCGGCCTGTCCGTGGTGCAGGGCGACGCCGACACCGACCTGGCCTATTATCCCGACGCCAGTTTCGACTATGCGATCCTCAGCCAGACGCTACAGACCACGCGTCGCCCCGATCTGGTCGTGGACGAACTGCTGCGGATCGGGCGCCAGGCGTTCGTATCCTTCCCTAATTTCGCCCATTGGCGCGGTCGGCTGTCTTTGCTCTGGGGTGGCCGCATGCCGGTGACGCGGTTGCTCCCCGACACATGGTATGACACGCTCAACATCCATCATGTGACCGTCGATGATTTCCGCGCCCTGGTGAAGGAGCGCGGCTGGACGATTGATGGCCAGTGGTTCCTGAAGGGCGACAAGGAAACCACCCACGCCAACGCGAACCTGTTCGCCGAGCATGCCGTGTTCCTCCTGCGCCGTTAGGCGAGGATCCCCTACAAAAAGACCGCCGCATCGCCGGATTGCCATGCAGCCCTGCGCGTCATGGCCCGATCGAACAGCGCCGACCCGATCAGTCCCCGCAGCCAGGTCTGCACCCGTGGCACGGCTTGTGCGTCAAACCACGCCTGGTCGGCGGCCGCAAACTGCCGGACAAAGGGGAAGATCGCCATGTCCGCCAAAGTCCTGCGCCCACCACACAGAAACGCACGGCTCTTCAAGTGGGCTTCCAGTTCGCCTAGCCACGCCATCCCGGCCGCGCGATGTTCCAGCGGGTCGGACCCATAGCGCGCCGCATATTTGTAACGGTCGAGATGCTGTTTGAACGACCCATCATTGGCCGCGATCAGCGCGGCATCATCCCCCTCCAGCCAGCCCTCGGGATCATGCAGGCGAAGCGCCCAGCGCATGATGTCCAGGCTCTCGTCGATCACTTCTCCGCCGGGCAGCGCCAGCACCGGCACAGTGCCCTTGGGGGACAAGGCGAGCATCGAATCAGGCTTGTCGCGCAACAGGATCTCGCGCAACTCGACCTGCTGCCCGCTGACGATCAGCGCCATTCGCGCCCGCATGGCATAGGGGCAGCGGCGAAAGCTATAGAGGATGGCGGTCATCTTACGGCCGCTAATGCCTCAACGCTCTCTGGTGGCGCTGAACTTGACCTTCGGATGCCGCTCTTGCTGATAGGTCACGTCCCAGGCGCTCTTGGCCATGAAGACAAGGTTGCCGTCGCGGTCCTTGGCCATGTTGGCGCCGTTGAATGACACCAGCTCCTTGACCGCCGCGTCATCCCCCGAAACCCAGCGCGCAGTATCGAAGGGTGAAGCCTCCAGCCCCGCTGCCACCTTATATTCCGCCTCAAGGCGCGAAATAAGAACGTCCAGCTGCAACTGCCCGACGACGCCGACCACCCAGCTGCTGCCGATCTCGGGATAAAAGACCTGAATCACGCCTTCTTCCGACAGATCGTCCAGCGCCTTGCGCAGTTGCTTGGTCTTGGTCGGGTCTTTCAGCGCAACCCGTCGCAGGATTTCCGGCGCGAAGTTCGGCAGGCCGGTAAAGCGCACGCCGGCCTTTTCGGACAGCGTATCGCCTACGCGCAGCGTCCCGTGATTGGGAATGCCGATGATGTCGCCCGGAAACGCCTCGTCCGCAATCTCACGATCCTGCGCGAAGAACAGGATCGGCGAATGCACGGCGATCGGCTTGCCGCTGCCCGAGGGCGTCAGCTTCATGCCGCGCCTGAACTTGCCCGAACACAGGCGCATGAAGGCGATACGGTCGCGATGCTGCGGGTCCATGTTCGCCTGCACCTTGAAGATGAAACCGGTGACTTCGCTATTCTCAGGCTCGATCGGAGCGGGCTCGGCTGGCTGCGCGCGGGGCGGCGGCGCATGGGCGGCGAGCGCGTCGATCAGCTCGGTGACGCCAAACAGCTTGAGCGCCGACCCGAAATAGACCGGGGTCAGGTCACCGTGCCGATAGGCCGTCAGGTCGAAATCCGCATAGCCGCCAACGGCAAGCTCCGCCTCTTCCCGCAATTTCTCAAGCCCTTGGGCTGAGATATGCTCCGCCAGCCTGTCGTCATGGATATTTTCGACGAAGACTTCCTTGCCCTCAAACTCCTTGCTCGCACCCGAAGGCTGGCGCAGCCGGTTCCTGGCGAAGTCGTAAATCCCCTCGAACGTCCCGCCCATGCCCACCGGCCAGCTCATCGGGCACACATCCAGCGCCAACGCGTCGGCGACCTCGTCCAGCAGGGCAAAGGTATCGCGCCCTTCCCGGTCGACCTTGTTGATGAAGGTGATGATCGGCACGTTGCGCAGACGGCAGACTTCGAACAGCTTGCGCGTCTGCGGTTCGATGCCCTTGGCGGCATCGATCACCATGACCGCCGAATCGACCGCCGTCAGCGTGCGATAGGTGTCTTCCGAAAAATCCTCGTGCCCCGGCGTATCGAGCAGGTTGAAGGTAATGCCGTCTCGCTCGAAGGTCATGACCGAGCTGGTCACGGAAATGCCGCGCTGCTGTTCGATCTTCATCCAGTCCGACCGCGCGCGCCGGTTCGCTCCACGCGCTTTCACCTCGCCAGCGAGGTGGATCGCGCCGCCTTCCAAAAGGAGCTTTTCGGTCAGCGTGGTCTTGCCGGCGTCAGGATGGGAAATGATCGCGAAGGTACGGCGGGATGGGATGGTCATGGCAGCTTCTAATATGTGGCGAAAACCTCCGTTCGCCCGGAGCTTGTCGAAGGGCGCGCGCGAGCTTCGACAGGCTCAGCCCGAACGGAATCATTGGCCGCCGTTACACGTCCACCAGCGTCACGTCCATGCGGAACCGCCGTTCATCCCCAGGCAGCAATCGCATGATGCCCTGCTTCTCCCACACATCGCCCTCAAAGCCGACAAGGTCCGCCATGCCCGCCCAAGGCTCGACGCATAGATAGCGCGCGCCCGGCTTTTGCCACAGGCCCAGCCAGGGCGTGTCGGGAAAGTCGATCTTCAACCGCGTTCGCCCCGGCACGCCCCACAGCAGGCTGTGACTTTCCAGCGTGTCCCATATCAGCGCGTCGTCTTCGAACATCGCATGGGTCGGCGTGAGCAAATTGCCATCAACCGGTGAAGCCACGCTATCCCGCGCGATCAGCCCGGCTTCTTCCCCGACCCTGCGGATCGGCGCGGGCTCCGCCTTCTCGAACGCAACCCGATGCGCCTCGACGTTGCCGCCATAGGGCAGCGGCCAGGCGAAGGCGGGGTGGTAGCCGAAGGAAAAGGGCATGTCCGCCTCGCCCCGGTTCATGACAGTCGCCGTCATCATCAATGTGCTACCGGCAACCGCAAACTGCATGTCCAGCCGGAAGTCGAAGGGATAGACGGCCCGCGTCGCCGCATCGGCTTCCAGCCGGAAGATCGCGGATTCGGGGAGATGTTCGATCTGCGCAAAGGCCATGCGGCGCGCAAAGCCGTGCTGCGGCATCGGATACTCATGCCCGTCGAGCCGATACATGTCGCCGCGCGACCGCCCGACGAAGGGGAAGAGCAAAGGCGCATGCCCGGTCCACCAGCGAGGGTCGGCGTCGGTCATGAGCTGGCGGCCCTGCGCGTCCTTGAGCGACCATAATTCCGCGCCCAGCGGACTGATGCTGGCGGTCAACCCGTCCGAAGCGATGGTTACAAACTCGTCCACTCGGGCTTCCCTTTGCATCACTGGAAGGATTTACGCCCGCAGCGTTCCGCCGAGCTTTTCAGCCGCCTTCACGATGCTCGCGCTGATCGCGTCCAGCTCTTCCTGGCTGAAGCTCTTCTCGCCCGGCTGCAACGTGACCTCGACTGCCAGGCTCTTGCTGCCTTCGTCCACGCCAGGTCCAGCAAAGACGTCGAACAGTCGTGCGTCCACAATCGCCTTCTTGTCCGCGTTCCTGACGGCGCGCACCAGGGCGTCCGCTTCCACCGCTTCGTCCACGACGAAGGCGAAATCACGCTTTACGGGCTGTAGTGCGGGCGGCGCATAGGGCGCGCGCATGAAGCCGCTGGCCCGCTTTGCCGGGATCGCGTCAAGAAAGATTTCGCCCGCAACCACCGGGCCGGTCAGGCCGAATTGCTTAGCCAGCGAAGGATGCAACAGGCCGAATTCGGCAAGCACCGTCTTTGGCCCCAGCCGCAACGTCCCCGACTGCCCCGGATGATAAGCGGCGGACGCCTCGCCAAAGCTTTGCAGGTTTGCCACGGGCGCGCCCGCAGCTGCCAGCAGGGCAATCACTTCGGCCTTTGCGTCATAGGCGGTGAAGGGCTGGGCCTTGCCCGTCTGCCAGCCCCGCGCCACCTTTTCGCCCGCCAGCACAAAGCTTGCGGTCGCCCGCTCCTTGCCGGTGAAGTAACGCCGTCCCAGTTCGAACAATCTTACCGAAGCCGCTCCCCGGTCCATGTTCCGCCGCGCCGCTGACAACAGGCCGGGCAGCAGCGATGGCCGCATGACCTTCAGTTCTTCGGAAATGGGATTCGCCAGCGTCCACTCGCCACCGCCGACCGCAGCCGCTTCCTTTTCGGAAATGAAGGACCAGTTGATCGCCTCGGCCAGACCCCGGGCCGCCGCCGTTCGCCGTACCCGGCGCTCGACCAGCTGTTCGCTCGTGGCCGTCGCCTTCGCGACGCCGGGTGCGCGAGGCAGGGGGGTGGAAGGCACCTGATCCAGCCCGACGATGCGCACCACCTCCTCGACCAGGTCGGGCCAGCCGTCGACATCGCGACGCCAGCTTGGCACTTTCACCGTCCAGTTGGCCGGCGTGGTCACCGGCATGCCATCTTCATAGCTGAAGGTTGCGTCATTGCCTTCGACGCCGAAACCCAGGCTTTCCAGAATCTGGCGCTGCTCATCTTCCGCGACATCGACGCCCGCCAGCGCGAAGCACTGGCTCGGTTCATAGGTCACGATCTTGTCGGCGACGGGCGGCGTACCTGCCCGCGTAGCCTCGCTGGGCGTGCCGCCGCACAATTCCGTCACCAGATAGGTGGCGATAGACAGGCCATCATCCAGGAAAGCCGGATCCACACCCCGCTCGAAGCGGCCGCGCGCATCGCTGGTCAGCGCCAGCTTCTGTCCGGTGACCGCGATCCGTTCCGGTGTGAAATAGGCGCATTCGATCAGCACATCAGTGGTGCATTCCGTGGCGCCTGAATGTTCGCCGCCCATGATTCCGCCAATATCGTGTACCGCCTCATCATCGGCGATCACGGTCATCGTCTCGTCAACGGTGTAGGTTTTGCCGTTCAGCGCCAGCACTTCTTCGCCAGGCTTTCCCCGGCGCGCGGTCAGGGGGCCTTTCAGCGTGGCCAGATCATAGACATGCAGCGGCCTGCCCAGATCGATCATGATATAATTGGTGATATCGACCAGCGTGCTGATGGGCTTTTGCCCAATGGCTTTCAGACGCTTCGCCATCCATTCCGGCGATGCGCCGTTCTTCACGCCCTTGACGGTCCGGGCAAAGAAAGCGGGGCAGCCATCTGCGTCCTCGATCCGGATGTCGGGACCCACGCCGACGCCAATGATCTCGGGGACGATGATAGGATTGAGAGTCCCCAACCCAGCCGCCGCCAGATCCCGCGCGATCCCCCGCACGCCCATGCAGTCCTGCCGGTTCGGGGTGATCGACACGTCGATGACCGGATCGTCCAGCCCGGCCCAGACAGCATAGACCTGTCCCACCGGTGCGTCGGCAGTCAGTTCGATGATCCCGTCATGATCCTCGCCCAGTTCCAGCTCGCGGAACGAACACATCATGCCATTGGATTCGACGCCCCTGATGGCCGTCTTCTTGAGGACCATGCCGTTGACCGGCACCACCGCGCCTTCAGTCCCGAACACGCCCACCAGCCCCGCGCGAGCATTAGGGGCGCCGCACACGACCTGAAGCGCGCCGTCGCCCGCATCCACGGTCAACACCTGCAACTTGTCCGCTTGCGGGTGCGGATCGGCCGTCAGCACCTTTGCTATGCGGAAAGGGGCCAGCTTTTCCGCCGGATTTTCCACACCCTCGACTTCCAGGCCGATGTTGGTCAGCCCTTTGAGGATGGTCGGCAGATCCGCATCGGTGGTGAGATGCGTCTTGAGCCAGCTCAGCGTGAATTTCATGCGCCCACTCCTCCGCTTAAAGTGGGGACATCGAGCGCAGAGAAGCCATAATGTTTAAGCCAGCGCAGGTCGCCGTCGAAGAATGCGCGCAAGTCGTTCATCCCATATTTCAGCATGGCGAGGCGATCGACGCCGGTGCCGAAGGCAAAGCCCTGCCACTCGTCGGGGTCCAGCCCGCACGCCTCGATCACGCGGCGATTGACCATGCCACTGCCCAGCACTTCCAGCCAGCCGCCGCCCGGCGCATCGCCATCGCCGCCGATCACGCGCTGGCCGTTGGTCAATGTATAGCCGACATCGACTTCAACCGACGGTTCGGTGAAGGGGAAATAGCTGGGCCGCAGGCGCAACACGATATCGTCCCGTTCGAAGAAAGCCTTGAGGAAGGTTTCCAGCGTCCATTTGAGGTGGCCCAGCGTGATGCCCTTGTCGATCACCAGCCCTTCGATCTGGTGGAACATGGGCGTGTGGGTCGCGTCGGAATCCGACCGGTAAACCCGCCCAGGCGCAATGATGCGGATCGGCGGCTCACCATTCATCATGGTGCGGATCTGTACGGGCGAGGTATGGGTGCGCAGCAGCATCTTTTTCCCGTCTTCGCCATCGGGGAAATAGAAAGTGTCGTGCATCGCCCGCGCGGGATGCGTTTCGGGAATGTTGAGCGCGGTGAAATTGTGCCAGTCGTCCTCGATCTCCGGCCCAGTCGCGACAGAGAAACCGAGATCCGCGAAAATCTCCGCCAATTCGTCCATCACTTGGGAAACAGGATGAACAGACCCCTGCGGACCGACGTCGGCGGGCAGTGTCATGTCGATCTTCTCTGCCGCCAGTCTGGCGTCGAGTGCCGCCTGTTCGAGCGCCGCCTTCTTTTCCGCCAGCGCTGCCGTTACGCTTTCACGCAGATCCTGGATCGGCGGGCCTTTTTCCAGGCGCTCATCGGGGCTCATCGGGCCAAGGGTTTTCAGCAACCCCGTGACCACCCCATTTTTGCCCAGCGCGCCGACGCGCAGAGCCTCCACCGCATCAAGCGTATGGGCGGCGGCGATGTCGGCGATCAGGCCGGCTTTCAGATTGGCGATTTCATTCATGATTCTTCGTCATTCCCGCGAAGGCGCAATGTCTGCGCGCCTTAGCGGGGCAGGCCGCGCAAGGAAAGGGTCAGGCGCGCGCGCCCAGCAGCGCGCCTCCAAAACCGACGAACAGGATGCCGGTGCCGCGGTTGAACAGCCTTTGCCGGTTCGCAGGCTCCAGCCAGCGCTTGAGCTTCAAACCGCCCAGCGCATAGGCACCGTACCAGAAGCTTTCGATCACGACAAAGGTCGCCACCAGTATCGCCAACTGGATACCGAAAGGCCGCGCGGTGTCGATAAACTGGGGGAACAGCGCCGCAGCGAAGATGATCAGCTTGGGATTGGAAAGCCCTGTCAGCAGCGCCGTTCCATAGAGCTTGCTGGCCCGCAGGGAAGGGGCTGCTCCACTATCTGCGCCCTGCGCCACCGGCAAGCGCCAGGCCTTGACGCCCAACCAGATGAGATAAGCGACGCCTGCATAGCGCAAGCCGTCAAACAGCAGAGGCGATGTCTTCAGCAGCGCACCCAGGCCCAGGGCCGACGCGACAAGGCAAAGCAGCACCGCGCTCATAAGCCCCGCCATGGTCACCAGCGCCTTGCGAGGGCCATGGGCGATGCTCTGCGCCATGACGTGCAGCATGTTCGGGCCAGGCGTGGCCGAGATCAGCAATACCGCGGTGGCATAGAGCCACCAGATGTGCAGCGACATGGGCTTGCTCCTTTCGCGAGTGGCAGGGGCGTTGCCTGCAAACAAAAAGGGCGCCGAAGGCATCTGCCTCGGCGCCCTTTTGGACGATCTTGCGACCGGTCCTGCTCAGGCCGCGGGCAGCGCGGCCTTCGCCTGGGCGATGATGGCGCTGAACGCTTCGCCTTCATGCATTGCGATGTCGGCCAGAACCTTGCGGTCCAGATCGACGCCGGCCAGCTTCAGGCCGTGCATGAACTGCGAATAGGTCAAGCCCTCGGCGCGCACGCCAGCGTTGATGCGCTGGATCCACAGACCGCGGAAGGACCGCTTCTTGACCTTGCGATCGCGATAAGCGTACTGCCCGGCCTTTTCGACGGCCTGGCGAGCGATGCGGATCGTATTCTTGCGACGGCCATAATAGCCCTTCGCCTGTTCCAGAAGCCGCTTATGCTTCGCCTTGGTGGTCGTACCACGTTTTACGCGTGCCATGTGCCTCTACTCCTTACTTCAGGCCGTAGGGCGCCCAGAGGCGCACGTGAGCGACATCGGAATCCGACAGCACGGAAGTGCCGCGGTTCTGGCGGATATACTTTGAGTTATGGCTGATCAGGCGGTGACGCTTGCCAGCGACGCCGTGCTTGACCTTGCCGGAAGCGGTGAACTTGAAGCGCTTCTTCACACCGCTCTTGGTCTTGAGCTTGGGCATTTTCGTCTCCTTTTTCAGCGCGACGATTACGGACAGCCCCGGCAGCCCTAGTTAGCCGGGCGGTCCTTCCAAATATCGCGAAGGGGCGCCCATAATCGGATGTGACGCCCAAGGCAAGCGATTCGGACCCAAAAGTGCGGGACGGCGTTGTTGCGCCATGGCCGACGCCGATCCCCCCCGGCTGGGCAAACCCGACCCAGAGGCTCCACCGCCACCCAGCCCGGCGGGAGGTTTGGGCCATTACTGGTCGCGCGTGCGTGCGCGCTGGCGCAAGGTCCCGCTGCCGGTGCGCATTATCGGCTATATCATCGCTGTCCTCTTTCTCCTCTGGCTGACTCTCTTCATCACCAAGGGCCGGTTCCTGAAACATCCGTTCGAACGCTTCCTTACCAGCAGGCTTGAACGAACGGTCGAGGTTGAGGGTGACTTTCAGCTCTACTTCGCGCCCCTCGCCGTCAAGTTCCGCGCGGAAAAGATGGCGATAGCCAACACGCCATGGGCCAGCCGACCGGACTTCTTTCGCGCCGACCTGATCGATGCGCGCATTGCTCCCCTTAGTCTTGTCTTCGGCGACAAATATCGCATCGGCTGGCTCGAACTGCGCAATGCAGCGGCTGACCTTGAATGGTCGCGCGATGGCAAGAGCAACAGCTGGACCTTTGGCGATCCGGGGAAGAAAGGCGAGCCGCTCGATCTGCCGCTGGTGCGCCGTGCTCTGCTTGCCGGAACTACGATACGCTATCGCGACCCGCGCATGCTGCTCGCCACCGACATACGCTTTGAAACGGTGAAGGCGCAGGACACGCGCTTTGCCAGCGATATCCGCTTTTCAGGCGATGGGACGATGCGCGATCGTCGCTTCACCCTGCGCGGCGGCCTTCTGTCGCCTAATGAAACCGTGACCGGGGGAAAGAACAGCCTCGCTCTCCATGCGCAATCGGGCGCAACCGTGCTGGAGGTCAGCGGGACGCTGCCCGGTGCTACGGAGATAGAGGGAGCCGACCTGCGCCTTTTGACCCATGGTCCCAATCTTGCGCTGCTTTTCGACTTTCTGGGTGTCGCTATTCCCGAAACCCGCGCGTATCGCTTCACCTCCGCGCTTGCCAGGCAGGAGGACGCTTGGCGCTTTACCCATTTGAAGGGCCGGTTCGGCGACAGCGATCTGGCGGGTCGCATGATCGTATCGCGGCCCGAAAATCGCCTGCATATAAAGGCGGACCTTACCACCCGGACGCTGGACATCGTCGATGTGGGGCCTTTTATCGGTTATGATCCGGAACGTCTGAAGGCGCAGGGAGCGGACGGCGCGATAGAAAATGTGGGTGGCGCTCCACGCATCCTGCCTGACGCAAAGCTGCGCGCGGACGCGCTGCGGAATTTCGATGCCAGTGTCCGCTATGATGTGCGCCGCATTCGCGCGCCCAATGTTCCGATTTCCAATGTCGGGCTGACCGTCGCGCTCGAACGGAGCCTGCTGTCGCTGTCTCCTCTCACCTTCGACATGTCGGGGGGGCATGTGAGTTCCGACATAGAAATCAATGCGCGGACCAGCCCGGTGCGGACGCGCTATGATATCCGTCTTTCGCCGACGCCCATGGGCACGCTGCTGGGCCGCTGGGGCGTGGAGCAATCGGGGACGACCGGCATTATCAAGGCCCGTGCCCAGCTGACCGGACTGGGTGACACGGTTCATGATTCGCTCGCCACATCCGACGGACGCATCGCCGTCATCCTGCCCGCTGGCGCCATGTGGGCGCGCAATGTGCAGCTATCCGAACTTGATATCGGCACCTTCATCACGAAGATGTTCGAAAAGAAGCTGAAAGAGCCCGTCCAGATCAATTGCGGCCTCATCGCCTTCACGGTCCGAAACGGGATCGCGGCTGCCGACCCCATCATTATCGACACCAGGAAGAATGTGATGCTGGGCCGGGGCGGCTTTTCATTCCGCAACGAAAGCCTGGATTTGGCCTTCCGCGCCGATGGCAAGAAGTTCAGCCTTTTCTCGGGGCAGTCGCCGGTCGGGATCAAGGGCTATTTCGCCCGCCCGAGCATCGACGTCATCAGTCCCGAATTGATGGCGAGGGGCGGCGCGGCGGCTGCGTTGGGCATTGCCGCCAGCCCGCTGGCTGCGGTGCTTGCCTTCGTGGATGTAGGTGATGCCAAAAGCGCCGCCTGTGGGCCGGTCCTCGCTGGCGCCACGGCTGCTGCCCAACGTACCAAAGGTGGCGAGCCTCGGGATGACGTAGGACGTGGCACCACGGCGAAGGACGAATCAGGAAAGTCGAACGCCACGGAGAAGAAGGCGCAGAAGAAGAAGTTTCTTGGAATTTTCTAATCTGTCCGGGCGATCACCTCAGTGGTCATGATGTTCGTCGGCAAGGGCCTCGAGCACATCTTCCAGCCGCGCCGGATCGCCCAGCGCGATCACGCGTCCGTCGCTGTCGGCGGTGATCGGGTCGCCCGCCCAGTCGCACATGCGTCCGCCTGCGCCTTCGACCACGGGCGCCAGCGCGGCGATGTCATGCAGCTTCAGCCCTGCCTCGATCACGATATCGACATGGCCCGATGCGATTAGTCCGTAATTATAGCAGTCGCCCCCCCACACCGTGTCGCGGCACTGCCCCGCAAGCCGGGAGAAATGCTCACCGGTACAACCGGGAAAATATTGCGGCCCGGTACTCGCGACGATCGCCTCCTCCAGCGACCGGCAGGCGCGGGTCGTCACTGGCTGCCCGTTAAAGGTCGTCGGTTGGCCCATCATCCCTGCCCAGCGTTCCTTCGCAATCGGCTGGTCGATGATGCCGATCGTGGGCCACCCTGCCTCAGTCAGCGCGATCAGCGTGCCAAAGATCGGCCGCCCTGCAATGAAGCTGCGCGTGCCATCAATCGGATCCAGGATCCACACGCGCTCCGCATCCTCGCGCGTCGCGCCATATTCCTCGCCGATAATCCCGTCCTGCGGGCGCTCTTTCTCCAATATCGCCCGGATTGCCGCTTCGGCGGCGCGGTCGGCCTCCGTTACCGGCGATTTGTCCGACTTGAACTCCATGTCGTAGCGCGCGCGGAAAAAGGGCCGGATCGCCGTTGCTGCTGCGTCGGCGAGGCGATGGGCAAGGGTCAGGTCGTCGCGTGTCGTCATGGCTCCCCGCCTAGCGGTAAAGCGCCTCTCGCGCTAGGCTGTGCCCCGCCGATTCCTCGTGCCTGAAGGAGGGAAAGATGCCCGGTTCGCCTGTGATCCCCGGCCTGCGCTATGACGATGCGCCTGCCGCCATACGCTTTTTGTGCGACGCCTTCGGTTTCGAAGTCCGGGCATCCTATGAGGATGATGCCGACCCGCGCATCATCCATCATGCCGAACTGGCGCTGGGGGACGGCATGGTGATGCTGGGCAGCGCCCGGGATGGCGAAGAAGAATCTCTGTACAGCTGGACGACTCCGCGCGAACTGGGCGGCGTCACGACCTGCATCTATGTCGTTGTCCCGGATGCCGACGCCCACTGCCTCCACGCTCGCAATGCAGGGGCGGTGGTGGTGAGCGAGCCGCATGATAATCAGGGCTATCCCGGCCGGGGATATGAAGCGCTTGATCCGGAAGGCAATGTCTGGAGCTTTGGCACTTACGATCCCTGGACGGGCAGCGTTTAAGTTTTCCGCAAGATCATGCCGTTAGCCTTCCGTTCATCCAAGGGGGCATGGTGTGACGCTGATCGGCTGGATATTGAGTTTCGTTGCTTTGCTGGGCGCTCTGGCGCTGCGGCAGGACATGCCCATGTCTGGATCGTTCAGCCTGTCGAACATGCTGTTCCTGCTCGCGCTGCTATCCTGCCCGATGCTCTGGCGGGACAAACCGCTCGGCATATCCCGCGGCCACCGCGTCGTGGGCGCGCTGATTCTGTTATTCTGTCTGCCGCTGCTGCCAGTTGCTTCCTAAAAAGTCGCGCGGCGCAACTTGCCATTCAGTCGAATAGGCTGGAAACCGAGCTTTCGTCAGCAATACGCTTGATCGCCTCGCCCAACAGCGGCGCGATCGGCAGGTGGCGGATGCTCTTGGCGTTGCATACCGCGTCGGTGCCCTGGATCGAGTCGGTGATGACCAGTTCCTTCAGCTCAGACGCCTCGACGCGTGCAACGGCCCCGCCGGACAGCACGCCATGGCTGACATAAGCGACGACTTCCTCCGCGCCTGCCGCTTTCAGCGCACTGGCTGCGTTGCAGAGTGTGCCCGCCGAATCGACGATGTCGTCGATCAGCACGCAGAATCGGCCCTTCACATCGCCGATGATGTTCATGACTTCCGATTCGCCCGCCCGCTCACGGCGCTTGTCGACGATCGCGAGGGGAGCGTTGTCCAGCCGCTTGGCCAGCGCACGGGCGCGTACCACGCCGCCGACGTCTGGCGATATAACCATCAGGTTGCGGTCGCCAAAGCGCGCCTGGATATCCGCCGACATCACCGGCGCGCCGAATAGATTATCGGTTGGAATGTCGAAAAAGCCCTGGATCTGCCCGGCATGCAGATCGACCGACAGCACGCGGTTGGCGCCCGCCGTGGTGATGAGGTTGGCCACCAGCTTGGCCGAGATCGGCGTGCGGGGGCCGGGTTTCCGGTCTTGGCGCGCATAGCCGAAATAGGGAACGACCGCGGTGATTCGCTTGGCCGACGCGCGCTTGAGCGCATCGATCATGATCAGCAATTCCATCAGATTGTCGTTGGTGGGATAGGCCGTGGACTGGATCACGAACACGTCCTCGCCCCGGACATTCTCGTGAATTTCAACGAAAACTTCCTCATCCGCGAAGCGGCGGACGCTCGCATCGGTCAGGGGGATCTCGATATAGTCTGCAATCGCGGCCGCAAGCGGCTTGTTGGAATTGCCGGTCATGAGTTTCATGGCCAAACCCCCGTGACGAATTGATGACGCTGTGTGAAACGCGGCCCCTTTAGCGGCGCATGTCCTTCGTGGAAAGGCGCTTTTGCTCCCTGCGGCAAAATGCTCTAGGGCGCCTGCCCATGAACGACAAACTCGTGATCGCCCTTGCCCAGATGACGCAATCGGTGGGCGACCTTGCCGCCAATGCCGATGCGATGCTGGAATGGCGGAGCAGGGCTGCTGGCGCGGACCTTATCGTCTATCCCGAATTGCAGCTGATCGGCTATCCGCCTGAGGATCTGGTGCTGAAGCCCGCACTGGTCGATCGCGCCAATTACGAACTCGTTCGGCTTGCCCAGGCGACGGCCGACGGCGGCCCCGCAATGCTGGTCGGCACGGTCGTCGCGTCGCAGGGTGTCCTGTTCAACGTCGTCGCCCTGCTGGACAATGGCGCGGTAACGGCCATCCGTCAGAAGCGCGAGCTGCCCAATTATGGGACGTTCGACGAAAAGCGCCTCTTCGCGCCCGGCCCGCTGCCCGCGCCGATCGACTTCCGGGGCGTGAAGATCGGCGTCCCCATCTGCGAGGATATCTGGTTCCCCTTCGTTACCGCTCATCTGCGGGTCGAAGGCGCGGAAATCCTCATCAGCCCCAACGGCAGCCCGTTCGAAATCGACAAGGATGACCGCCGGATCAACGCAGTCGCCGGCACCCGCGTGCGCGAAACCGGCCTGCCGCTCGTTTATCTCAACCGAGTTGGCGGCCAGGATGAGCTGGTGTTCGACGGCGCTTCTTTTGTCATGGGCGCCGACCGCGGCATCGCCCACCAGCTGCCCGATTGGGAGGAGGCGCTCGTCCTCACCCAATGGGAAAAATGGGACGGCCAATGGGTATGCATCCCGGGTGACCAGCACATGCTCGACGCACGCCCGGCCGACATCTATAACGCCATGGTGCTGGGCCTTCGCGATTATGTGAACCGCAACGGCTTCCCCGGCGTGGTGCTGGGCCTGTCGGGCGGCATTGATTCTGCCCTTTCGGCGGCCGTCGCCGTCGATGCGCTGGGCGCGGATCGCGTCTGGTGCGTCATGATGCCGTCCCGCTTCACCAGTCAGGAAAGCCTGGACGACGCGGTGGAGTGCGCCAGGCTGCTGGGCGTTCGCTATGACACCATCCCGATCGAGCCCGCCGTCGCCGCCTTCGACGCAATGCTTGGCTCAGCCTTTGAAGGGCGTCAGCGGGACCTGACCGAGGAAAATCTTCAGTCTCGCATCCGGGGCGTCACGTTGATGGGTCTTTCCAACAAATTCGGCCACATGCTGCTGACGACCGGCAACAAGAGCGAGATGTCGGTTGGCTATGCCACCATTTATGGCGACATGGCGGGCGGCTATTCCGTGTTGAAGGATGCCTACAAGACCACGGTCTTTGATCTCAGCCGCTGGCGTAATGAGAATGTCCCCTCACTGGGCGAGGCGTTCGGCCCTACTGGGCCGGTGATGCCGGATCGGGTAATCACCAAGCCGCCAAGCGCCGAGCTGCGCGACGACCAGAAGGATGAGGACAGCCTGCCCCCCTATGAGGTGCTGGACCCCATCCTGTACGGCCTGGTCGAGGAAGAGCTTTCCGTCGAGCAACTCGTTGCCCGCGGCTTCGACCGCGATACCGTCGCCCGGATCGAGCGCCTGCTCTACGTCGCGGAGTATAAACGCCGCCAGTCGCCCCCCGGCGTGAAGCTCGGCATCCGCAATTTCGGACGCGACCGCCGTTACCCGATCACAAACGCTTTCAGAACGCTGTAAAATGACCGTCATCACCCGCTTTGCTCCGTCGCCTACCGGCAATCTGCACGTCGGCAATATCCGCGCCGCGCTTCATAACTGGCTGTGGGCACGAAAAAGCGGCGGCCGGTTCCTTCTGCGGCTCGACGACACGGACCTTGAACGGTCGCGTCCCGAATATGCCGACGCGATCAAGGCGGACCTTGGCTGGCTGGGCATTCACTGGGACGGTGAAGAGAAGCAGTCCGGCCGCTTTGCCCTTTACGAGGAGAAATTTGAGCACCTCAAAGCCTCTGGCCGTGTCTACCCAGCCTACGAAACCAGCCAGGAACTGGATTTGCGGCGCAAGGTCCTTCTCGGCCGTGGCCTGCCGCCCGTCTATGATCGCGCTGCACTGTCCCTGACGCCGGACCAGATCGCTGCTTATGAAACCCAAGGCCGCAAGCCCCACTGGCGTTTCAAGCTCGACCATGGCCAACCGATAGCCTGGACCGATCTCATTCGCGGCGATCAGCGTTTCGATCCGAAGCTGTTGTCCGACCCGGTGATCCGCCGCGCCGACGGCAGCTGGCTCTATATGCTCCCCTCGGTGATCGACGATATCGACATGGCGGTAACCCATGTTCTGCGCGGCGAGGATCATGTGTCCAACACCGCGACCCAGATCCAGATGTTCGCTGCCCTCGGTGCGCCCCTGCCTCACTTCGCCCATGAGGCCCTGCTGACGGGCAGCGAAGGAAAGCTGTCAAAGCGCCTGGGTTCGCTGGGTGTGGCGCATTTCCGTGAAATCGGTCTGGAGCCGATCGCTCTTCTCGCTTTGCTTGCCCGCCTGGGCACATCAATGCCGATCGAACCCGTCACCGAACTGCAGCCGCTTATCGACAGTTTCGATTTCGCGCATTTCGGACGCGCGCCCGCCCGCTTCGATGAAGCAGAGCTTGCAGCGCTGAACCAGAAAATCGTCCATATGCTGCCTTATGGCGCGGTGTCCGACCGCCTCCCTGAGGGAATGGATGAGGCGGGATGGGAGGCGATTCGTCCGAATCTGGAGACGGTGGCGCAGGCGGCAGACTGGTGGCGCATTGTCACTGGTCCGATTGAAGCGCCCGCACCGGAGGAAGAGGATTGCGACTTCCTCGCCACCGCGCGCGAAATCCTGCTGGACCTTTCGTTCGACGCCGACATTTGGCGAACGCTGACCGGCGCACTGAAGGACCGGACCGGACGCAAGGGCAAGCAACTCTTCCTTCCGCTGAGGCGCGCGCTTACTGGACTAGATCACGGCCCCGACATGAGCCAGCTGCTGCCCCTGATCGGCAGGGAGGAAGCGCTTGGGCGCCTCGCCTGACCGAGGATAAAACTATCGCGCGCATGGCCGGGTAGTCAGTCCCGCAACCGCTCCAGCGCCTTGCCCACAGCCAATATGCCTTCCGGCGCAACGGCGAAGCCCATATGGGTGCAATCGACCTCCATCGCCCTGTCGCGCTCGCCCGCGCGCCCCTTGGCGCATGCTGGCAAGATCACGCCGTCGCGCCGCGACCAGAGCGCGATGGTCGGCACGGGCGGCTTGACCGCGCGGTCACAGGCGAAGGGCGGGCAATCAACCGGGTGACCCGCCACCAGCTGGTAAAGCCGCCAGGCATGATTGGCGCGCACGTCCCCGGAAAAGGGCGTCCCCATGGTGACAACGCCGCCGACCTTGTTGGTCGCGATCTTGGCATATTCTCTCGCGAACAGGCCGCCCAGGCTCCAGCCGACCAATGTCACTGGCTTGCCGCTGCCGCGCCGGATTTCATCCACGCGCCGGTCGATCTTTTCAAGGCTGTCGGCACGAGGCCCCAGATTGCGGCCCATTCCCCAGCCATGCGCTTCAAAGCCCGCTGCCTGCAATATGGCGCGCAAAGGCTCCATCCGCTGTTCTGACGCCAGAAGACCGGGGATCAGCAGAACTTGCCGGCCATCACCGCGAATCGCTCTCGCCAGCGAAGCGGCCTGCGCCCGGCTGCGCGCCAGGTCGAAGGGCATGGAGGCATTGGCCAACAAATGCTTCACCGGCGGTAGTTCAGGCGCGCGCGGCCCTGCGGCTAGGCGTCCTTTCCAGAAGCTGGTGATCGATTCGGCATATGGCGGCACGAGAAATAAGTCTCCCTGGCCCAATGGGCGAAAGATGACATTCTCATGACAAATGCTCAACGCGTCCAATGGTTTCGCTCATCTGAGCCAACCATTGGTCGATTATGACAGTTTTCAGGGCGCCAGAGGGGACGTCTGGCTCACGGCAGCACCATCGACGGCGCGCAACTGACGCGGTTCCAGTATCGCGGCCGTCTCGATTAGGTCCAACGCGCGGCGCGCCTCCAGATAGCGGCGGGCATATTGCATCCATCGGTCGGCGGCTGCCCGCCCCGGCATCTGCTCGACTTCGGTCAGCGCTGCGCTTACCCGGCCTCCATCGATATAACGGAGCGCGCGATCCATCGCCACCTGTGGCCGGGGCGAAGGCGTCGATCCGCGACGAATCGTCAATAGCTCGCGAGCTTCATGTTCAAAGGCCTCCCACCAGCCGGTTTGCGGGCCGGGGGTCGTCAACTGGTCGGCGATGCTGGCAAGTCCGCCACGCAGGTCGGCCAGCGTCACGGGTTCCCTTGCGGCATTGATGATCGTCGCGACCGCACGCGGTTGTGCCTGGCCAAAACGCAGCCGCAATTGCCCCTCGACATAGCCGAGCGGCGCGCCGCTATCGAGCGCGCGGCGCGCGGCGAACGCCACCAGCAGGCTTTCCGCCCGCGCGGCGTTGCCGGACGCTGCCTGCGCTTCCACGGTGATGCGGTTAAGCCTTTGCTCCAGCTGAACTACGCGGTCATCCAGCATCTTTGCCGTGTCGGTAGCCAGCGGCCTCATGGCGACGCCAGGCCGCAAATAAGGATCGGCCGTTACCACCGACTGACGCGCGTTGCTGTTCCACCGTCCCTGCACATAGGGCACCGCCAATATCGTCAGCACGACGCCGATGGCGAAAGCGAGCAGGAGAAGGACAGGCATCAGCCATGGGCCTCGTCCACGGGGGGATGCAGGCGGCATTGCCGTTACGCCTGTCGCGCCGCCTTCTTCGCTCATCGGAGACTTTTCTTCCATCTTGGCGGATCATTCGCACAATCGGACGGCGAGGGCCAGCATCCTCTCATCATCGGGCTGGCCGGGCGCTTCGCCGCTTGCCCATCCCTGCCCGCAGGCTTCAAGCGCAGCCGGGCTGATGGCGATGATGTGAAGGTCGCGCCGTTGAAGCGGGTCGACGAGCGCAGCCAGCCTGCTCCCGGCCCGTGGCGAATGGACCAGCAGCACCGCGTCCGGTTCCAGAAGCGCATGCAGCCCAGCCTCCGGCTTCTCGCCGATTGTATAAACCGGCACCCGCTGGATGTTGAGGGGGCCTGGCGCGATCGGCGCCACGGTCGTGCCGCCCAGATGCAGCAGCCGGTGGCGCCCATCCGCCGTGATCCGGGCAGCAATTGCGCTGCCATCCAGATCGCCATGCACGATGTTCTGGAAACCCTCCTCCGCCATCGCCCGCGCCGTGGCGCTTCCGACCGCATAAGCGGGCAGGCCGTGATAGCGGGCGAGTTGCGCGCCTCCCAGCCGTGCTGCCTGTGCGCTGGTCATCAACAGCGCGTCGAAATCCTCGCGCGGTGGTGCTTCCCAGGCGATCGGACGCGCTTCGAACAGAGAGCAGAGGCGGGGCGCCAAGCCCAGCCGCCTTGCACGCGCCGCGCTTTCGCTTGCCCCCGGCTCAGGCCGCAGGATGATGACCGGCGTCACGCCTCGAACAGCGCGCGCAGCTCCGCACTGGCGCTATCCAGCAACGCACGACCCATCGCTTCGGCCGCTTCGGTGTCCCTGCGGGCGATGTCTCGCACATCGCTGACCCGTTCCTGTCCATCAGCACTCAATATCTCGGCCGAAAGGCGGATCGTCCCGCCCTCCAGCCGCCCCAGCGCCGCAATCGGCGAATGGCACGTGCCGCCTAATCCCTTGAGCACAGCGCGCTCCGCCATCACGCAATCGAATGTGTCGGGGTCATTGATTGCCGCCAGCGTCGCCAGCATCGGCGCATTGCTCGCCAGCGCCTCGATCCCCACGGCCCCTTGCGAGGGCGCCGGCAGCATGACGTCGAGCGGGATGCTGGTCCCCACCTCGCCCTGACCCAGCCGGTCGAGGCCCGCCGCCGCCAGCAAGGTCGCATGGACTTCCCCCGCCGCCAGCTTGGCCAGCCGAGTCGCGACATTGCCCCTGAACAGCACCACCTGGGCGTCTGGGCGCAATCGCTTCACTTGCGCAGCGCGGCGCGGGGAGCTTGATCCCACCACCGGACTGGCCGGTAATGCAGCAAAGCTGTCCGCGCCCACCAGCCGGTCCCGAACATCCGCCCGCGGCAACATCGCAGCGATCCGGATTTCCTTTGGCCTGATGGTCTCCACATCCTTCATGCTATGGACGGCGAAGTCGATTTCGCCAGCCAGCAATGCGCGATCAAGCTCCTTGGTCCACAGCGCCTTGCCGCCAATCTCGGCAAGCGCGCGGTCCTGGATGCGGTCGCCGCTGGTCTGCACGATCACCGTCTGGATCGCATCCGCATGCCATCCGTGGCGCGCGCATAGTGCGTCCGCCGTCATGCGCGCCTGGGCAAGGGCAAGGGGCGATCCCCGCGTACCTAGGCGGAGCGGGCGACCGGGCAGGGAGGAAGGCGTCATCATATGCCGCTTGCTCTAATGGCCGTGGGCATTAGATGGAAGCAACAATGACGATCATCCTCGGCCTGGAATCGAGCTGCGACGAAACCGCAGCGGCGCTCGTGACGGCGGAGGGCAAGATCCTTGCGCACCGCCTCGCCACGCAGGAGGAAGCGCATCGCCCCTACGGCGGCGTCGTTCCCGAAATCGCCGCCCGCGCCCATGTGGAGGCGCTTGCTCCGCTGGTCGAAGCGGTGCTGGCCGACGCCAATCTGACGCTGGATCAGGTCGATGTGATCGCCGCCACGGCGGGTCCGGGGCTGATCGGCGGCGTGATGGTTGGCCTCGTAACCGGCAAGGCGTTGGCCCATGCCGCCAACAAGCCGCTGATTGCCGTCAATCATCTTGAAGGCCACGCGCTCTCGCCGCGCCTCGCAGATCCGTCGCTGCAATTTCCCTATTTGCTGCTGCTGGTTTCGGGCGGTCATTGCCAGTTGCTGCATGTCCGTGGCCCGGGCGACTACGCCCGTCTCGCCACCACCATAGACGATGCATCCGGCGAAGCGTTCGATAAGACGGCGAAGCTGCTCGGCCTGGGCTATCCCGGCGGGCCCGCCGTGGAGCAGGCAGCGGCGAAGGGCGATGCGAAGGCGGTGCCCTTGCCCCGGCCTCTGGTCGGCACGGCGGAACCCCATTTTTCCTTCGCGGGGCTCAAGAGCGCCGTCATGCGTGCGGCGCAGTCCGGCCAATATTCGGCCGAAGATATCGCCGCCAGTTTTCAGCAGGCCGTCATCGACTGCCTGATCGACCGCACGGAAAAGCAGCTTGCCATCCATGATGGGGTGACGGCGCTGGTCGTCGCTGGCGGCGTGGCCGCGAACCAGTCCATCCGCGCCGCGCTTCAGGCGCTGGCCGCCAGATATGACCTGCCCTTCGTCGCGCCGCCGCTCTGGCTTTGCACCGACAATGCGGCCATGATCGCCTGGGCGGGGGCGGAGCGATATGCGGCAGGACTGGTGGACGATCTGACGGTTCCGGCCCGGCCACGCTGGCCGCTCGATCCGGACGCGGAAAAGGCGCGCGGCGCCGGGGTCAAGGCATGAAGAGTGTAAAGGCATGAAGGCGGGCGTGATCGGTGCTGGCGCATGGGGAACCGCGCTGGCGCAAACCCTTTCGTCGCAGGGCGACGATGTCCTCCTGTGGGCGCTCGAGCCCGAAGTGGTGGACGCGGTCAATCGCGATCGCCTCAACCCCCTTTACCTTCCCGGCATCCCGCTAGGCCCTGCCGTGCGCGCCACCGGCGACATGGCGGAAATGGAAGACCGCGACCTGCTGCTGATCGTCAGCCCCGCCCAGCATTTGCGGGCTGTCGTGGCGGGACTCCCCTCGGGCCTTCCGCTGATCCTCTGCTCCAAGGGGATAGAGGCCGGGACAAGCCTGCTCATGTCGGAAGTGGCGCAGCAGGCGCAGCCCAAATCCCCCATCGCGGTGCTGTCAGGCCCCACTTTCGCGCATGAAGTGGCAAGGGGCCTGCCGACCGCCATCACCCTCGCCTGTGCAGACGCCGACCTTGGACGCCAGATCGCGGCGCGCATCGCCCGGCCCGCCTTTCGTCCTTATCTGTCCGACGATGTGGTCGGCGCGGAAATTGGCGGCGCGGTGAAGAATGTCCTGGCGATCGCCTGCGGCGTCGCGGAAGGGGCCGGCCTTGGCCTCAACGCCCGTGCCTCGCTCATCAGCCGGGGCTTTGCCGAAATGACGCGTTTTGGTCTCGCGCGGGGCGCGCGCGCGGAAACGCTGTCGGGGCTTTCGGGCCTCGGCGACCTCGTTCTTACCTGTTCCTCGACCAATTCGCGCAACTTCTCGCTCGGCAAGGGGCTGGGGGAGGGGCGTCCGTCCGCCGAACTGCTCGCCAACCGCCGCACCGTGGCCGAAGGCGCTTTCACCGCCCCGGTCCTGCGTGATGCGGCGCGCGCCGCCATGGTCGAAATGCCCGTGGTTGAAGCTGTCTGCGCCCTGCTCGAAGATGCAGCGCCGCTTGGCCATGTCATCGACGCTCTGCTCGCCCGCCCGTTGCGGCCGGAATAATTCCGTCGCCCTTGCATCCTTTATTGTTTACCATTCGGCGGAAAGATGATGCGACAGGGGGACCCAGATACTTTGCCGGCTGAGCAGGCTTCCTCCTCGCAACAGGACGATATCGCCGCCCTGGCCAAGGGCGGGCGGACCAATGTGTTTGGTTTCCTCCTGCGCCTTGCCGCGCGATTGCCGTTCCTGTTCATCGCCGGCCGCTGGTATGGGGCGGACGCGCTGGGCCGCTTTGCCTATGCCGTTCTGGTGGTCGAATTCGTCGCGCAACTGGCGACATTAGGGCTGAAACGTGGCCTTGCCGGGGCGCTTGCGCAGACGGAACGGCCGCATAACCATGTCGTAACCGATGCGATGCTGGTCACCATGATAGCCGCGCTTTTCGGTAGCGCCCTGCTGGTCGCCTTTCCGCAGGCGATGTTTCCCAACAGTGGCATCAACGGCCTTGATCGGCTGCTCGCACTGATCGTCATTGCGGTTGCGGGCTCCGACGTAGCCTTGGCTGCCTGCGCCTACCGTTTCGATATCGGCGCGACGGTCCGTGCACGGTCGATCATAGAGCCTTGGGCCATCAGCATCGGCGCCTTTGCCTTTTCATTTTATTCGACGCGAGACGGGCTGATCCTGTCCTATGTCCTGTCCATGGTCGCGGCCCTGGTCGCCTCGATCATCCCCATGACCCGGCACTATGGCATACCCTATGGCTGGCGGCCCGACGGCGGCAGGCTCTGGCGCCTTGCTCGCCGCAACCTGCCGCTTGCAGCAGCCGATGGCGTTGAATGGGGATCGCGCCGACTTGATCTCGCGATACTCGGCCTGTTTGTCAGCCCGGCGGTGGTGGGCATATATTATGTTGCGCAGCAGGTCGCCTCTCTGCCGCAAAAGCTCAAAACCAGTTTCGACCCCATCCTTGGCCCGGTCATCACGCGCAACCTTGCGGAAGGCAATCTGACGGCGATTGCGAAGCAGGTCAGCCAGGTCGGCTTCTGGATCATCGCCGCGCAGGCCGGCATCGCCTTGGCGCTCGGCATCCCCGGCGAAGCGGTCATGGGTCTGGTCGGCCCCCATTTTGTCGGCGGCACTGGAGCGCTGGCCTTCCTTTTGCTGGCTGAAGTCGTCGCGGCCACGGCGGTCGTCAGCGAATCCGCGCTCGTCTACATCGCGCGCCACCGCAATCTCATGATCTCTCTGTGCATGATCGGTCTGCAGGCGGCGCTCAGCTTCGGACTTATCATGCTGGCGCGCCGTTTCGGCCTGTCGCCGATGGCGATTGCGGCGGCCCCCGCGCTGGCGCTCAGCATTGCGCTGGGCGCGGGCGCGCTGGTCAAGGCGCGGCTTCTCTCCCATCTGCTGGGCGCGAAGGTGAATGCCTGGCGCTGGCCGCTGCTCAGCGCCTGCGGCGTCGCCTGTATCGTTGGAGCGGCCTTCGTCGCCTTGCCCCGCGAATATGAATGGGTCGAACTGGTCTTTGGCGTCGCCACGATCCTGGGCGTTTATGGCTTTGTCATCTGGCGCTGGGGCTTCGGGCCGGAAGACCGCGCGCTATTCCGGCGACAGAAGGCGGTGGCCTGAACGAAGTTGTTGCCGCAACTTCGCTCACGACGACCGAAGGCAACGGATCAGCCGAACAATTTGGCTCGAAGCGCCTGCAGATCCTGCTCAGGCCGTGCGCCCCAGTGGGAAATCACTTCGGCCGCTGCGGCTGCCCCCAGTTCCAGACAATGATGCACGTCCAGCCCTTCGAGATGCCCGGCCAGGAACCCGGCTGCGAACAGGTCTCCCGCACCGGTCGTATCGACGATCTGCGCGACCGGGGCCGCGGTTACTTCGTAGCGAAGGCCGTCCACCACCGCGATCGCGCCCTTTTCGCTGCGCGTCGAGACCAGCACCGGCACCTTGCCCGAGAAGGTTGCGACTGCCCGATCAAAATCATCGACCTGCGCCAGCGCCTGGATTTCATGCTCATTGGAAAAGAGGATGTCGATCTGTCCCTGTTCGATCAGCTCGACGAAATCGGCCCGATGCCGTTCGATCACAAACCCATCCGACAGGGTGAAGGCGACTTTGCGGCCAGCCCCGCGTGCCGCGTCGATAGCGGCGCGCATCGCCGCGCGCGGCTGTTCGGGGTCCCACAGATAGCCTTCAAGATAGAGGATCGAAGCTGACCGGATCAGCTCCAGGTCCAGCGCGGTTTCGGGAAGGAACTGCGACGCGCCAAGAAACGTGTTCATCGTCCGCTGCGCGTCCGGCGTCACCAGGATCAGGCAGCGTGCGGTGGGTATATCCCCCTTCGCCGCTGGCGTGTCATAGCGGATGCCCAGCGCCCGCACATCATGGGCGAATACCTCGCCCAACTGATCGTCGCACACCTGGCCGATGAAGCCGCAGCGCTTTCCAAATGCCGCCAGCCCGGCAAGGGTATTGGCCGCCGATCCGCCGCTGACTTCCTTGCCAGCGGCCATGTCGGCATAAAGGCTCTCGGCGGTTTCGGCGTCGATCAACTGCATGCCGCCCTTGGTCAGCGCGTGTTCGGCCAGAAACGCATCATCGCTCGGCGCGAGCACATCGACGATGGCGTTGCCGATCGCGACAACATCTAACGAGGGAGCAGCAGCGGTCACGCAATATCCTTCGATTGAAGAAAGGGCCAGGAAATCGCGCCGTGTCTACCGATCCGGATCGTCCCGCGCAACGGCGCTGATTGACGCAGTCATCCGGGCGCGGGATAGCAACCTCCATGGGGATCTCAGCCGTCCTTCGCGCATTTCCAGCAATCTTCCATCCTGCAGCCCTGCGCCTGCTGGGCAAGACATTGCTGCTGACGCTGCTGGTTTTCGCCATGGCGGGGCTTGGCGTCTGGACGGCCGTGCATGGCGTTCGCCTGTATTTCGGCTGGGGTGGAGGCGGTTTCGCCGAAGCGGCGGCCACGGTTATCGCTGTGGTTGCCTTCGCCTGGCTGCTCTTTCGCACCATCGCCATGGCGGCCATGAACCTGTTTGCCGACGACATCATCGTCGCGGTTGAACGGGCCAGCTATCCCGACGCAGCGGCAATCGCGCATTCCCTGGGCGTGGGGGCCAGCGTGCGGCTTGCGCTCGCATCGGTCGTCCGCACGGTTGGCTGGAACCTGCTTGCCTTGCCAGCCTATCTGCTCCTGCTCGTTACCGGAGTCGGCACGATCGGGCTGTTCCTGGCGCTTAACGCCTATCTGTTGGGCCGCGACCTTGCCGACATGGTGGAGCCGCGCCATGCCGGTCTGCCGCCGATAGCTCCCCTCCGCCGGTGGCTCATGGGCCTCGTCTCGACGTTTCTGTTCCTGATACCCTTCATCAACCTGCTTGCGCCGATCTGGAGCGCGGCTATGGCGGTGCACATGCTGCACGGCGCCAAAAGCAAGTCACGATGAACCCTGTCCGCCTGATCATCGGAATCGCCCTCGCAGGCCCGCTGGCAGCCTGTGGTTCGGTCGTGCCGCCCGCGTCTATCGGCCGCCCCGCCGCCGGTCCCCCCGCCAGCGCCTTCATGCGCTCCGGCCCGCTGATGGGCATGGATGCTCGCCATCTCATTCAGCAGTTCGGCACGCCGCGTCTCGACATTCGCGAAAGTACGATGCGCAAGCTTCAATTCGCCAACGGCCGCTGCGTGCTGGACGCCTATCTGTATGCGCCTGGCCGGGGCAAGGAACCGGTCGTCACTCATGTCGATGCACGCACGCCTGCGGGAACGGATCTGGATCCCGGCGCCTGCGCCGCTAATCTGCACGCTAAATAGCTTCCTTAGCGGACAGCTTTCCGATCGCCCAGGCCGCTGCTTCCGCGACGACCGTGTCGCCGTCGGCCAGCAAGGGCTGCAACCGCGCGATCAGCCTCGGTTCCCCGCTATTTCCGGCAGCGATCGCCGCGTTGCGCACCATGCGGTCCCGTCCGATCCGCTTGATCGGAGAGCCTGAGAAAATCTCGCGAAACCCCGCATCATCCAGCGCAAGCAGGTCGTCCAGTTCCGGCGCGGCCAGCTCTGCCCGCCCAATGAACGCCTTGTTGGCTGCTGCCGCATCGGCAAACTTGTTCCAGGGGCAGACCGCCAGGCAATCGTCGCAGCCATAGATGCGGTTGCCGATTCCTACCCTAAACTCCTCCGGTATCGGCCCCTTATGCTCGATGGTAAGGTAGGAAATGCACCGCCGTGCATCGACCACATAGGGGGCGGGAAAGGCGTCGGTGGGGCAAGCCGTCTGGCAGGCATTGCAACTGCCGCAATGGTCCACTGCCGGCGCGTCCGGCTCCAGCGCGATCTCGCTGTAAATGGCCCCCAGAAACAGCCAACTGCCATGATCGCGGCTGACCAGATTGCTATGCTTGCCCTGCCAGCCGAGGCCAGCCGCCGCGGCAAGCGGCTTTTCCATCACTGGCGCTGTATCGACGAAAACCTTGAGTGCGCTTTCCTGCTGCTCCACAAGCCAGCGCGCCAGAATCTTCAGGCCCTTCTTGACGACGTCATGATAGTCGCGCCCCTGCGCATAGACCGAAATCCGCCCCCGATCGCTCACATCCGCCAGCTTCAGTGGATCGCGGCCGGGCGCATAGCTCATACCCAGCATGATGACGCTGCGCACATCGGGCCACAGCCCCCTGGGCGAAGCGCGCTGTTCGGCTCGGTCCTCCATCCACAGCATGTCGCCATGGCGGCCCGCATCCAGCCACTGCCGCAGCCTTTGCCCCGCCTCTGGCGCCGCGTCGGCGCGCGCAATGGCGCAAGCGGCAAAGCCCAGCCGCTGCGCCTGCGCCTTCAGGCGTTGTTCCAAGGTTTCAGTTTGCGTTGGCATGGTGTGCGACTATCAGGGGCGGATGATCGGTAGTGCTCCGGCTCCTTCCCCGACCTATGCCGTCGAAGGCCATGGTCTTGTCAAGACATTCGGCAATTTCCGGGCGGTCGATGGTATCGATATCGCGGTGCCTGCGGGGTCGATCTATGGCATTCTGGGTCCCAATGGCGCGGGCAAGACCACCTTGCTCCGCACGCTGCTTGGCATCATCGATCCTGATGAGGGGCATCGCAGCTTGCTGGGCGACGATGTCCCGCTGCGCCAGGCGCGCATCATTGGCTACTTGCCCGAGGAGCGCGGCCTCTATCCCTCGATGAAAGCGGCCGAAGCCATCGCGTTCATGGGCGCATTGCGCGGCTTGCCGCTGAAAATAGGGCGGGAACGCGCCCGGGCGATGCTCATCGAGCACGGTATGGGCGCGTCCGTCGACAAACCGATCCGCCAGCTGTCGAAGGGCATGGCGCAAACCGTGCAATTATTCGGCACCATCATCCACGAACCCCGGCTGATCGTATTGGACGAGCCTTTTTCCGGGCTCGACGCCATCAATCAGGGCAAGCTGGAGCTGTTGATCCGCGATCAGGCGCGGCGGGGCGTCACAATCCTGTTTTCCACCCATGTCATCGCGCATGCCGAACGGTTGTGCGAACGCATCGCCATCGTCGCTGGCGGTCGCATCCGCTTCGAAGGATCGGTAAGCGAGGCGCGCGATCAGTTGCGCCCGAAGGTCAGGCTGCGCACGCGGGCGAGCGATGGCGGCTGGCGTCGCGCCTTGCCGCCCGAAACATTGGCCGCCGATGGAGCGTGGCATTTTGACTTGCCTGATGAGGGCATTGAGCCGCTGCTTCGCGCCTTGCTGGATGGCCATGCCGGTATTGAAAGCCTGTCGATCGAACGGCCAGGATTGCACGACGCCTTCGTCGCCATCGCAGGAGATGCCGCCGCCCGGCAGATGCAAGATGTGGAAGAGGAAGGCGCTGCATGAGCGAGGTTCTGCGCGCCGCTCTGGTCATTGCCCGGCGGGATTTTTCCGCCGTCATCTTTTCAAAGACATTCATCCTCTTTTTGTTGGGGCCGCTGTTTCCTGTCGTCATCGGCATGGCGTTCGGCGGGTTGGGAGAGAAGATCACGCGGGAAAGCCTGCGTCCCACGGTCGGCATGTCCATGACCGCGCCGGACGCCGCCCGGATGGAACGGGCGCATCGCATTCTTGCCGCGCGCATCGGCGCTGAAAATCTCCCGAATCTCCAGCGCGCGCCGACGGGCGATCCGCGCGCGTTGCTGGCGCGCCGCGACGCACGGTTCATGGCGATCGTTTCGGGCAGCGTGGAACGACCGATACTGACCGGCAAAGCGAGCGATCTTGCCATGCTGGAGCGCGACATAAGCCTGCTTGCGAGCGCCGCTGTCGCGGGTGATCAACTGCCCCATGTGCAGGTTGAAAAGCAGCTCGTCTCCGCCAGCGCGGGCGCGGAGGCGCAGTCACGCCTGCTGACCGGGCGGGCGGCGCAAGTGCTGGTTTTCCTGCTCACCATGCTGTTGGCGGGGATGGTCCTATCCAACCTGGTGGAGGAAAAGACCAACAAGGTCATTGAAATCCTGGCCGCTGCCGTGCCGATCGATTCGGTGTTTCTGGGCAAGTTGCTGGCCATGCTGGGGATGAGCTTCGTCGGCATCGGTTTTTGGGGAAGCGCGATCGTCGCGGGCGTCAAGCTGCTGGCTGGTCCGGATATCGCGCCGCCCACCCCTGCGGTGGGCTGGCCGATATTCCTGTTGCTGGGCGCGGTCTATTTCACCATGGCCTATGCGCTGCTCGGCTCGCTGTTCCTGGGCATCGGCGCTCAGGCCGCGACGGTGCGGGAAGTGCAGACGCTCAACATGCCCGTCACCATGGCGCAGATGGGCGTATTTTTCTTCGCGACCTATGCCGTCGATCATATGGGCTCCGCGCCCGAAGTGGCTGCGATCATCTTTCCCTTCTCCTCGCCCTTCGCCATGATCGCGCGGGCGGCGCAGGACGCGGCGATCTGGCCACACCTGCTCGCGATCGGCTGGCAGGCGATCTGGGTCGCGGTCATCATCCGCCTTGGCGTATGGCTGTTTCGCCGCCATGTGCTGAAGTCGGGCCGGTCCAGTCGCCGCAGGCTGTTCAGGCGGCGCTCAGCCATGGTAAAGTAGGTCGGCATGATGACCCGGCGGCATCTTCTTCTGAACGGCGCCCTTTGCGGTGTGGCCGCGCTGGCTTTCTGGCGGCTGGGCGTGGAAGACGCCGAGGCGGCCTATCCTTTCGCGCTTACCGACACACAATGGCGCAGCCGGCTCAGCCCGCTCGCCTATCAGGTGCTGCGGAAACATGCGACGGAACGACCTTTTACCAGTCCGCTGAACAAGGAACACCGCGCAGGTACATTCAAATGCGCGGGCTGTGCGCATCCTCTCTTCGCATCAAAGACGAAATTCGATAGCGGCACTGGATGGCCCAGCTTCTGGGCGTCCCTGCCACGCGCCGTCGGAACGTCGCGCGACTTTGCCCTGGGCTACCCCAGGACGGAGGTGCATTGCGCCCGCTGTGGCGGTCATCTTGGCCATGTATTCGACGATGGCCCGCAACCGACCGGCAAGCGCTATTGCATGAATGGCGTCGCGCTCAGTTTTGCCGCAGCCTGACC
This sequence comes from Sphingobium herbicidovorans, assembly GCF_002080435.1. NCBI lineage: Bacteria > Pseudomonadati > Pseudomonadota > Alphaproteobacteria > Sphingomonadales > Sphingobiaceae > Sphingobium > Sphingobium herbicidovorans. The sequence goes on along the minus strand of NZ_CP020538.1, from coordinate 1,759,006 downwards.
TGATAAACGCGCAGGGACTTCGCGCCGCGTAATGCGACCGGTTTCAGCCATTCGGGTTGTTTCCCGCGATCCAGAATGGCTGCCAGACTGCCCTCATGTTCCTTGGCATAATGCCGGAATTCATTGAGGCCGGTGCAGGCGATCAGATAGTCCGGGCCTTTACCCCCGTCCAGCGCGGTCAGGATCGTGCGTGCCTGTGCTGGCGGCGCAGTGAAGGTTTCGACTACGGCCGTGATCCCGGCGGCATTGCGATGATGGGCCGTGCCGATCACCTTGTGCCGGGTGCGGACCAATATGTCTGGCCCCATGTCCAGCGGAGCAAAAAGCGTCGATGGCGGCAGTTGACGAAGCGATGTGAGCACCCCTGGCGTCCGGCATTCGTTGGCGGTGTTCGGCGTTTCGTCGTTATCTTTGTCCAGCGCTGCCATCGCCGCGATCCAGATAGCGCACAATGCCGCAGGGGTAAGCAGAGCGACAGCCGAGGAAGCGAACACCCGAACCGCGGTTGCCCGTAGCTGCTGCGCGCGCCGAAATAGGTGCAGGATCAGCCAGCCGATCCCCGGCAGGGCGAAAACATGCGCGACCGACATCGCCCGCATCACCAACAGGGCAACCATGGTTGCACTCGTCAGCAGCAGCGCCACCGTCAGCCAGCGGTCGCGGACCTGCGCCATGGCGGCGCTGCGCGCGGCCAGCATCGAACCGGCCAGTCCCGCGATCGGGGGCAGGAGGATCAGGCCAGCCATCGACCGGCCCTGCTCCCAGATCGGTCGCCCTTCCATCACATGAAGATACCAGAGTTTATAGGCGACCGGCCCCAGCGCCTGAAACGGATCGCCTGTCAGGCAGGGGCGGCCCGTCAGGAGGAACAGCGCGGCTGCTGCGGCTCCGCTCAAGCCCGCTGCCAGAAAACGTCCACTGGCCGAGGAAGCCGGGGTGAAATGAAAGGCAAGGGGGGTCGCCACCGCAAAGGCCAGCAGGGGCCAGACATAGGCAGCCGAAAGCGCGTCGCACTGCGCCTGCATCAGCGGGCCGAAACCGCGCAGCAGCGCGAGCAAGAGGAAAGCTCCGCCGCCCAGAGTGGCGGCGTAGGCGACGAACCGCGCCGTTTCACGCCGATCCAGCCATTGCCGGAGCGCAAAGCTTGCCGCGAACAGTGCCGCATAGGGCAGCCCTTCGCTGGACATTTGAAGCCAGATCGCCATGGCCGCGCCAGCAACAATAGCTCCACGCGCCTGACGCCGATCCATCGCACCCGCGAGCGCAATGGTGGCCATCAGGATCTGCCATCCATGATGGTCGATGCGCAGAGGGCCAAATTGCACAAGGATGGTTGGCGTCGTCAGCAGCAGCAGTGGCGCGATCATGGCCACCGGCCTACCCGCGATCCGATCGCTTGCGACATGGAGCGCCCAGACCAGACAGCCCAGCAGAAGCAGCGGAACGATCGAACAGGCGATGATCTCCGCCGCGCTCGCACTTACCAAGGGGCGCAGGAGCAAGATCAAAGCCGCAATCGGCATATCGACGATCCGCGACCAGTGCATGGGCCCACCGGTCGGCGGGCTCACCCGATGCTGGCTGACATCCAGAAAGGGCTGCCCGCTCATCCAGTCGCGCACCTGTTGCAGCCGCATGGCGTCATCAGGATCGCGAAATCCAAGTACGGTCAGCTGCCCGCGCGAGAGCCACAGCAAAATGACGCAACACAGGATCCATGCCGGAATGAGCCAGCGGGGATGCGGCGAAACTTTCACGCTCAATTCCCGCGTCAGGCCGGGCCGGGCGTCAGGCAACAGCGAAGACGCCATATTTCCGGATCGCATAAACCGTCAGGAAACTCACCGGAATGGCAAGGAGTTTGGCAAGGGCTGGCGCAAGCCCCGCAACGCCGAGCGCGCTGACTAGCCCGGTAGTGATGCCCAGACCAACCGCAGCGCTCACCGCGAAGCCCAGCCGCTGCCCGTGCGTGGGCCGCCGGGTCGAGGTGAAGACGAAGCGCACGCTGATCATCCAATGGAGCAAAAGCCCACCGATATAGCCGACCGCCGCCGCAGCGGCAGGCGGCACGTCCATCCTCAGCAGCGCCAGGAACAACAGCATGTCGCCCGACAAGGCGCACAGGCTTGCCAGCAGGTAACGTATGAAAGTGAAGCGCGCGGTGATCGCGCCGGCTAGGCTGCCGATGCGGAAAGATGCCATCGCTGCGCCTTTACGCGGCCTTCAGACGGCTGGGCACCAGGCGCAGGCTGCCGAGCGCGGCCTTCTGGTCCATGGCTTCCTCGCCCCCTTCGCCCGCCTCATGATATTCGGCGTCTTCATTGACGGCCCATGTGTCGAACAGGCGCTGGCCTGCTTCGATGTTGCGCACCGTCAGCATCGCCGTCATCATTGCATGATCCTGATTATTGTAGCGATGCATGCCGTTGCGGCCGACCAGGTGCAGACTGGGATAAAGTTCTTCCAGTTCGCTCCGCATCGCCAGCACATTGGCTGCATAGTCATCGTCATAGACGGGATAGGCCTTTTCCTGACGAACCACTGCGCCACCGACAACGTCATTGGGGTCGCAAAGGCCCAATATGGCCATCTCGCGCTTGGCAAGGGCGATCAGTTCATCATCGCTGGCTGACCAGAGGCCGTCCCCTTCGAAGCAGAAATATTCAAGGCCCACGCAGGCAAGCGCCGGATCGGGCACCATTTCCGGGGACCAGCTGCGGAAATTCTGGATGCGGCCGACCTGCACCTTGGGATCATGGATGTAGATCCAGTTGTCGGGAAACAGGTCGTCAGACCGGATCATCAGCGCCACGGTCAGGAAGTCGCGATATTTAAGCTCCATCGCATTACCCAGTGTCGCGGGCAGGGGATGGATGCGGCCAGCCAGCTCGCGCATGGGCGCGGAACTGATGACATGTGCGGCCTTCAGCAGCACGTCGCCGTCCGGGCTTTGGGCGATCATCTGCCACTGGCCGGTCGTGTCGTCGCGTGCAATCTGCTTCAGGCTGTGCGCCATCAGCACCTTGTTGCCGCCCGCCACCACCGAATCGCGCGCGGCCTCCCACATCATGCCGGGGCCAAGGCGCGGATAGCGAAAGCTTTCCAGCAGCGTCTTCGTTTCCATGCCGTCATTGGGCCGTTTGTTAAGGCCCAGCGACCGCTTCAATCCATCCATCACCGCGCCCCAAAGCGATAGGCCCTTGATCCGCTGGGCGGCCCAGTCGGCGGACATTTCATCGCAGGGCATGCCCCACACCTTTTCGGTGTAGGTCTTGAAGAAAATAGAGAATAGCTTGTGCCCGAAGGCGTTCACCGTCCAATCCTGGAAAGAGCGGACGTTGCGATTGGGCATCAGCCGGGCTTTGGCGAAACTCGCCATGCAGAGCGTCGAGCGCCACACGCCCAGGTTCCACAGCGCCTCGAACGCACGCAGCGGGTAGCTGTAGAATTTGCCTTCATAATATATGCGGCTCATGCGCGGCCGCTGGATGAAATCGTCGGGCAGAATCTCGTTCCAGAGATCGACCACCTCTTTCGATTTGGAAAAGAACCGATGCCCACCAATGTCGAAGCGGAAGCCGTTTAGTTCAACCGTGCGGCTGATACCGCCCACATAGGTGGGGTCTTTTTCGATGACGGTGACCGAATAGCCCTTCTTCGTGAGGAGATAGGCGGCAGTCAGCCCCGCTGGACCTGCGCCGATGATGGCGACGTCCACATTCTCGTCGATATCCGGCATTCAATGCCCCCCGATAGGCTAGCTTCTACCATCGGGAGTGAAGGAAATCATCTAAGGAATGGTTAACGAAGGGGTAAGCATGACGGGGCCGTGTAATGGCGGCCCCGCCTGCCTGCGCCACAGCAGATCAGCCTTGGCGTTGTGCCTGCGCAAGTGCGTCAAGGTCGCCGCGCGCGTCGTCGAGCGCAGCACCGTAGCAGTTGCGGAATTCGCGGGTCGGCTGTTGGATTGAACCGTTCATCCAACCGCACACTTCCTTGGCGGCGCGATTGATGCGCGAATCGGCCAGGCGTGCGCCACGGCTGCTGGCCAGGTTGAGATCGGCCACCGACACGGTGATGCTGCGCGTCTCGGTGCCTGAACGGCCATCGACGATCACATCCATGTCGTTGCTGAGCGCCAAGGCCGAGGCGGGTAGGGCGAAGGTCATCGCGGCGGCGAGCGCCACCATCGTCTTTCTAGTCATCCTAAAAGTCTCCTGCGAACATTAAAGGCTTGCCCCACGACTGCGCGGACATAGGGTCAGGCGGGAAAATAGGGTGCGTGCAGGCAGATGGAAAGATGCCAATCGATGGAAAGTGGCTGAAAACTGCGATTTTTGCGGTTGCGAAAGGAATGATGCTCCCTTCGCAGCCGCCATGTCGGATCAGTGGCGAAAGTGACGCATTCCGGTGAAGACCATGGCAAGGCCCGCTTCATCCGCAGCGGCGATGACCTCTTCATCGCGGATGGAGCCGCCCGGCTGGATGACCGCTGTGGCGCCTGCCTCCACCGCAGCCAGCAGCCCGTCGGCAAAGGGGAAGAAAGCGTCGGATGCCACCGCGGAACCGATGGTGCGCGCTTCGCTCCAGCCCGCCTTCTCGGCCGCGTCCTTGGCCTTCCACGCGGCGATGCGCGCCGATTCAAGACGGTTCATCTGCCCCGCGCCGATGCCCGCGGTGCTGCCGCCCTTGGCATAGACGATGGCATTGGATTTCACATGCTTGGCTACGGTCCAGGCGAACAGGCAGTCGGTGAGTTCCTGATCGCTCGGCGCACGTTTGGTCACCACCTTCAACTGATCGCGCGTCACGCGGCCATTGTCGCGGCCTTGCACCAGCAGGCCGCCCGCAATGCTCTTGATCTGCAACCCTTCGCGGGCCGGGTCGGGCAGATCGCCGGTCAGCAGCAGGCGGAGGTTCTTCTTCTTGGCGAAGATCGCCTTGGCTGCGTCATCGGCGTCGGGCGCGGCGACGACTTCGGTGAAGATGCCGCTGATCGCTTCGGCGGTCGGTCCGTCGAGCGGGCGATTGACCGCGATGATGCCGCCGAACGCGGACACGCTGTCGCATGCAAGCGCGGCTTCATAGGCTTCGATCAACGTGTCCCCGGTCGCCACGCCGCAGGGATTGGCGTGTTTCACGATCACCACGGTCGGCGGGCCATCGCGGAACTCGCTGACCAACTCCAGCGCAGCATCGGCATCGTTGTAATTATTATAGCTCAATTCCTTGCCCTGCACCTGACGCGCCTGTGCGATGCCGTTGGCGGAAGGGCCAACGGGCAAATAGAGCGCCGCCGACTGGTGCGGATTTTCACCGTAACGCAGGGTCGACGCTAGCTTGCTGGAAACAGACAGGCTTTCGGGGAACTGCACCCCCTGATCGGCAAAGGCGAACCAGCTTGCGATCATGGAATCATAGGCGGCGGTGGCGGCATAGGCCTTGGCCGCGAGCATGCGGCGGAAATCATAGCTGGTAGCGCCGCCCTTTTCCGCCATTTCCGCGATCAGGCGGGCATAGTCGGCCGGGTCGGTGACGATCGCCACGCTTTCATGATTCTTTGCTGCTGACCGGACCATGGACGGCCCGCCAATATCGATATTCTCGATGATCTCCTCGCGTTCCGCGCCCTTGGCGACCGTCGCGGCGAAGGGATAGAGGTTGACGACAACAAGGTCGATTGCGCCGATCGCATGTTCCTCCATGGAAGCGACATGCTCAGAGTTGTCCCGCACCGCAAGCAGGCCGCCATGGACCTTCGGGTGCAGCGTCTTGACGCGGCCGTCCATCATTTCAGGGAAGCCGGTAAGGTCGGAGATATCCTTAACCTCCAGCCCCGCTTCCCGCAACGCCTTGGCGGTGCCGCCGGTCGACACCAGTTCGACGCCATGCCTGCCCAGCGCCTGTCCCAGTTCGATAAGGCCGGATTTGTCCGACACGGAAAGAAGGGCGCGCTTGATGGAGACGTCGGTCATGGGTGGTCCTGTGTGCTGCGATGGCTTGCCGCGCCCTTAATCCTGCCGGGCGGATGCGGCAAGCGATAGGAGTGGGCGGGCAGTCGATGGCGGGGAGTTACCCCACCCGCTTGAACAGCCAGCCGACCGTCGAACCGCCGGGCAAAGCCTCTGCGGTGATGACGAGCTGTCGGCTTTCATGGGGCCGCCCCTCGCTGTCCACCCAAAGGCTTTCCTCGATCGTCAGCTTGCCCATATTGGCACGGAATTGCCATATCGCGCCCAGGTCGATGCGGAGCAGCGCGCCCATGCCGTCGGCGGTAGCGGTAGGCTCGACCCCGGGAGCCAGGTGAAAACGCAGCTGCGCGGGTAGCTTGGCCGGCTTGCGGCGACGCGACGCAGGGGTGAGCATATCCTCGCCCCGAATCTCCTTGCCGTCGCTGCTGACCAGCAGCAGTCGGCGGTGGACATAGCCCATGCGCCGGACATAGCCGTCATGGCTGATTTCGATGCGGCTGCCGCTTTCCTGCTCTTGCCGGTGCAGCTCAACCTCGGTCACGCCCCGTCCCAATGTCCCGTCTGGCAGCAGTGCCGTGGAGTTGCTGTCGTCCAGCACCAATGTGCTGTGCGCTGCGGTGGTACGCAGCGCCTGCGCCAGTCCGTCGGGCATCCATGCGCCGCTCAGCGCTGCGCCGCCGCAATTGACGATCAGCCGCTGCGGGCCGTCGCTGATCTCGATCGCGGTGGTGGAGGCGCATCCGGCATCGGCCAGCCTTGCTACCGGCGGGGGCGCGGCATCGACCTGGACGATGGTCGCGCCAGCGACCAGCCGCTGATAGCCCCAGTCGCTCGCCTGCCGTAGCGGCCGGGCGCGGACCCGGCTGGCGCGGACGACCGCTTCGATGGTGGCGGGATCGATGGCGCCAGCCCCCTGCCAGCTGCCAAGCCCGCCATCGCCGTGGGAAAGGCCGAGCAGTGCCGGAACCATCCGGCCCAACGCTTCCGTGATGAAAGGGGGCACCTGTTCGCGGCGCACATCATAAACCGCCCGCACCATCGCAAGCAGCATGATGGCCTCTAACTGGTCCACCGGCGATCGCGATACGATGCCGCCATCGCCATGAACCGCGTTCTCGAGTGCCCGCTTGAGGCCCGCCTCACCGAAAATCTTGCGTGCAGCGCCGCCCGGCAACAGCATCGACGCCGCAACGATCCCGCCCCAGGCGACAAGGCGGGGTAAGCCAAGCGGAGCCTTGTCCGCCCCGCGATCAAGGTGGCGGGCTGTGCGCGCGATGCAGTTGAGCACCAGCGATCGGTAGACGAGGTCGCTCGACGACAGGATGAACGGCGCGTGGGCCGACCAGAAGAGGAGCCGCCAGCCCGCGTTGTCGGCGCGCCAGGCAGGCTCGCTCGGCGTGTCGGAATGCACCTCCAGCCATTTGCGCAGCACGGCCTCGGCGATCGGTGCCCCTTGCTCGCGCGTCGCCGCCGAAGCCAGATCCCGTAACCAGGCGAAGCTGTGCAGATAATCCGCGAAGGCGGGGATCATTGTCATCCGCTCGAAAGTCAGCGTTCCGACCGGCTGTTTCAGCCCGCGAAAGAGGAAGTAACCCGCCCGGATCGCCTGACCAGCCTTGGGATCGCCCGGTATCTCGTCATCCGGCACGGCCAGCAGCTTCAGCGGATATTTGCCCTTGAGCCGCCGTCCATGGATCGGCGTTTTCCAGCTCATCAGGTAAAAGCGGTTGGCGATCCGTTCCGCCAGCGACAGGCCCTTGTCATCCGCGACGCGGATGAGCCGCTTGCCCTGCTCGATTTCATCGTCGGCGGGTTCTGATCCGCCCGAGTCCGGGATCGAGGGGCGGGGGATGCGCCTTCTGTCGCTCACCCGCCCTTGAGCTTCCGGATATTGTCGGCGTAGGCCGCAGGGCCGCCGCGGAATGTCGCCGTGCCCGCGACCAGCACGTCCGCGCCCGCTTCGATCGCGCGGGGGGCGGTGTTGAAGTCGATCCCCCCATCAACCTGCAGGCGAATGTCCCGTCCGCTCTTGTCGATCATCTTGCGAATGGCTTCGATCTTGCGCAGCTGGTTTTCAATGAAGCTCTGCCCGCCGAAGCCCGGATTGACGCTCATCACCAGGATCAGGTCAACGTCGTCGATCAGATAATCGAGCATCTTGGCCGGGGTGCCGGGGTTCAGCACCACGCCCGCCTGCACGCCCAGCGACTTGATATGCTGGATCGAACGATGAATATGTGGTCCGGCTTCGGGGTGGACGGTCAGGATATCCGCGCCTGCCTGGGCAAATGCGTCGAGATACTGGTCCACCGGCGAAATCATCAGATGGACGTCGAAGGGCTTTTTGCTGTGGGAGCGCAGCGCCTTTACCACGCCCGGACCGATGGTGATATTGGGCACGAAATGACCGTCCATCACATCGATATGGATCCAGTCGCAGCCCGCCTCGTCAATGGCGCGAACCTCCTCGCCCAGGCGGGCGAAGTCAGCGGACAGGATAGAGGGCGAGATAAGGATATGACTGGTCATCAACAGTCGGCTCTAGCCGTGCCTCGGGGCTAGGGCAACGCTCCATTTGAACCTTATCCACAGGGATTTTGGGCGAGGGTGTTCGCGCCGTCAGGGTAGGGTGAAGATGGTCGGGTCCAGCCCGCGCGACGCCAGCGATCCGCGTGGCAGAAACTGTTTCGCTCCATGAAGCGCGACGACCCGCGCGCCCTTCAGAATCGGCGCGGTGATGAGGCGCATGGTGCATTCGCCGCCGTCGAGCGGCCGGATATCGACATCCAGCGTAAAGCCGCGGCGGTGACGAATGGCATAGGCGCGCAGTCGCTCCATCGCCTCGCGTGAATCGGGCGCATAGAGCGAAACGGCCAGCGGTCGCGGCACGATCATGTCCCGGTCAATCCCGAACAGGTCATAGACGCCACTGGTCCATGACAGGCTGTTATCGCTAAGGTCGCAGTACCACAGCCCAAGGCCGCGCTCCGCCAGCGCTTCGTCATCGCGTGCGGTGCGCTCGTCAAGCGTTACGGAAGCCAGATGCTGGCGAAGATCGTGCAGCGGCCAGCTGTGATGCAGGGGAAGTGGCTCGGTCGGGCGCACGAGAAACCTTTCTGGCGACTGGCCAACGTCTAGGATTATCCCGGCACGCGAGCAAGCCGTGCAATGAAAAAGCCATCGGCGCCGCCTTTGTCCGCCAGCGTGTCCGGCAGCGTCCGCATCCAGCCTTCCGCGCATGGCGCAATTTGGTCGGGCAGTTCAGCCTGCAACGCGGGTTGAAGCGTGAAGTCCCGATGCTCCTGCAAAAAGGCGCGCACCTGATCTTCGCCTTCCGCCTGTTCCAGCGAACATGTGGCGTAGACCAGCGTGCCGCCCGGCTTCAGCCATTCGGCAACGCGCCCCAGCAATTCAGCCTGCAGCGCCGCAAGCTCGTCAATCTGACGCGGGCCGATGCGATGCAGCACATCTGGATGGCGGCGGTAGATGCCGGTCGCTGTGCAGGGCGCATCGAGCAGAATGGCATCGACGGGAGCGGCGGGTTCCCACTGTCGCAAGTCTGCCGCAACGATGGTGGCGGCAAGGCCGGTCCGCGTCAGATTGTCGCTCAGCCGCTCCAGCCGTTTCTTCGACTGATCGACCGCCGTCACCTGCCATCCGGCGGCTGCAAGCTGCATCGTCTTGCCCCCTGGCGCGGCGCAGAGGTCGAGCACGGTGCGGCCTTCGCCTGCGCCCAACAGCCGCGCCGGGCAGGACGCGGCGAGATCCTGAACCCACCAGGCGCCCTCGGCAAAACCGGCTAGTTCGGTGATGACGGTCTGGCCCGGCAGGCGGACATGGCCGGGCGCGAAGTTTTCGCCGCCCAGCTTTTCCGCCCATGATTGCGTCTCGCTCGCGTCGCGCAGGCTCAGATCGACCGGCGGGCGCACGGCATAGGCATATGCTGCCGCCTGCGGCATGGCCTCGCCCCATTGTGCCGCCCAGCGCGCAGCGACGGTGTCGGGCAGGGTCGGCGGATTGGGCAGCACCGGTTCGGCGCGGGTGACGGTGCCGAAAACGCCGTGGACCAACTTGCGCGGACCGCCATCTACCAGTGGCAGCGCGGTGGCTATCGCGGCATGGGGGGCGGTCCCGAGCGCCAATACCTGGATCAGCGCAATGCGAAGGACCATGCGCGCCTTAGCGTCGTCAGGCAGCGGCTGTTTCGTCGCGCTGTCGATAAGCGCGTCGAGATCGGGCAGGTGACGCAGCGTTTCGGCGGCGATCGCATGAACCAGCGCACGGTCGGCGGGGGGTAGGCCCTGCGCAGCGCCATGCAGCGCCAGTTCGAGCGGGTCGCCCCGCCGCAGCACGGCGTCGAGCAGGCGCAGCGCAGCCCGGCGCGCGGGAAGGCCGGGAACGTCTTCATGTTTGGAATGGCGGGCCATCAGCCGCGCCTAGGCCATATCGGACCGAAATGTAACCTCCGTTGGGAGACTCTGGCGTCGGAGACGCTGGACACGCTGGTCGCAGTATATGCGTCAGTCCCGGCGCAGCGGGTCCAGTGCGCTCGATTTGCGTTGCCTGGCCGCGACGCTCGAAGGCCGTACTGGACTCAACGCCGACAGCGGCGCGCCACCCGTTCCCACCATCGCCTCCAGCGCCGCAATGCGCTTTTCCGTTGCGGGATGGGTTGAAAAGAGTTCGCTCACATGCACCGGCACGATGTATAGCTGCGCGGCGGCCGGATTGCGCTCCGCAACCGGGTTGGGGATCAACTCCGCTTTACCCGAAATCTTCGCCAGCGCCGACGCGAGTGCGCGGGGATTGCCGCTGATCTGTGCGCCTGCGGCATCCGCACCATATTCACGTGTACGGCTGATCGCCATCTGCACGATCATCGCCGCAAAGGGCGCCACAATGACGGCCAGCAGCGTCGCGGCGATATTGCCATGGCCGTTTTCCTGGTTGCCGCCGCGAAAGAACAGGCCGAAATTGGCGAGCATCGATATGGCGCCCGCGATCGTCGCGACCATGGTCATGATCAGCGTGTCGCGATTCTTCACATGGGCCAGTTCATGCGCCATCACCCCTGCCACTTCCTCGCGGGACAGCATGGACAGCAGGCCGGTCGTCGCGGCGACTGCGGCATGGTCGGGATCGCGGCCAGTGGCGAAAGCGTTGGGATGCGGCTCGTCAATCAGGTAGACGCGCGGCATGGGCAGGCCCGCCCGCTGCGCCAGATCACGGACCAGACCATGAAATTCCGGCGCGCTCTGCGCATCCACCTCCCGCGCATTGTGCATGGAAAGCACGATTCTGTCGGCGTTCCAGAAGGTGAAAAGATTCATTCCCGCAGCCACCAGCCACGCGATGAGCGCGCCCCCGCTGCCACCCAGGGTGTAACCCAACGCCATGAACAGCGCCGTCAACGCCGACAACAGCATCACCGTCTTGAAACCGCTCACTTGTCTTCCACTCCTTCGCAGCCCAGATAGCGGGCTGCGCATGAATATGGGATTGCTTGCGCGGCACTGCAATTGAAAGGCTTGGGACATGGGAACATTCAACGGCAAGCGCCCGGCGCATGTGAAGCCGCCTGAGCATCTTTCGAAAAGTCCTCCGATCCCCCAGCCTGATCCTATCGACCACCCTTTGCGGCATCAGGAGGAACTCAGTCCGGTTCGCTATGGAGACTGGGAACGCAAGGGAATCGCTATCGATTTTTGAACCAGGCATTGGCCTCGCCATCGGTTCATCGCTGATTTTGCACGGCTTCCGCTGGCCTGTGCCCCGGTTGCGGGGGGCGTGACCGCCGGGCTCTAGCCTTTGCCGCCATGTTCCGTGCAGGATTCGCTTGGGCAGAGGAAAAAAAGAGCCGGGGTGGGTCGTGAATCATATAGCCGAGATAAAAGTGAGGGCGGTGTCCGATTATGCGCCGGAAGATGCGGCGCTGCTATGTTCCGTGGGTCGTCTAGTCTGTGCCTGGACGATGCTGGAACAAAGTCTGGAGGCGAAGATCGCGATGATGCGGGAAGCGATGGGCGACGTGCGAACCGTCGGCACCCGGATGCGCCCCACCATGGCGAAACTGATGACCGAACTTCGCACGATTGTGGCGATGCGTGACAAGCGCAACGCCAGCGCATTGACGGAGATTTCGGACATCGAGCGACACATGCAGAGGATCGATCGCTTTCGATCGCTCATCATTTGCGGCTTTCAGCAGCCTGCGCCCGGCGGTTTTACTTGCCGCGATGCGCGGAACAATCATACGCATGTCTCGCTTGATCACCTCGATGCGGAGATCGCTTCGCTCGAAACGGTGGCGCAGCGCTTGCTGGCCGTCTAACCGGGCGAGGTAATCCTCCCGCTATGCTTGACCTTTTCGGCGTGGACGGCAAAGCCTGTCCGCGCGCTTAGCGAGAATGGAGTCCCATGCCTTACAAGCCGATACGTAAAGCCGTGTTTCCTGTTGCAGGGCTCGGCACGCGCTTTCTGCCAGCAACCAAGTCCGTCCCCAAGGAACTGCTGCCCGTCGTTGACCGCCCGTTGATCCAATATGCGGTGGACGAAGCACGCGAGGCGGGCATCGAGCAGATGATCTTCATCACCGGTCGCGGCAAGGGCGCGATCGAGGATTATTTCGACATGGCCTATGAGGCCGAAGCGACCCAACGCGAGCGCGGCAAGGATCTGTCTGCGCTGGACGGCACCCGTCTCGCGCCCGGCAATGCGGTATTCCTGCGCCAGCAGGAGCCGCTGGGTTTGGGTCACGCAGTCTGGTGCGCGCGCGACATTGTGGGGGATGAGCCGTTCGCTATCCTCCTGCCGGACGAATTTATGAAGGGCTCGCCGGGGCGCGGCTGCCTCAAGCAGATGGTCGATGCCTATAATCAGGTCGGCGGCAATCTGGTCTGCGCCCTTGAAGTGCCGATGGCCGACACGCCAAGCTATGGCGTCATTGATCCCGGCAAGCGCGATGGCGCGCTGACCGAGGTGAAGGGGCTGGTGGAAAAGCCGGCGCCCGGCACGGCGCCCTCCAACCTCATCCTGCCCGGCCGCTATATCCTGCAGCCGGAGGTCATGAAGATTCTGGAAACGCAGGAAAAGGGTGCGGGCGGCGAGATCCAGCTGACCGACGCGATGGCGTCAATGATCGGGCAGCAGCCTTTCCACGGTGTAACCTTCGATGGACGCCGCTTCGACTGTGGCTCAAAGGCGGGTTATATCGAAGCGAACCTGGCCATCGCGCTGGAGCGTGAGGATCTGGGCGAACATATTCGCCGGTTCGCGACCGCCGAGCTGGCCGCGATGGAAATTGCTGCGGCGGCCTGACGACTTTCTGGTAACAAATAAGCGCCCCGACCGTTGGTTGGGGCGCTTATTTTATGGGCAGGTCAGTGCTTCAGAACGGCACTTCGTCGTCGAGGTCATTGTCGAAGTTCGGCCCGCCAGCGCCGCCCCGGGCGCCACCCGAAGATCGTCCACCGCTGCTACCTCCGCCAAAGCCGCTGCCGCCGCCGCTGCCGCCAAAATCATCATAATCGCCGCCTGAGCTTGCGCCCCAGTCGCTGCCGCCGCCCTGCGATCGTCCGCCGCCTTGGCCGCCACCGCCGCCCGCGCCGTCCAGCATCGTCAGGACCGCGCTCGGCCCCTGCAGCACGACCTCGGTGGTGTAGCGGTCATTGCCCGACTGGTCCTGCCACTTTCGGGTCTGCAGCTTGCCTTCGACATAGACTTTGCTGCCCTTGCGCAGATAGCGCTCGGCGACGCCCGCCAGACCTTCGGAAAAGATCGCGACGCTGTGCCATTCGGTGCGTTCCTTGCGCTCGCCCGAATTGCGGTCCTTCCAGGTTTCGGACGTCGCGATGCGGATATTGCAAACCTTGCCGCCATTCTGGAAGCTGCGGACTTCCGGGTCCGCACCCAGATTGCCCACCAGAATGACCTTGTTGACCGAACCCGCCATAATTCCTCCGATACTTTGGAGGTTCTTATAATCGGCTGGCCTGCGGACGCTACCCCAAACTCCGCCGATATGCGGACGCTACCCCAAGCCGATGGCGGTTGCCGTCCAATATGTCAGGCCGGCGGCCGCGTAGGCCAGGGCGAACAGATATGCGATCATGAAAAGAGGCCATTTCCATCCGTTTGTCTCACGCTTGGTGACCGCGATCGTGGAAATGCACTGCGGCGCAAACACGAACCACGCTAGAAAGGCGAGGGCCGTGGGTAGCGGCCAATTGTCCTTCAGGCGTTCGCCAAGGCTTTGCTCCAGCTTCGCCTCGTCATCGCCCGCGTCGAGCGAATAGACGGTCGCAAGTGCCGACACCGCGACTTCCCGGGCCGCCATGGCGGGGATTAGCGCCAATGATATGTCGCGATTGAACCCGATCGGTTCCAGCACGACATTCAGGCCGTTAGCGATCCGCCCCGCGACCGAATAATTGACCTGGCTGACGGCGCTGTCTTCGGGCGCCTTGGGAAAGCTCAGCAGTACCCACAAAATCACTGTCGATGTAAAGATGATGGTGCCTGCGCGCTTCAGGAAGATGATGGCGCGCTGCCACAGGCCCAGCAGCACGTCCTGCGGACGGGGCCACTGATATTTGGGCATCTCCATCAGGAATCCGCCGCTCGCGCCCTTGGTAACGGTCAATCGCAGCACCAGCGCGACCAGCATGGCGCCGATGATCCCTGCGACGTAGAGGCAGAAGAGCACAAGGCCCTGAAGCCCGATGCCCATGCCAACGTCGCGCGCCGGGATGAAGGCGCCGATGATCACCGCATAGACCGGCAGACGCGCCGAACAGGTCATGAGCGGAGCGATCAATATTGTGGTCAGCCGGTCCTTCGGGTCCGCAATGGTGCGAGTCGCCATGATGCCCGGCACCGCGCAGGCGAAGGAGGATAGCAGCGGGATGAAGGCGCGGCCCGACAGGCCAACCTTTGCCATCAGGCTGTCCATCAGGAATGCGGCGCGGACCATGTAGCCGGTCGCTTCCAGCATCAGGATGAAGAAGAACAGGATCAGGATCTGCGGCAAAAACACGACCACTGATCCCACGCCGTTGATGACGCCATCGACCAGAAAGGATCGCAGCAGTCCGGATGGCAGGGCATCGCTGACGAATGCGCTGGCGGCTTCCGCCAACCCTTCGATCATGGCGATCGGCGCTTCGGACCAGGCATAGACGGCCTGGAACATGACGAACAGCAAACCAAGCAGCAGCAACAGGCCACTTACGGGATGCAGCGCAACGCGGTCGATGGCGGCGGTCAGGCGACGGGACGGGGTTTCCCGCACCACCGCGGCACGGGCGATGCGCCGGGCTTCGCTGCGCAGCATGTCGAAGTCGCGCGCATCTTCCGCAGCGCCAGCCCGCTGTGCGCTGCCGTCGAACATGCTGTCCAGCTCACCGCGCAGATGGTCCAGTCCGCGCTTGCGCACGGCCACGGTCGGTATCACCGGCACGCCCAGTTCGCGCGAAAGGATCGCGGCGTCGAGTTCCAGCCCGTCGCGGGTGGCAAGATCCACCATGTTGAGCGCGATGATGGTCGGCAGGCCGAGCGACAGCAGTTCGAGCGCGAAACGCAGATGATTGTCGAGATTGGATGCATCGACCACCACCACCAGTGCGTCGGGCAGGCGTTCGCCTTGCTGCCTGCCGAGCACGACGTCCCGCGTCACCTGTTCGTCAGGACTGGTGGGATTGAGGCTGTAGGTGCCGGGCAGGTCGACCAGCTCGACGGGGCGACCGTCCGACAGCGACAGGCGCCCGGCCTTTCGCTCCACAGTGACGCCCGGATAATTGCCCAGCTTCTGCCGCGCGCCGGTCAATGCGTTGAAAAGCGCGCTCTTGCCCGCGTTGGGATTGCCGACGAGCGCGATCAGGGGCAGGTTGCTCATGCCGCGACGTCTGCCGGGCCAGTGCGCACCGTGATGGCGGCGGCATGGCTGCGGCGCATCGCGATGGTCATGCGTCCCACCTTGCAGGCAATGGGGCCTCGGCCCAGCAGCCCGCCATGATGGAGCGCCTCGACGCTCGCGCCTTCACACAGGCCGAATTCGCGCAGACGCTGGCCGTCCGAAAGGGACAGCGCGTCCCAGTCTATAATGTCAACATAGGCTGGCTGGCGAAGCGGCAGGTCGGTCAAACGCAAGGGGAAGCACTCGTTAGGATAAGCTGCGAGTGACTATCAATATAGATAGGAAAAGGCCAGACCGAATCGCCGTCGGCGCTTGGCACATCATACTGCCGGGTAACGCAGCCTACCAATAAAGCGGGACAGGCTCAGCCGCTCGCCGCCGCCCGCGCCCTTCCACTTCGCCTTTGCGCGCTCGAACCGCATGACGCCCTCGATGCGGCGGTTCAGGAAGGCGCGGCTTTCCGCCCAATCCTCGCTGTCATCATCGACGAATACGAGCAACGTCGCGGCATAGACTGTCGTGAGCGTCAGGCGCTTGCTGTAATGATTGAAGTCGGTCGCGTTGTCCCCCGCTGCACGCCACATGACGTCCGCAGCCCGCCAGCCGAGCCGCGCTGCCCGCGCGCTGTTTGTCGGCATAGCCATGATCGCCAGGGCGCGGCGCAATGCTTCGCGGTCAGGGGCAAGCAGCTTGAGCCGCGCGGTCACCAGCGCAATGATGCGCTGGCGGATCGACATGGCGTCGATCTTCTCCGCTGGCAGCGCCTCGATCATGCGCGCATCGATGTTGGCGAACCAGGCGTCGATCATGTCCATCGCGCCTCCTGCAAAGGCGAGATGGGCGATGTCGGCGTCGATACCGCCCTCCGCCGCTGCCATTGTTATCGCTTCCTTCCGCCATCCGTCGAAAGCTGCATGGCGGGGCAGGATCGGCGCCAGGAACGCGCGAACTTCGTCCAGGGTGGGATCTTGGGGCAATTGGCTCATAGGGCCATGGTAAGGTCGGGGTGGCTCCCGCACAAGTATGGGCCTGAAAGATAATGTTGCAACATATCATAAGATATGATGTAACATTTCTAATGCTGCGGCAGTCAGACCGCGCGAAAATGGAGGGATGCGATGACGTTCATGACAGCGCATGCAATGGGCGCACAACAGCAATCCGGCTATAGCGGTAAGAGCGGATCGCCTGTTGGGATCGGGGCCACGATAGCAGTTCATGCCGTGGTCGTGGGCGCGTTCATCCTGATGCCGAGAGAGGTTATCGCGCCCTATGTGCCGCAGATACTCATCGGCAGCCAGATACCGCTGGATCCCCCGCCGCCACCTGAAAATCAGCCTTCGCAGCCTCAAAGCAAGTTGCCTGTTCGTGCGAAAGCTGATCCTGGCCCGACGAAACCCGACAGTCTGGTGAATGGTGCGGACAACGGTTCCGGCCTCGTGCTCACCGGCAACGGCGGCGCAGAAGGCTTTGGCGGCGAGGAGATGATCCTGTCCCCGCTCGATCCGCCGCGCGAGCCTGTGATGGTTGAACCGGGGATCGACCCAAAGGCGCTGGCGGCCTTTCAGCCCGATTATCCCGGAACCATGATCCGGCAAGGGATCGAAGGATCCGTCACCGTCTGCGTAACCATCAGTGCCCAGGGTCGGGTGATCGACATAGAGCGGTTGGCCGCGACTGATGAAGCGTTCTGGCTCGCTACCCAGCGGCACGCGCTGCGGAAATGGCGCTTTCATCCCGCGACTCGCGATGGCGTGGCGGTCAGCGGAGCCAAGGTGCTGACCATATATTTCCGACTGACCGACCGGTAAGCGCGTTGGCGCCGGATGCAAGCGGCGGCTTTGCATCCGGCCGCGCCATCCACTATATGAAAGCGATGGCGATCTTCCCCCGTCCAGTCTCTCCCAAGAGCGCCCTCAGCGACCTGTGGAGCTATTTTCGCGAGAATCGGCCGCATAAATGGCCGCTGCTCGGGCTGTCCATGGCGATCACATACGTCATCATCTGGACCTTTGTGGTCGATGCCAACCGCAATACCATGCCGACCCGCAACAAGATCATCTATGTCCAAAGCTGGGACGCCAGCCGGTCGGATGCCGCGATCATCCTGCAGCAGAAGATGGATCTGGCAAAGAGCGAGGCGGCGCTGCAGAAGCGGCAGAAGCAGATGCAGGGCTGGGCCGATGCCTTCGGCATCGACTGGCGAACGGAGGAAGCGCGGAACTCCGCGCGGCGCAAGGAAGCGCTGAAGGCGATCAACGCGCAGCTTGATTCGCGGCTGGCGAAGGCAGAGGCGGCGGATCAGGTCTCGCCCGGCACCCGCCAGCCTTGAACCGCACAATTATGGCTGATCCCGCCGACGACCGCCGTTTCATGGCTGCGGCCATCGCCCTGTCCGAACGCGGACGTGGGCTGTCTACGCCCAATCCCAATGTTGGCTGCCTGATCGTCCGCGACGGCGCAGTCGTCGGGCGCGGCTGGACCCAGAAGGGCGGTCGCCCCCATGCCGAAGCGCAGGCGCTGGATCAGGCGCTGGATCAGGCGCGTGGCGCGACCGCCTATGTAACGCTGGAGCCCTGTTTTCACCTGTCCCCCGAGGCCCACGCTGTGCCGATCTGATGGTGCGGGCGGGGGTGAAGCGCGTCGTCATTGCGTTGCGGGATCCCGATCCGCGCACGGACGGGCAGGGGGCGGCGTATCTGCGCGCCCACGACATCGATGTCGAAATGGGCTTGATGGCGCGGGAAGCGGCTGCGGCCATGAGCGGCTTCGTCCTGCGGCAAACGCTTGGCCGTCCCGCCGTCACGCTCAAACTCGGCCTGTCGCTCGACGGCTGCATCGCGCTCAAGGATGGTGCGAGCCGCTGGATCACCGGCGAGGCCGCGCGCGCGCATGCCCATCTCGAACGTGCCCGCCATGACGCCATTCTGGTCGGCGGCGGCACCCTGCGAGCCGACGCCCCGCGTCTGGATGTCAGGCTCAAAGGGCTGGAGGATCGCTCACCCCGCCGCCTGCTGATCACCCGTGGCCCGGCGCTCAAGGGATGGGAGACCGTCAGCCAGCCGGACGACATCGCCGCGCTTGCCCAGGTCGATCACCTGCTGATCGAGGGAGGATCGGCCACCGCAGCGGCGTTTCTGCGCGCCGATCTGGTGGACAGGCTGCTGCTCTACCGCGCGCCGATCCTGATCGGCTCTGGCCTTCCCGGCATTGGCGACATTGGCCTTTCCGATCTGGCGCAGGCGCATGGCGGCTGGCGGCTGACGGATGAGCGGCGGCTGGGCGAGGACCGGCTGGAGGTTTACGAAAGGCGTCGCACCGCTTAGAGCGCGCCGCATACCCAGCAGGATTGCACGACCCATGTTCACCGGCATCATCACCGACATCGGCACCATTCGCTCCGTCGAGCAGCGCGGCGACCTTCGCCTCGTCATCGGCACCGCCTATGATCTGGACAGCGTTGCGATCGGCGCTTCGATCGCCTGTTCCGGTGCCTGCCTGACCGTGGTGGAAAAGGGCGCTGACTGGTTCGCCGTGGATATGTCGGCTGAAACCGTGGCGCGCACCGCGCCGGGCCTTTGGGCGCAGGGCGGGCGACTCAATCTGGAGCGCGCGCTCAAGGTTGGGGACGAATTGGGCGGCCACATCGTTACTGGCCATGTGGATGGCGTCGGCACATTGGTGTCGGCGACGCGGGAGGGCGATTCGACGCGGCTCATCATCGCCGCGCCTGCCGCGCTGGCGGCCGCGCTGGCCGCCAAGGGATCGATCACTGTCGATGGCATTTCGCTGACCGTCAACAGCGTCGAAGACCAGCCGGACGGCGCCGTTCACTTCGGCCTCAACATCATTCCGCACACCGCATTGGCCACCACGCTGAACGCGCTTCCCATCGGACGCGCCTTCAATCTGGAGATTGATGTGCTCGCCCGCTATCTCGACCGGATGCAGAGCCTCCGCAAGATGATGTGATTTTTGCTTGAACATATCACATCATGATGTGATAACTGCTCTCCACGGCCGATCTGGCCAAGGAGTCGCAGCCAATGTCTTCCGCGCTTATCGATACCGTCCGCACTCTCGTCAACGATGGCGGTATGTCCCGCTCCGGCCTGGCCCGCGCCGCTGGACTGCACGCCAATTCGCTGCGCAAGCTGGGCGAACCAGACTGGAACCCGACTGCCGACACGCTGGGCAAGCTGGAAAGCTATCTCCTTCGCCGCGAAGGTGGCACCGCGCTCGCCAGCCCGGAAGAGATCATCAACGAGGCGCGCAATGGACGCATGTTCATCCTGGTCGATGACGAGGATCGTGAAAATGAAGGCGACCTTGTCATCCCCGCGCAGATGGCGACACCCGACGCGATCAACTTCATGGCGACCCACGGCCGCGGCCTCATTTGCCTCGCGATGACCAAAAGCCGGGTTGAGGAACTTGGGCTCGACCTCATGAGCCGCAACAATGGCACCCGGCATGAAACCGCCTTCACCGTGTCGATCGAAGCGCGTGAGGGCGTCACCACCGGCATCAGCGCCGCCGATCGCGCCCGCACCATCTCCGTTGCGATCGACGGATCGAAGGGCCGCGACGATATCGTCACCCCCGGCCATGTCTTCCCACTGGTCGCCAGGGATGGCGGCGTTCTGGTGCGCACCGGCCACACCGAGGCGGCGGTCGATGTCGCACGGCTTGCCGGTCTCAATCCATCGGGCGTCATCTGCGAAGTGATGAAGGACGACGGCACGATGGCGCGCCTCGACGACCTCATCCCCTTTGCCCAGAAGCACAAGATGAAGATCGGGACGATCCGGGACCTCATCGCCTATCGCCGCCGCCACGATCATATGGTCGAGCGGCGCGCCGAAACCACGTTCAAGAGCGAGTGGGGTGGCGATTGGAAGGCGATCAGCTTCTACAACAAGGCGACGAACAGCGAGCAGTTGGTGCTGCAAAAGGGCCATGTCGTTCCCGATGAGCCCACCCTGGTGCGGGTGCATCAGCTTTCCCTGCTGGACGACGTCTACGGCGCCACCGGCCCTCGTCACGGCTTGCTCGCCAAGTCGATGGAGATCATCGCGCAGGAAGGTGCGGGGATCATCGTCGTTCTGACCGGCGCCTCCCCGGTGGACTTTGTCAGCCGCATCCTGCGCCATCATGCAGGGCAACCCGGCAGCGGCATGGATGAGCTTCGCGACTATGGCGTGGGCGCGCAGATCCTGGCCGAACTCGGCGTCCATGACATGATCCTGCTCAGCAACACGCATCACAGCCTGATCGCGCTTGACGGCTATGACCTCGCCGTGGTTGGGCAGCGGTCCGTAGAGCAATAAAAAGGATATACGGCCGTGGCGAAATTCCTGATCGTTGAAGCCCGCTTCTACACTCATCTCAACGATCTGCTGATCGAGGGCGCCGTGGCCGCGCTGGAGGCGGAAGGGCACAAATATGAAGTCGTAACGGTGCCCGGCGCGCTGGAAATCCCCGGTGCGGTGGCGCTTGCGGCGGAAACCGGGCGCTATGACGGCTTCATCGCGATCGGGGTGGTCATTCGCGGGGAAACCTATCATTTCGAAGTCGTGTCGAACGAGAGCGCGCGCGGTCTGATGGCGCTCAGCATGGACGGCATCCCGATCGGCAATGGCATCCTGACGGTGGAAAATGAGGCTCAGGCCCTGACCCGCGCTCGTTCCGATGAAAAGGACAAGGGTGGGGAGGCCGCAAAGGCGGCCATCGCCATGCTCGCGCTGCGTGAGAAATTCAGCGCCTGATCGTCAGTCGCAAAGACATAGTAAAAAGGGGCCGCCACTGCTCTGGCGGCCCCTTTTCACATCCCGTCAGCCCGCCTTGGCGAGCGTCTGATATCCACATAGCCTTCGGCGCCCTGTGAATAGAGCGTGTCCGCCCGCAACGGATTGAGCGGCGCGCCGACCGACAGGCGATCGGGCAGGTGCTGCTTTTAGCTCTTGTCCGTGTGGTCATCATCCGGGCGGCGAGCCGGACTGTCCTCTGGCCGTCATTAGCAGTTGCGGTCCGTCGGCACCTTCAGTCGCCCTCGCGCTGGTCTCTGTCCTGCTGTTTTCCCGGATCATGATTCACGGCGGCATGATTGACACGCTGGCCAAATCTTCGGCAGCCGTCCTAGGGCCGACTTGGCCGGCAGCGGTTCCGCTGGTGGTTCCCTCGGGTCCTTCATCGCCGGGTCAGTCACGGCTTCTAACATCCTTTTCGGCGGGTTTCAGGTTGCCGCAGCGGATGCATCATGGGGCAGGAACCTCCGCTGCAGCTATGGCGGAACAGGTCTTCACGAAGCTGTCGGGATTGAGCGAGATTGAATCGATCCCTTCGCGGACGAGAAATTCGGCGAATTCGGGATAGTTGCTGGGCGCCTGGCCGCAGATGCCGATCTTGATGCCAGCGGTGTGCGCCTTGCGGATTGCTTCGGCGATTGCGTGCATCACCGCCGGATCGCGTTCGTCGAACATGGCGGCAAGCAGCTCGGAGTCGCGGTCGACGCCGAGCAGCAACTGGGTGAGATCGTTCGATCCGATCGAGAAGCCATCGAACCGCTGGGCAAATTGCTCCGCGAGAATGACGTTGGAGGGGATTTCGCACATCATGTATATCTGCAGCTCGTCCGATCCCCGGCGCAGCCCGTTTTCGGCCATCACGGCGAGCACACGGTCGGCCTCCGCCGGGGTTCGGCAGAAGGGCACCATCACGATCACGTTGGCAAAGCCCATCTCCTCGCGAACCTTGCGCAGCGCCCGGCATTCCAGCGCGAAGCCCTCGCGGTAGCGCTCATCGTAGTAACGCGAGGCGCCGCGGAAGCCGAGCATGGCATTTTCTTCGTGCGGTTCGAAGGCATCGCCGCCGATAAGGTGCGCATATTCGTTGGTCTTGAAATCACTAAGGCGGACGATTGCGGGGTGGGGAAAGAACGGCGCGGCCAGGCGGCCAATGCCGCGCGCCAGCATATCGACGAAATAGTCGGCGGGGTCTGCGTGGCCCCGGACCAGTTCCTGGATCTGGCGATTGTCGGTGGCGGAGACCCGTTCCGGATGCAGCAGCGCCATCGGGTGGACTTTGATCAGGCTGTTGATGATGAATTCCATCCGGGCAAGGCCCACGCCCTTGGCTGGCAACCGCCACCACTGGAACGCTGCCGCCGGATCAGCGATATTGAGCATGACCTCGGTGCGGGTTTCCGGAATGGCCGAAAGATCGATGTCTTCGACCGTGAAATCGAGCAGGCCTTCAAAGATCAGCCCCTTGTCGCCGCTTGCGCACGAAAGCGTGATCTCCTGTCCATCGCGCAGGATGGATGTCGCTGTGCCGGTGCCGACGACGGCCGGAACGCCAAGCTCTCGGCTGACGATCGCGGCGTGACTGGTGCTGCCGCCGCGATCGGTGACGATCCCGGCTGCCCGCTTCATGATCGGGACCCAATCGGGATCGGTATTGCCGGTGACCAGAATTGCACCGTCCTGGAAATGGGCGATATCCGATGCGTTGTGAATAAGGCAGACTTGGCCGCTTGCGGCAGCGCTGCCGATGGACACGCCTGACAATATCGGCTGGGCATCGGACTTGAAGATGTATCGGCGGAAGCTCGCCTGTCCGAGACCTCCGTGAATAGTTTCCGGCCTGGCCTGAACGAGGTAGAGAAGCCCGTTGCTGCCATCCTTGGCCCACTCCAGATCCATTGCCCGGCCATAGTGGCTCTCCACGGCCACCGCCCATCGTCCAAGCTCGAGGATTTCGTCGTCGTTCAGCACGAAAGACTGTTGCTCGGCGAGAGTGGAGGCAACGATCCGGGTCTGCCGGCCGCCTTCCTCCGCGTAGATCATGCGGATGGCCTTGTCGCCCAGCGTCTTCTCGATGATCGGGCGCGCGGCGGAGTTCTCCAGCAGCGGCTTGAACACGACGTAGTGGTCCGGGTTCACGGCCCCCTGCACGATGGTTTCGCCAAGCCCCCAAGCCGCGCTGATCGTGGCGACGCCGGGAAATCCGGATTCCGTGTCGATGGTGAACATGACCCCCGAGCCGGCCAGGTCGGAGCGGACCATCTGCTGCACGCCTACTGAAAGCGCGACCGCGAAATGATCGAAGCCCTTCGTTTCGCGATAGCTGATCGCACGGTCGGTGAAGAGCGAGGCGAAGCAACGCAGGCAGGCGTCGATCAATGCCGCTTCGCCGCGGATGTTAAGGAAGGTCTCGTGCTGTCCGGCAAAGCTCGCATCCGGAAGATCCTCGGCCGTCGCGCTGCTGCGCACGGCTACGGCCGGATCGCGCGATTGCGTCCGTTGGGCGAGAAGGCCGTAGGCGGAGCGGATCTGATCGGCGAGGTCGTCGGGCAGCCTGCTCGCCAGCATGAGTTCCCGGATGGCATGCCCGGCATCCTGTAGAGTCTCCTGCCCGGAACGGTAACACTGGATGTGTTCGCGCATGGCGGGTTCGAGAGCGTTGAGTTTCACGAAGTCCCGAAAAGCCGACGCGGTGGTCGCAAAACCGCTGGGAACGCGCACGCCGGCGCTGCCGAGCTGGCAGACGAGTTCACCAAGCGAGGCGTTCTTGCCCCCGACAGATGGAATGTCGCCAATGCTCAGCTTCTCAAGCCAAACAACGGACGGGTCCGATTGCCCGAATGCCATTTTCTACCTCTCCTCGTTTGACGCCGAACGGGATGCACAGAATGCTGAGGCTAAGACCGATCACCATAGCAGGTCTGTAGGTGTTAATACGGCTTGCCTAGTAAGCTGCTGCTCCGTTTTCGTGGGATCGGGAAGCGCTCGCGCCCGCCAAGAGCAGTGATGAGCACCGAAAATGTCAGGGAGTCCGATGGAATTTATCGTTCAATCTACCTTCGGCGAGATCGCTGCTTTGCTGGTACTGGCGGCTGTCGTGGGTTTCCTTGGAATAGTTCTCCGCCAGCCGCTCATCGTCAGCTTTATCGCAGTGGGTCTCATTGCCGGCCCTTCGGCTTTGGGCCTCGTGCAGTCTGCGGAGCAGGTCAAGCTGCTCTCGGAGCTGGGAATCGCGCTGCTACTATTTCTCGTCGGCATCAAGCTCGACGTTAAATTGGTGCGTTCCCTTGGGACGGTTTCGCTTTTTACCGGTCTTGGCCAGGTCTTGTTTACGTCTGTTTTCGGCTATCTGATCGGCCTTGGGCTCGGTTTGGGGCATGTGACAAGCCTCTATGTCGCCGTCGCACTCACCTTTTCCTCGACCATCATCATCGTAAAGCTTCTGTCCGACAAGCGCGAGATCGATGCCCTGCACGGCCAGATCGCGCTCGGTTTCCTGATCGTGCAGGATCTGGTCGTGGTGCTGGCGATGATAGTTCTGTCAGCGATCGGGATCGGTTCGGCCGGAGAAGCTGAGGGGGCTGAGGGCCTCCTGTCGGTTGTTTTGTCCGGCGGCGCGATGGTCGTAATGGTCATCCTTTTCGTCCGGTTCCTTGCCAATCCCCTGACGGAGCGGCTGGCGCAGGCACCTGAACTCATGATGATCTCAGCTATCGCCTTGGCGGCCATATTCGCGGCCGTGGGTGAATTGGTAGGGCTGGGCAAGGAGGTCGGCGGGCTGCTGGCAGGGATTTCTCTGGCCTCGACGCCCTATCGCGAGACGATCGCGGCGCGTCTCGCGCCGCTCCGTGATTTTCTGCTGCTATTTTTGATCTGCCCCCACCGAGTGGACCGATTGGTTTGTTAGTGGATTAAAACCGCTGGCGCCATATCCGGGTGGAGGTGGAGCGAAGCGGAACCGGAGGCCGG
Organism: Sphingobium herbicidovorans; assembly: GCF_002080435.1. Taxonomy (NCBI): domain Bacteria; kingdom Pseudomonadati; phylum Pseudomonadota; class Alphaproteobacteria; order Sphingomonadales; family Sphingobiaceae; genus Sphingobium; species Sphingobium herbicidovorans. Next base: position 1,733,348 of record NZ_CP020538.1, on the reverse strand, counting down.
ATATGGCGGTGTCGCCGTTTCCGGTGCCGGTGGTCGGTAGCCCAGGCTGCTATGAGGGCGGACGGTGTTGTAATGCCGCCGCCATGCTTCGATCAGCACCTTGGCCTCTGCGAGGCTGTAGAAGATCTCGCCGTTGAGCAGTTCGTCGCGAAGCGACCCGTTGAAGCTTTCGTTATAGCCATTCTCCCATGGTGATCCCGGTGCGATGTAGAGCGTCTTCACGCCGATCTGCCCCAGCCATTTCTGGACAGCTGTCGCGACAAATTCGCTGCCATTGTCGGACCGGATATTCGCTGGCGGGCCACGCGTGATGAACAGGTCGGCCAAGGCGGCCAGCACGTCTTCGTGGCGGAGCTGCCGTGCGACAATGAGCGCCAGGCATTCTCTGCTCGCCTCGTCGATGATGGTCAGGATGCGGAACTTGCGGCCATCATGCGTCCGCCCTTCGACGAAGTCGTAAGCCCATACATGCCCCGGATACTCGGGCCGCAGGCGGATACATGATCCATCGTTGAGCCACAGGCGTCCCCGCTTTGGCTGGCGCGGCGGAACCTTCAGTCCCTCACGCCGCCAGATACGCTCAACCCGCTTATGGTTCACCGTCCACCCCGCATGGCACAGCAGCGCCGTCACCCGGCGGTAACCATAACGACCATATTGCTTCGCCAAGGCGACGATGTCCTCGGTCAGCGCCTGTTCGTCATCCGCCCCACGCGGCACCTTGCGCTGTGTCGATCGATGCTGGCCCAGCACCCGGCATATCCGTCTCTCAGACACCCGGACTGGAAGCTCTCGTCGCAGATGATCGATGCAGCGCCGTCGCCGCGCGGGGCTCAGAAGTTTCCCCGTGCAGCCTCCTGCAGGATCAGCTTGTCCAGCGTCAGGTCCGAGATCGCCCGACGCAGCCGCTGGTTCTCTCTCTCCAGATCCTTCATCCGCCGCGCCTGGTCGGTCTTCAGCCCGCCATATTCTTTGCGCCAGCGATAATAGGTCTGCTCGCTGACCCCAATCCGGCGGCACGCCTCAGCGGTCGACGCCCCCTGCGCCAGCACAATCTCAACTTCACGCAGCTTGCCGATGATCTCTTCCGGCTTGTGCTTCTTGCTTGGCATTCAATGTCCCCTTCGTGGTCCAGACTATCATAGTCTCTGGGCCACTCAGCGGGGGGCAGATCAACGGACCGCGTATCCGAACAAGGCATGGATTCGACCAGCTGGAACAGGTCATCGAGATAATGAGGCGGAAAGACGGTAGTCGTCGGGCAGTTATCCAGCTTTATGATGCGGCCGACCTGCTTACCGACGTAGACATTCCGTGTACCTTGGGCCTTCAATTCCATCGACGCGGCGGCCTCCTGCACATGACCGCCATGATGCGCTCGAACGACGCTTATCTGGGCCTCCCCCACGACGTCTTTTGCTTCACCGTGATCCAGGAACTGGTGGCGAGCGAACTCGGCCTCGAAGTAGGCGAGTACACCCACATGGTCGGCAGCATGCACCTGTACGATTCCGATAGGGGAAAAGCGGAGCAGTACATCAGCGAAGGGTATCAGCGCGCTGCCGAGATGCCGGCGATGCCAGGGTCGGAGCCATTCGTCATGATCGGGAAACTGCTCGCGTTCGAGCGGAAGGCGAGGGTCAATGAGGAATCCGACCCAGACGCCGAGCTGGGCGAGGACTATTGGGCAGACTTAGCCCGGCTGCTCCAGATCAACTTCGCCAGAGACGACCAGGAAATCATGGAAATATCAGCACGTATGCGTAACAATTTCTACCACAGCTTTATCGAAGATCAGCGGGAGCGAAAATCAGAGGCTGCCCGTCGAGCAGCAGCGAAAGTGAAAGTGGAGCAAGCTTGAATGAAGTGGCCGCAACGTCAGGCGCGTAAGGAAGAAATTTCGGATCTTCTACTCCAGCATCATCAGAACATCCGCGAGTTACCAGGTATTGCCGATCCCCGCGCCCGTGACACGCTGGCGATGCAGATGATCGCCAGCATCCGGCGCGAGGACTATTTCAGGATGATTCAGCGACGTGGCCCGATCAATCCCGATCGGGCGGATCCGAACTCAGCTGCCTTCGAGGCCGAGCTCGGCGTCGTCCATCTGCTCCAGCAGAACGCCTATGATGAAGCCGCCTGGCTGATCTTCCTCATGGTCTATCTGGCGAAGCCGGAGATCGGTGGGTGGCATCGTCTGCGTGACATCTATGGCCGCCTCGGCGCTGGACAATGGGACTGGGCGTCTGTGAGCGCCGATCCGGCAGCCTTCGAGCAATGGCTGGCTGCCAACTGGCAGGCAGTCGGCGGGAAGTTCGGCAACCACAGGAAGTATGAAAGCCTAGATCCGGACACGAACCGGCCGATGGGCCCTGCCATCGTAACCTACGTGAACTGGGTAAACGCCGCAGGCGATCACAGGACGCTCTTTTCGCAGACTGTTCTGGACGCAGGCAACGACCCACACGTCATCTTCGACGCCTTCTATCACGGCTTGCCCGTTAAGGGGTTCGGACGGCTGGGGCGCTTCGACTGGGTGTCCATGTTGTCGCGGTATCAGTTCATCCCCGCTGAAGCAGGGACGGCATACCTTCAGAACGCGACCGGACCGAAATCGGGCCTGAAGCTGTTGTTCGAAGGTGATCCCAAGGCGGAAGTCTCACCAGCCACGCTCCAGGCATGGCTCGATGACCTCGACGCTGATCTGAGCGTCGGGATGGAGGTGCTAGAGGACTCCATCTGCAACTGGCAGAAAACGCCCACGGTGTTTCAGCACTTCAAGGGGTGAACTGAACAGCCAACACCGTTCTCGCCACGAGCGCTAGCACTTAGTCCTCGGCGAAGATTTCTTCCCACGTCCAGTGGCGCCGCAGTCTGCGCAGGACTCCGTGCGGCACAATGCCTCGATGCTGGAGCTGGCCGAGAATCATTCCCGGGGACACCCCGAGCGACACGGCAAAGCGGCGGATGGGCTCGTCACGCGCCGGAAGGCTCTCGAGCTCGGCCTCCCTAAACTTCGGAACGATAATCGTTGCCGCGAATTCGTTGGCTTCGCGCTCCTGAGGATCGTCAGCGACGTCCATTCCCTCGACGTCCACGAAGGGCGCGCCTTCATGAAGCAGCAGATGTCCGATCTCGTGGAAAAGGGTAAACCAGAACTGATCGTCCGCACGATGACGGAAGCTCATGAGGATCATGGCCTTATCGGGCGCAATCATGCGGCTCGCGCCGCTTGCACGGCAGCCCTGCGGAGCTTTCACGATTACAAGGGCCACTCCACATCCGGCCAGGAGCGCGGCTAGGGGCTTCAGAAAACGGGAAGGCTTCCTTATCCTGGAAAGCGCACGGATGTCCGACAGGCGTTCGTTCAATTCCTCGCGCGACCAAGCCTCGGTCTGGCGGAGGTTCGCCTCAAGCTCTCCCTCACGCAGCCACAGGGACGTGGCGCCGTCGTGTGCAGTGAACGTAAGCGAACGCCGAAATCGCGCTACGCGCTGGTTCGGACCATAGCGCGCATCCCAAGACTTGAGGGTGCTGACGCCGAAATAGGCGAGGCGGCGTTCAAGCTCAGTCGTCCGCGTGTTCGCGGTGATCCGTCGCTTGGGGCCTGGAGTGGGAATCTGTTCCAGCCAGGCATCCGCTTCCTCTGCAGGCAGCTGCTCAACGGCTTGGGAAAGAGATTTCTGATACTTCTCTTGGCGAGAAATCCAGAATGGGATCGATCCGCCGACAGTGCTGGACAGTGCCGACGCTGCTTCGTCGTCAATTCCGCCGAAGCCACTGAGTATCTCGCGCAACTGGGGCATTCCGCCTGCAAGGCGTTCAGCAACGGCGCTCGGAGAAACCCGGCGTCGACGCATCGCCGACAGGACGCTGTCACCCGGTCGGGAGAACCAGTCCTTGTCAAACGGCTGAACTTCGACCTTCGTCATTGCGAAATCTCGATCAGCATAATTCTACGCACCTGCCCCCAAGCGACACTACCATTATCTGCACGTGGTAGATTTTCGCCCACCGCCTTGAACGCTGCCCGGTAGTGTGAACCGAACGAGAAGGAAAGGGAATCCCCCTCCAAAAATTCACCGTCGCGAAAATCTATCAGTTCGTCGGTAGTCAAGAAGGACTCCGCTTCGGCTAGAAGCTCGTGCAATTCCGCTGCCGCATGCGGACCGAATTGGCTCTGAGCCTCTTCGATCCTAGTGCAGACGTTTTTGAGCTCTTCTGTCCTGAAGGAGACGTTCAGCACGGCGCCTCGCAGATCGTGGAGATCAATCGGCATACCGGAAAGGCTGCCATCCGGCGCGTCGAAGCGAGCATCATTGCGGCAGGGGCGACCCGTGAGGCTTGGACGCCTGCTTCGCGCGGATCTGGTCGATCCTTTCCCAATTACGCACAAGCTCCCGATCGCCAGCTTCGTCCATGTTGATGGCGGAAGCACTGCACAGTGCGGCAAGGGTCACCATCGTGCCGCCCACCTCTAGATCGGGACGCCCAATTGGCCGGTCATAGACATACTGCACCAACGCTGCGGCATCCTCACGCGAGCATCCGTTCGCCTGAGCAAGTTCCAGCGCTTCCTCAAGAAAGCGATGTGTACGCTCAGCACGGTCGGACCGCACTGCGGCAGGAAAACATGCCTTCAGCCATTCCTCAACCCGCTTCTGGAAACTAGTGATTTTCAAGATAACCCCCGGTCTCATTTTCATAGTTCACGTAGCTGAAACGATACAAGAGGAATGAGGTTACTCGATGAGACATGTTAGCACCTTGCTATACGCGGCATTTCTGCGCGCGATTCGTCGAATTGCACATCCGTAGACCTGATTTGCATAGCTTGGACCTGTTGATCGCTGAAACTGAGAGGGTCCTGATCTCCACATGACGGGTGTCTGACGCGAAGTAGATACGCTGCCATCCTTCGCTAACGTCAGCTTCACTGAGTTCATGACTTGGAAGCCGACCGTAGCGAATGTCCCATCCCTCGCCATATGCAGACCCCCAAGTAGGACCATGCTGGCCATGCGGGGACGTCAGCATTTCTTATGGCGCTCCAACAATCGCTCAAGACTAGCGATGGGTATCAACGTTGCCGATCCAATCTTGACGATCTCTACCTCCCCCTCCTGGATCAGCTCATACAGCTTGGATCGGCCAATGCCGGTCATCTTCACCGCCATAGCGATACGGACGCTGAGCGGTGCGATGACATGATCCTTTTGCTCGGGCGAAGGTGGCGCAGCTACCAGTCGGGAATCTCTGTTGCGAGTAATTCTGTGCATGACATGACGTCCTTTCATGGATGATAAGGCTATGCAGGGTTGGAGGGTCGGAACGGCCCATTGGGCCGCCCCTGCTGACGAATGGAACTGCGTTCACTGCGGGGGCCGATGAGACCGGTGTGCGGCGCAGGGATTTTTTCCGCCGCGTTCCGATCAACCCGCGTGGGTTCACCATCGGGCTTGATCGGCGGAACAAAGGATTTCGGCGTCGGGGCTGATGTGTCGTCTGGCACGCTGCCTCTTCGCTCGCCGCATCCAGCCTGATCCCCGGCGCCGCGCGATCGATATAGGCCGGCTCGAGCAGGCGTCCGTGCCGGTAGCGGTCGGTGAACCGCACCACCGGAAGATCGCGCCCGAACCGGAGATAGCCGGTAAGGTTGGGGAGGTTGACGATCTCGGTCGGCATCACCAGTGGCCGCGTCACCTGCACGCGCGACAGGTTCACCCCGTCGCGCATGTCGTTCACGCCATAGGACATGCCCTCATTGGCCTCGACCTGCTCCACCTGTCCCAGATTGTCGGAGATATGGCGGGCCGTCGGCGTATCGTTGGCGCGCAGCGCGATCCAGGTCGAGCAGTAGCCGGTGAGCGCCGCTGCCTCCTGCCGCCCATAGGTGGCTTCAAGCTGCGGATAGGACTGGAACCCCAATATGCCGCACCCGCCATATTTTCGTGCGCGTGCCAGGAAGTCGGAGAGCGATGGCAGGCGCTGCAGTGAGGGGAGTTCGTCAATGACGCAGAAGAGGCGGCGCTGCTGATCGGGGGCCATGCTCATGATCGCGTTGATGGCGATGTCGAGCCACATGGTGATGAGCGGACGAAGGGTCGGCAGCTGGTCGGCCTTCACCGTGATGAAGAGCCAGCTGTCATCCTCCTCGATCGTGACCCAGTCGCGGATCGACAGCCCTTCATCGGTGTCGTCGAGATAGCGGAAGCCCCGCAGGACTGAGGCCAGTTCCGCCTGGATACCCGCCGAAGTGCGCTCGCCCTCGGCGGAGACGAACGCCGCGCCGTCAGTATTCTCGACGAACTGGGCAAGGATCTTGAGGCCCGAGCGGGTGATGATGTCGAGGAGCGCAGAGACCCGCATCCGGTCCTGATGGACGAGGGTGCGCATGACCGCGACCAGCGTGCCGCGCGCGGACTTTGCCCAGAACGGGTCCTTGCCGCCATCGGGCACGACGGACTCTGCGATCTGATCATAATGATAGTCGAGGGGAACATCGAACCAGGGCGACCAGCGCGCCGAACGGGTGTCGAAGGGATTGAGGATGATGTCCCGCCCGGGGCGATAGAAGCGCTCCACGAAGGTCCCGGCGGTATCATAGACGATGGCGCGCTTGCCCTCCTTGCGGATGCCCTCGAGCATGGCGTGCAGGATATTGGTCTTGCCCGTTCCCGGGGCGCCACTCAGCAGGATATGCTCGGGCTCATAGGCGGCGGGAATCGCGATCCCGCCCACGCTCAGACATCCCTTTGCCATGCCCCTCAAGCGCCGCCGCAACTGCCTGACCGTGGCAAAGCTCGCCCCGCGCAGGAACTGGTTGGAGCCCAGCCCTCGCCCCGAGACGGTGAAATAATACCAGGCGGCGAACAGCATGATGAGGACGAAGATCGCCGTGCAGCTGCCGACCAGCTTGAGGCTGTAGAGAAGCTCGCCGGCAGCATCCCTGGCGATGCCGGACCGCAGCAGTTCGTCGGCCCGTACCCAATATTGTCGTCCCCCGGGCGCGGTGAACAGGACGGGGCTGGAGGGACTGCCGACAACATAGAGCTGGAACCAGGCCTCGGCCATCTTGCCAAGCAGGATCCGGGTCGTCTGATGCAGCACCTCATAGACCAGCCATAGGGTGAGCAGGACCCAGAGGACGAGGCCCGCGAGCGCGGACTGTTTGAAGACCTGGGTGGTCATCCGGACATTGTGGACGGTCGCCTGACCGCCCCTGGTCCAGGAACCCAGCGTGTCGTTGCGGAAGATACTCATGGCGCGCGACCTTCCTTCCCCAGGAAGGTGGGCCGCATGCCGCTCGCCGCCTCTTCTTCGGGGTCGAGCAGCCCCCGCTCCCGCAACATCGCGCGGGAGGCGGCGAGCGCCCGTTCAACGATGCCACCCGACTGCTGCGCCGCCATTTCCGCGAGCAGCGCGTAGGTCTGGAGCGCGACGCCCAGCAGTTCGTCCTGGCCGGTATAGGCGTAGCGGCCACCGGGGACGGCGGCGTCCTCGATGAGGGGCCGCAGGAACTCCGAGACGGAGAGATTGGCGCCATAGGCGCGAAGGCGCAGCCTGCGGTGCAGGGCGTCATTGATCCTGATCGACAATGTTCGCATGTTTGAGCTGTCCTTCACACTGGACTGGCCCGCCATGCATGGCTGTAGCGCAAGGCGGACAGCCGCGCATCGGCCAGGGCAATGAGGTGCCGGTTCAGGGCACTGACGTGCCGATTGCCGCAGAATGACCGCCATCGGCCGCAACAATCGGGCAGCGGCTCATCGATCGGTGATCAGGCCCGAGAATGAACAAGGATATGACCCGTCATACGCGCATCTTTCCGCGCTGGATCAATCACTTGCCGCCAGATGCCAACCGGCTCTGTCACGCGCGTAGGACACAAACCGTATCCCACGCATGACGCGTCATACGGCATAATCCATTGTTATAATGCGACTTTCCGGCGCAGCACCCGTGCGTACGGTGCATTACAATACGGCCTTGTGCCGATGCGTCAGCCATGCCGCAGCGGCTTGCCCGCTGCGACCGCCATCAAGCCCTCATGGGCGGCCTAAGCGGGAGAGAGTCGATCGCATGCCGAACCCGCCAGAATCGACATGTTGCGGCTGGAGGCAGGGAGTGACAAGGGTCAGACGGGGCGCTAGCGGTTCGGCTTCCCAACCCAATCAAATGGACCATCCCCATGCTGCCGTCGCGCACCTACAGCATCTCGATCGACCGCAACTGGCGCGACCTTTACGAGGCGATCTGGCGGCCCGAGGTCTTTCCCAAATGGGCGTCCGGTCTAGCGGAATCGGACATGCGAAACGAGGATGGCAAGTGGCTTGCCGATGGTCCGGAGGGGGCGATCACGATCCGTTTCACGCCCCATAATGACTATGGGGTGATGGATCATTGGGTCGATACCGGCGAGGGCAAGGAGGTCCATGTGCCGCTGCGCGTCATCCAGAATGGCGAGGGCTCAGAGGTCATGCTGACGCTCTTCCGTCAGCCGGGCATGGATGACGAGATGTTCGCGCGGGGTACCAAATGGATCAACCGCGACCTGCGCGCGCTGAAGGAATTTGCGATCCGCTAGAGGGCCTGTTCGAGCTGTGCGATCTTCGCGCTGCAGACGATATGGACGACGCGGCCCAGTTCCTCGACGCGTTCGCCAAGCCAGCTCAGCTCTTGCTCGCTGATGCGATAATGTTTGGAGTAGCGCGCCTTCACATAGGCGTCCTTGAGCTTCTCGAACATGCCCCGCTCCTTGCGGTTCGCCATGGGCCATACATCTCGCAGGCGGACATCCAGGCGCTCGGCCTGCGTGCGCAGGAAGCCGATATTGTGATTGTGTGGGGTGTAGAAAGTGCTGACGAGAAGGACGCAGTGGTAGAGCCGTTCAGCGGCTTGGTGCAGCTCAAAGGCAGCTTTCTTGCATCGGCCGCGATCAAGATTGGCTCGGAAGTCGTCGAAGAACTCGCCGGCGCTGGGATACCACTCCTCAAAATATTCCTTCGCCATCGCCAGCGTGTCGGCGGGCGACTTCGGCTTGGGGCTGGCAAGCTCGCGGTCATCCGCCTCATAGAGGGCGATCCCGTCGCGGGCGATGTCCATGAAGAAGAAGCGTCCATGGGCAAGGCCCTGGTTCACCTGCTGGAGCGAATGAACGATGAAGTTGACCGGGGTGCGTAGCGCTCCGCGCACGGCATATTCGGCGTTGAGCCGCTGCTCGGCGGCGGCCCAATAGGTGTCGCGCTCGGTCAGTTCCTTCTGGTTGACGATGATCAGGAGATCAAAGTCCGAGACATAGCCCTTGGCGGTATGGGGTTCATCCACCCAGCCGCCGCGCGCATGGCTGCCATAGAGGATGATCTTGACGATCCGCCCCAGCCGCCTGCGTCCCTTGGCCTCGCTGTGCGCGTCCCCGAACTCCTCGAACAGGATCTGGAGGACGCGCTCCAGCTCTCGCTGCTTGGTGGGAGGGAGATGATCAAGGTCGGTACGCATGCGGAATTCTTCCTAACCGCTCAGGCCCCTTCCACCAAATGAAGATGGAAGAAGGCCGTCAAATTGAGACAATCAGGGGTCGGCCTCTCCGTCGAGCGCGCTCATCAGCTGCTCCAGTGCCCGGGCAAGATGGATTTCCACGGCGTTGATGTCCGCCCCGATCAGGAAGGCGATCTCGGCAAAGCTGCGCCCATCGCGGGCATGCAGCAGATAGACGATCCGGGACAGGACCGGCAGATCAGAGAGGGCGGCGCGCAGCCGCTCCCGATCTGTCGGCGACAGGGTGACGCGCGTCATGCCGCCTCCTCCCCGATTTCGTCGCCTTCGAAGGCCAAGAGATAATCCGCTGCTTTGCTCGCCTGACTGGCGGCGCGAAAGATCGCCTTGCTGTCCTCGCGCAGGACGGACAGTAATCGCGAGGTGACGGTAATGTGAAGGAACGAGGTTCGGGCTGCGTTAAAACCGCAGAATTTCAGCGATAATCGAACTACAGTGCTGAGCATTATTTTTCATTGCTGACGGAAGGCGGAAGGATCCGCATTATTTGACTGGAGCCAGTACGTTGCGAACCTCAGCGGTCGTCGAACCGACTGAGGAGCCAATGATGCTAAGTCCCGATGAAGAATTGATCGCCAGGCTTGCGGAAGACCTTGCCCGACAGAAATATAGCCCGGTGGCAGCGGCCAATTATTGCAGCTACGCGCGCGGCTTTCTCCAATACCTGGCACGGCGGAAGCTGGACGTGGCGGCGGTGAAGCCGCCCCAGATCGAACAATATCTGCACCACGCAATCCGGTGCTTTCGCAAGCGTCATGACCGAGCACCCGCGTCACGGTGGCACGCGATCCCTCGCTCAGGAATCCACGCGTTGCTGCGCCTCGCCCAAGGCAAATGGCCGCCTGAACCGGAAGTGATCGGACCAGAGGCGACGGTTCGGCACGCGATATGCTGCGAATATGATCGCTGGCTGCATGAGGACCGCGGCCTGGCCCGTGCAAGTATCTACGCGCTGATGTGGGAAGCGCGTCACTTTCTGGCATGGCAGCTCGATCACGGCGGAACGGCGAGCGTCATGGAACTGAGCGTGCGGGACATCGATCTCTACATGGACATGCGCGCGCCGGGTCTGAGCCGTCGGTCCTTAAAGGATGTCGCTGAACGCCTTCGCTCGCTGCTGCGCTACATGCACCGCATGGGGTACGTCGCCGCCGATCTCACGGGTCATGTCGTAGGCCCGGTGCTGTACGCCTATGAAGGCGTGCCTTCGACATTGGGCCGTGACCAGATTGCGGCCGTCCTGGAAATCACGAGGCGCGACACCTCGCCCAAAGGGCTGCGTGATTATGCCATATTGCAACTGCTGGCGACCTATGGGCTGCGCTCCGGTGAAATCCGCAATCTCCTGTTGGAGGACGTCAACTGGCGTGCGGAATCCTTGCGCATCCGGCATACAAAAACCGGCGCTTGTTCGTACCTGCCGTTGATGGCGCCGGTTGGCGAGGCATTGCTCGACTATTTACGGCATGGACGCCCTGAGACAGACAGGCGGGAAATCTTTATCCGCTCGCGTGCGCCGTACCGGCCCCTGCAAGACCTGCATAGCGAAGTGCGACGGCGGCTGTGGGCTGCCGGGATCAAGCCGCCAGGAAAATGCGGCCCTCACATCTTCCGCCACGCCAGGGCCGTCGAACTGCTGCGCGCGTCGGTGCCGCAAAAGGTGATCGGCGACCTGCTCGGACATCGATCGAGCGAATCCACAATCCCCTATCTCAAGCTGGCCACCGAGGATCTGAGGGCAATCGCTCTTGATGTGCCGGGATCGGAGGTGCTGGCATGACCGCGTTGCCCAATCCTGATCGTGCCGTCATCACCAGGTATCTGGCGACGCTGCGGTTGCGGAGCAAGATCAGCCACATTTATTATCGCCAGGTCCTGAATGGCTTCCGGGAAGTGGCTGAGCGCCATCCGGTCATCGACCGGTCGACACTGGAGGCGTGGCTGCGGGAATGGGGAGCGCGCTGGCACCCCTCCACCTTGTTGCATCGTACCCGGATCGTTGATCGCTTTCTCGACCATCTGGTCGAAGTGAACCTGATCGCCCGCAACCCCATCGCGGACCTGCGCAGCGAATACGGCGTCGAACATAGCAAGCCAATCTGGCGGGCGCTGATAGCACCTATGCCGGATCATGCTCTTGCCGCACTGCGTCGGCCCAAGCCCTTCGGCAGCGTGCTTGGCGAGATCATGCGCGATCATATCGCGCTGATGCGCAACAGGGGCTATCGCTATACGACCCAACGCGCATGGTTCCTTCGGTTCGATCGGTTCCTCCAGGCGAATCCGGAGCTGGCAACCAAGCCGTTAGCGGTGATGCTGGAACATTGGGCGGAGGCCAAGTCCACCCGCAATCATGCGGCCGAATGCGAAAGACTCAAACAGGCATTGGCCAAGGCTCTCCGGCATCGGGACCCGAGCCTGCCAGTGCGTCGGCCCAATACACGGCCGCTGAAGGAAGTGGCACGGCATTATCGCAAGCCGCATATTTACAGCCCCGCCGATGTGCAGCGCATGTTGGACATCGCGCGGTCCTACCCATCACCGCGCGCGCCGCTGCGGCCAATGGCCATTTATACCATGCTGCTGCTGGCCTATTGCGCGGGGCTGCGCCGTAGTGAGATAGCACGCCTCGACCTTGGGGACGTGGACCTCGAAAACGGTACGATCACAATCCGCGAAACGAAGTTCTTCAAGACCAGAATCTTGCCGTTGCCCGATAGCGTGATGGTCGAACTGCGTGCCTATATCGAGGATAGAGGGCGTGCCGGCGGGCCGCAGTATCCCCAATCGGGGTTGTTCTGGCACGACCAATCCAATAACCGCTACAGCCCCGCAGCGGTTAGCTGGATGCTTGTCGATATCCTTCGCCGTGCTGGGTTCAAACCACCATCGGGAAAAACCGGACCGCGCATCCATGACCTGCGGCACTCGATGGTCGTGAACCGGATGCTTCAATGGTATCGGTCCGGCATCAATCCCCAGGACAGGCTGCCGTTCCTTGCAACTTATCTTGGGCATCGGGATATCAACTCGACGCTGGTCTACATCACGGTCACGCAGGACCTGATGCAGGAAGCAAGCGAGAGGTTCCGCATGATCGGCGCCGCCTGCCTCAATATAACGCAGGAGGCGCGGGCATGAGAAAGATCGATCCGTTCCCCGCCCTGCTGCGCGCCTTCTTCCATGAGTGGCTGGCCGAGCAGCGCAACGCGTCCGTCCATACCATCCGGTCCTATCGTGACACCTGGCGGTTGTTCCTCCGGTTCGTCGCTGCACGAAAAGGTGGTGGAGTAGCGGCGGTTGCGCTGGCCGATCTCACCGCCGGTGAGCTCGGCGCGTTCCTGGCCCATGCGGAACATGAGCGGAAAGGCACGATCGGCACGCGCAACTGCCGGCTTGCCGCCATCCGCAGCTTCTTCGGCTTCGTGGCGGGTAAAGAGCCAACATATATCGCCCAATGCGCCGAGGTTCTTGCCGTCCCGATAAAACGGGGAGCGATCCCTGCGCCCTGTTATCTTGAGCCGAATGAGGTCGAAGCGATCCTCGCACAACCCGACCGATCAACGCTGGAGGGAATGCGTGACCACGCGCTGTTATCCTTCCTGTACAACAGCGGCGCACGCATCCAGGAAGCGCTCGATTTACGTCCCGATGCGATCCGGTTCGAAGCGCCGCATTGCGTGCGCCTTTACGGCAAAGGGCGTAAGGAACGCATCAGTCCGCTCTGGCCGGAAACGGTGACGTTGTTGAAGAAACTCTTGGACAGGCAGCCAAGGGCACCGAGCGATCGGCTCTTCGTCAATCGCTATGGCGAACCGCTTGGCGCATCGGGTGTACGGTTCAAACTCGCATCATACGTCCAGGCCGCCGCTAAGATAGTCCCCACGCTGCGGTCGAAGCACGTGACCCCGCACAGCTTCCGCCATGCGACCGCTGTCCACCTCGTCTCGTCCGGCGTCGATATTACCGTCATCCGCAGTTGGCTCGGGCACGTCAGCCTCGATACGACCAGCCACTACGCCCAAGCCAATCTGGAAACCAAGCGAAAGGCGCTCGAACACGTCGGCGTTCCAGCAGCAGCGTGTCAGCCGTCATGGAAGCGGGATGCGAGCCTGCTCGCCTGGCTCGATACCCTCTGAAATAATGTGCAGGACGGGGCTCGGATCGCCGCAGAGTAGCGCAGCCCGAACTCCGTTCCTTCACATTACTGTCACCTCGCGATTACTGGAGTAATGGGCAGCTCGACATTAGGCGAGCCATGCGCCCAGATAATCGGCGTGGTGCACGGTCGGCACGATACCCAGCTCCGCGCAGAGAAAAGCGCTCGCCATTTCGGCCACATATCCTGACAGTCCAGCCCAAAATGGCGGTTGGAAGGTGAAAACCATCGGTTGCCTCCAGCACTGCCCAAAAGCCCCATGGCCTCCCCCGAGGCGGGGGTGGGCGGCGAGAGCGACCGGAGAGGCCTGCTGAAGCGGCGGGCTGCACCCGCAGGGGCGAAATGAAATGGAGCAGCCCGGCGAAGCCGAGGCTTGCAGCGCGCCGCGGCGGGCCTAGCAGGGAGCGCCGACCACTCCCGCATCGAGGGAGAGGCCAAAAAATCGGAGCCGCCGCGCAAGCGGCGTCCGCTTAATGGCGGGCGACAGCCCGCATCGACATGCATCGCGAAGCGGCCGATCGCGCGAGGGATCGGCCGCCATGGCAGTGGCGCTCGTGCGTTAAGTCAGCATGTAGCCGACGTCGGAGGCGCCGGTCGGATAGGCGAACATGGTGGAGCGAAGATCGGCCGCGGTGAGGCCGTGGCGGATTGCCAGACCGAAAACGTTGATTACCTCGTCGGCGTTCGGCCCCACGAGATGCGCGCCGAGGATGAGGTCCGTGTCCTCGTCGATCAGCAGCTTATGGCCGTAGACCGGCTCGGCGAGGCGGCGGGCGGTGAACCAGTCTGGCGTCGAGGCTGCGTTGACCCGGAGCGCGACGCCGCCGCGGCGCGCCGCCTCCTCTGACAGTCCGACGGCGGCGATCGGCGGCAGAGTGAAGGCCACGCTCGGCACGCCGCGATAGTCCGGCTGGTGCGTCGGGCCATCCAGGAGGTTGGCGGCAACTACCTTGGCATCGTGGCTGGACACCGGCGTCAGCCGCGGCCCGACTCCGGCAGCGTCGCCGGCGGCATAGACCCGCGGGTTGGAAATGCTCCGCAGATGCGCGTCGAGCTGCAGGCGCCCGTCCTGCACCGCCACCTCGCCGGCGGACAGGTCGAGCGCCTTGAGGTCAGGACCGCGCCCGGCGGCATGAACGACGAGATCGGCGGCGACGCTGAGATCAGGCTCGCCCTGGCGCTCGGCGTGGACCAGCAGACCGCTCCCGCTGCGCTCGACCCGGGTAACGGTGGCACCGGTCTCGACGCGGATGCCGAGCGCCTCGAACCGGGGCGTCAGCCAGCCCACCAGGTCGGGATCGAAGTGCGGCAGGAGCCGCTCGGCCCGCTGTAGGATGGTGACCTCTGCGCCCGCTCGGGCCGCCAGATGCGAGAACTCCGCAGCGACATAGCCGCCGCCGATCAGCACGATCCGGCGCGGCAGGGCCTGAAGCTCCAGGAACGCATCGCTTGTGCTCACCAGATCTTCGCCCGGAATGCCGAGCGGGACTGGACGCGCGCCGCTGGCGATCAGGATATGGCGGGCCCGCAATGTCCGGCCTTCCACCACGATCGTGTCTGGGCCGGCAAAGCGAGCAACACCGTGTAATGCGTCGACACCGAGCTCGGCGTAGCGGTGCGCCTGCTTGGCGGGGATCGGATCGGTGAAGGTCCGCTTGAACGCCATCAGGTCGGGCCAGTCGATCGCCAGCGTGCCGTCGACGCCATGTCTGGCCATGCGCCTTGCCGCGTCGATCGCTTCCTCGCCGCTGACCAGCATCCTCTTGGGATCGCAGCCACGCAGCGCACAGGTGCCGCCGAACGGACGGTGATCGATGACGGCGACGGACCATCCAGCGGCACGGACCCGGCCGACCGCGACCTGCGCTGCCGTGCCACTGCCGATGACGATCAGGTCGTAGGAAGCCATGGTCGCATCTCCATCCGCATCGGCGCAAAAATCGCGCGCCCAACCTCGAGCGCTTCGGCCAGGCACAGACGAATGCCGTCATCGGCTCCGACCGGACCGCTCGCGCACCAGGCCGCCAGATGATCGTCATCGCAGAAGAAGGCCTGCAAGGTGCAGAGCGACGATGCCGCGCAGCCACTGGCATAGCGACGGCCGGACCAGACGACGATCGCGCCCGGCTCAACCTCTTCCAGCTCGCGGCCGCGGCTGGGGGTATGGATGGCGAGCGTGCGCCGGCACTGGCGGCAGGCCGAGCGGATCATGCAGTCCCGCTCCAGCATGGCGCCGATCCCCAACGCGTCGATGGCGCACATGGCGCTCATGGTCACTCCGCTGACTTCGACTTGATGTTCGCTGGGGCCGTCGGTGAACGGATAGGCGCCGGTCACCCGGCCCGCGCCGTCGAGGACCACGAGATCGCGCCCGGCGAGCCGCTGCAGGGCCGAGCCGACCTCGCCGGAGGGGAGTCCCGATGCGGCGGCGATCTGTGCCGGCACCGGCGAGCGACCATCGGCAGCATAGGCTTGAAGCACGGCGCGCCGGACCCGCTCCTCGACGCCGTCCATCCCGCGCCACTTCGAACCGATGAACGCCGCGAACAGTGCCGTCAGGGCTGCGCGGGCGCTGGGTGTTGTGACTGCGCTCCAGTCCGGGACAACGGCACCGCCGGGAAATGTAACCGTCGATCCAAAGGCGGCTTCAGCGGATGATGCGCGCGCCATCGCCCGCCCTCCTCAGCCGCAGCACGCCTTGCCGCCGCTCTCCTGGATCGGCGGACAGGGCACGTCGCCGTAGGAGCAATAGACGCAGCAATCGCCCGGCTTGGGCTTGAGGACCGCGCCGCAACCCCGGCAGTCGTAGAAATACTGGCAGGCATTGGTCGGCATGGTCTCCGTCGCCCGATGACCGCAGTGGGGACAGGTCAGCGTCGAGCGCAGCTCGGGGGTGGCATCAGACATAGCGATAGCCTGCCCAGAGCAGGGCCGCACCGAGCAGCAATCCGATGAGCGTGAGAACACGCATCCAGCGCGGCGTGCATATGCCGCCCGGCCCACAGCGCGCCGCCGTAACTTGCTGGCGCAACAGCAGCGCCGCGCCGGCAAGCAGGCACAATGCGCCAATGAGGAGAAGCGGCGTGCGATACGGCGCGGCGACAATGGCCACGCCGCCGAGCCAAGCTGCGCCGATCCCGGCGGATGCGAAGAGGATCGGCAGCGCACAGCAGGCGGCGACGCCGAACGCCGCAGCGATCCCCGCCAGCGTGAGCGTGGCGGTGCCGATCCCCTTAGGCGGGCTTGGCGTCTGGGTCACGGGCGACTCCTTGTGGCGGGCATTGAGCTGTCCTAACATCTGTAGCGACTACAGACTCAAGAGGTATTTTGGGGATGGCCGCAACCGGCGCGATCCAGATCGGCGAACTCTCACGCCGCACCGGATGCAACATCGAGACGATCCGCTATTACGAGCGGATCGGGCTGCTGCCCGCTCCGCCGCGGCGGGGCCGCTACCGCAGCTATGGCCGGGAGGACGTGGCTCGCCTGGGCTTCGTGCGCCGCGCGAGGGAGCTGGGCTTTACCCTGGACGAGGTACGCGCCTTGCTCGGACTCGCGGTTGGCGGTCAGGCCTCCTGCGCCGAGGTGCGCGAGCTCGCGGCGTCGCACCTGAAGGACGTACGCGCGCGGATCGCGGACCTCAAGCGGATGGAACGGGTTCTGGCCGACTCGGTGCGCGCCTGCGATGCCGGTCGGGATCCGGGCTGTCCGCTGCTCGACACACTTGGCGCCGAAGTGCGGGTCGCGTGAGCATTACGGCTGTCGGGCGTGCATCCAGTCGGCTGCCGCCTGCGCCTTGCTCGCCGCGGTGAAGATCGCCCGAGGCTCGTCCTTGAGCAGTTGCAGCCAGGAGGCGATGTAGGCCGCATGATCGGGTCGCGGTTCGTGCGCGATCCCAAGATCGGCGAGCAGGAACGATGCGGTCAGTTCGGCGGTCGCTTCCTCCATGGCGAGCGCGTGCCTGGTCCACTTGGCGCTGAAATCCCGGTCAAGCCGATGGGCTGCGCCACTGGCATGAGCCGCTTCGTGAATGTGGGTGGCGTAGAAGCCGTGGGCATCGTGGAAGGCGCTGAAATCCGGCATGTGAATGCGGTCTTCGGCGATATGATAATAGGCGCTGGCCGAGCCGTAGACAGTATCGATGCCGAGCGCGGCGATGAAGGCTTCGGCGGCGGCGAGGCGTTCGCTCTCAGGCAGGTCCGGCGCCGGTTCGGGCGCGTAGCCATCGACCTGATCGGCGTTGAACAGGCTGAACGCCTTGGCGAAAAGCCGTCGATGGTCGTCATCGCCGCCGGCGTCGTCACCCTTCGCGCGAAACTCCTTCCAGAGGACGCCGAGGCTGGCGTGCTCGCCCTTGCGGACCTGCGCGCCGAGCGCCTGCCACTGGCGATAGGTGCCCCAGACCCCGCTCGCGTAGCCGCTGCCATAGGCGGCCGCCCAGAGCGAGATCGTATTTATGCCGCGATAGGGCTTGCCGCTGGCGACGTTGGTCGGGCGGGTGACGTCGGCGCCAAAATGATGCCACGGCATGCGCCAGGTGCCGGTGCCGGCTTCGATGGCGTCGACGATCGCTTGCGTGACGCGAGCGTAGACGTCTGAGCGTGGTGAGGCTGACATGATATGTTCTCCGTTCTCGCGCCGGGGACCATCCCCGGCGGCGGAGGCCCGTTCGCGCCGGGCACAGGGGGGCTCGCGCACCCGTCAGGGCCGCAGCGAAGCGAAGGACGGCGAAGCCGTTGCGCGGGCGCGCCGACCGGCGCAGGACTCCGCCAACAGCCGGGGTGGTCTACGGCGCGGGAGGGTCGATCCCGGCAATCACCGCGGTCAGGCGATCAAGCTCGCGCTGGAGCGCCTGACGCTGGAGGTCGGAGATGCGCCGTTCGCGTAAGTGCGCCCGGGCATCGGCCGCCGCACGTTCCCAGGCCGGTCTGTGGCGGGCGGTGATGCAGGCGTTGGGGCAGCGGGTCGGTTCGCACAGGGCGGTAAGCGGCTGCGCGGGATCGGGGGTCGTCACGCGCTTGAGGCAGAGCGCGGTCGCGGGATCGAAGAAGCAATCCGCGAGCGGGCCGACATGGAAGGTGCGCGCGACGCTGGCGAGCATGACGCGCAGGCGGGCCCGATCGGCGATCATGGCGGGCAGTGGCCCGAGCTTAACGGCGGCATCGTCGAGGGTCCGCGCGATGCGTGGTCCCGCCGGTCCGCCGAGTGATGCGCCGCCCTGCCGCCGGTCGAAATAGTCCAGCAGATCGTCAATCTGACCGAGCCGGCGCTGCGCCTCGACCTCTGCGCGAAACCCCGATCCACTGGTCCCGGCATAGCCCTCGAAAGCGGCGACCGAGGCATGCTTGTACTGGATCATGCCGGCGATGGTGCCGAACGGACGGTTGGCGATGTGCCACGCGATGGTGCGCCGGAACTGCCGCGTCGTGATGCGCCACGGCTTGCCATCGGGGCCGGGTGGGATGACCGGCGCATCGGGGCTGCCGAAGACGGTGTTGAGGTGGTCGCGGAAGGCGTTGAGCTGGCGGACCACCTCGCTCGACAGATGCGTCTTGGTGACAGCGCGGGGACGAAGCACCGGCCAGAGCGTGTCGCTTCCAGTCTTCCGTGCCGCGTGTTCCGACAGCCGTTCGAGCACCGTGATCGCCTCGGCCACCGGTTCGATCGTCACCCAGCTCGCCGACTCACCGGCGCTCGATCGGCGCTTGTAGAGGGTCGATCGGACGCGTTGCCGCTCGATCAGGCCGTCTTCGCTGCGCGCGATCGAGAGGCAGCCGCGCCGCATCGCCTGGACCTCGCAGTCGCGCATGCCGGTCAGATAGGCGCATACGATATAGGCGGCGGCCTGCAGCATCCGCTCCTCGATCGCTAGGGTCTTCACGTCGAAGCGGGCACGCCATGGCCGACCGCTCTCGGGAGCGATCGAGATCGGCGTGTCCATGCCGCCGACCTCGGTACCAAGCGATGCAACCGCTTCGCGAATGACATCCGGTGCGCCGGTAGTGAGCATGAGATGCATGGCCGGCTCGGCGACGGCATCGATGCCGGCATGCAAATGGAGGAGATGGGCGTTGATCGGCGGGGTTGCATCCCCGGTGAGGGGATCGATGCGCGTGGCGCCGTTGTGTGCCGTCGTCCAGATGGGCACGCCGCGTCCTTGCCGGGCTCGGCGCGCGAGATAGCGCTCGAGGCGCGCGCGCTGCCGCAGGCGGCGCTCTGCATCAGGCAGTCCGCGTTCGGCGGCGAGCAGCCGAGCGCGGACTGCCTCGAGCCGATCGAGCGCGACCCGAGCCGCCAGAATATCGGTCGCGAAGGTCGTGACATAGCGCAGCGACCAGGCGAGCAGCGGCGTGACAATCTCCTCCGGCATGCGTGGGGTGCGGTTCTCGCGCACATGCCGATATCCGGCGACGCGCGCAGCCGCTTGCCCGGCCCACGGCTCGAACCCGAAACCGCCTCCAGGCAGGTGATCCCGGAGATGGTAGAGATCGGTGACCACCTGCAAGAGCTGGCCGACGATGACGGGGCGCCGCGCTGAATCATCCCGCAGGTGGCGCGCATAAGCGTCGATCAGCGCCTGATCGATGCGGCCCAGGTCGAGCCGCCCAAGCCGCTCGCGCGCGAAGGCGAAGAACCGGCGAGCCCGGTTGAATGCCTGTCGGATGCTGGCGGGCGGCAGCTTCGGGTGGTAGCCGGGAAGACCGACGTTGAGGCGGGCGTAGAGATAGGCGCGCATTGCCGCCTGCACATCGGCATGTTCGAGCACGTCGAAATGCACGGTGACGTGGCAGCGCCGAGCGTTCTCGCGGAAGACGGCGGGACCGAGATCCCAGGTCGGGTCGCCGACGTGCGACAGCTCCTCGCGGGCATGGCCCGCCTTGAGCGGCGCGCTCGCCAGCACAGGGCGATCGTCGAACGCGGGCACGAGGGCATGGACGGGCGTGGTCATGCGCGTGCCTCCGGCGGCAGATAGAGCCGTTCGCTCCCCATCTGCCGGCGCGCTTCGGCGATAACGGCATCGGAGAAGACCGGCAGGACCTGGACCGTGATCCGGGTGTGGACGCGGCCGAACTTGGCGGCCCAGTCGCTCGCCGGCAGGCTGCATCGCTGCTCTTCGACGAACGCGAGAAAGGCGAGGATCGCGGGGAGCTTGCGCGCGGTGATGACGGCGTTGGGACAATCGAGGCAGCCCCAGAAGGGCTGCGCGCAGGGCGAACCGGGCTCGGCGAAAGGACTGCTATGGAAGCCCGCGCAGGCGGCGAGCCAGACATCCTGTTCGCCGTCGAGCACCGGACCCACCGTATCAGCCGACATCAGCGACGCGACCTGTTCGGGCGCTTCGCGCAGCGCCTGCTCGGCGGTGGGTGGAAGCACGGTCGGCATCGCCGCAGCGACCGCTGCGCGGAAGGCATCGGCGACGGCCGCCTCGTGCAACGGCCGGAGCGACGGCAGATCGGCATAGTGGCGCGCCGCAACCTCGCGGGTGTGACCGACCGCGAAGCGGGCCATATGCCCCTCGGTCTTGGTGTACCATAACGCCTTGTGGGTCTTGCGCAGCCGGGAAAGCAGCAGATGGAGCGGCTTCCCATCATCGCCGGCGATACCATGGCGACGAGCCCAGGCGGCGAGTTGGAACTTGGGATCGACGATGCCGGCGCGAAGGCCGCCAACGTTGTGATAGAGCCAGAGGCAATCGTCGGTCAGATGCTCGCGTGCGACGGCGGTGACGTCGATCAGGCGACGCATGAGGCCGCCGGGTGTGCCGCTACCACCATCGCGGACCCGCATGCTCTTGTGCTCGGCACCGCGGGCGCGGCGCTTCAGATAGCGCAGCTCCACCGTGCCGGCATGCGGGTTGGTGAGACAATCCACGGTCAGCGTCTTCAGGCACTCCGGCTCGAGGCCGGTATCGAGCGTGAGCAGCACGAGCAGCGCCGGCAGATCGCGCGCGAGCAGATGATGGCGGCCATGCAGGTCGTCGATGAGCGTGCTGATCGGCAATCCGCGCCGCATGCGCATGAAATAGAGGCGCTTCAGCGCGGGCTGGTCTGCGACGATAAAGCCCTGCCGCGCGATGATCGCTTCGACATCGGCGCGCGCCCTGGCGACGACAGGGTCGCCCTCATCAGTGCGGTCGTCGGCGCCGAGGCGGCGAAGCATCGCTTCGATATCGGCCCTCGCGGCGTCGCGCAGCGCGCGGGCGACGAAGGGGCTATAGGCATCGCGCGGGGTCGAGCGGCCCGCCGAAGTGGCCAGCGTGTAGCGCAGCCGCTCATGCAGGTCGGGCGCGATCCGATCGGGCCGGTCTGCCTCGATCGCGCGCAGCGTGTTGATGACCTTGCCGACCGTTATGTGCCGGTGGATCGCGCCCATCCCACGCCGTTCGAGCGCGGACGCAAAGCCATCGATATGGACTGCGCGCAGGTCGTTGACGCCGGTCACCTCCGGCGCATCATCGCCAAGCCAGGCGAAGAAGTGGCGATAGACCTGAACATACTGCTTGATGACGCTGGCCGCACCGATGGGGCCGCCGAGCGCCGCCGATCGACGCAGCGCACCGGCGAAAGCGATGGCGAGTGGGCGAGGATCGAGCCCGGTCATATCGACTAGGACCGTTCCGCCATGCCGCGCCTCGATGGTGAACTTGAGGCCGAGCACAGGATCGGGCTGCGATCGCTCCGGCGTGATCGGCGCAAAGGCGACAGGCCGGCCCTTGCGGGGACGCCCGCTCATACGCCTTGCGGCCCCGGCAGTAACGCCAGCAGCTCCTCGACGGCCGCGTCCACCGTATCGGCGCGGGTCGCGATATGGTCGAGGTAGATATAGGTGGTGGTGAGGCTGGCGTGGCCAAGCAGGCGTTGCACCTGTTGCAGCGGGTCGCCCAGGATCAGCCGATAGCTCTCCACCGGCCCCACCGGCAATGCCGCTTCGCGCAGCCGCTGCTGGATCAGCAAGGCGAGCATATGGACTGCGAAGGCGTGGCGAAGCTGGTGCGGGCTGATCGACAGCGGGAAGCCGTTCTGTGCGCACCGCTTGCAGGCGCGGGTGAAGATCACCTCCCACGAGTTGGGGCGGACAGGCTGGCCGACCTCGGTCAGCCATAGCGCCGCCGGCTCGCGGGGCGTTCCATCCTCGTCGCACAGGATCAGGCGGCATCGTTCCTCCGGGGTGCAGATATCGCGCATGCGGTCGAGACCGGCGCGGGTGACAGGGATCGGTCGGTCGAAGCTGGCCGCACCGTCGCGCGCGGCGAACTTGGCCACGCCCGCGGCGCGCTCGACCGCGACATAGGCGGCGATCTGACGAAGCAGCCGGCGTGGGACCAGAACGCTGCGTCCGCGGTCGCCCTTGGTGAGCGGCGGCGGAAGGGGCAACCAAAGTTGTTGGACGTCACCGTCCTCGCGGTCGATCGCCGCGAGCTCGACGGTGAGCAAGCCCGACGCCTCTTCGAGGCGCAGGCCGGTGGTGACGAGAAGATCCGCGAACAGCGCGTTGCGCAGCCCATTACGGTCGCGAGCGCCGGGGCGCTCCGTGCCGTCAGGGGTGAGCCCGCGCAGGCCGACCTCGCGGAAAATGCGGTAGTCGTCCATCGTGACGAACCGGACATCCGATCGCCTGGCGACACGTTCATAGGCATCGTTGCGCGCCGCGATCATGCCGCGACGGCCACCTTGCGCCGGTCGCCACACGGCGCGGCGGCTGAACGGCGCGTCGGCGATCAACCCTTGCTGCTCGCCCCAACGGTAAAGGCGATCGAGGCTGGCGACGGCGCGGTTCCAGCTTGCCGCCGTTATCCGGTGATCGGCATCGTCGCGGCGTCGCTCACGATGATAGGCGTCGACATCGTCGCGGGTCGCAGCCCACACGGTCTTGCCGCAGGCATCGAGAAAACGAAGCCAGACTACGACATCATAGGCGTAGGCGCGAAGCGAGTGCCGCGAGCGGACGCCCGACAGCGGCAGGTCGAGAAAGAAGCGATCCAGATCGGGATCGTAGAGCGCGTCGTCGCGCTGGATCAGCGGCACATGCGCATCGAGGCCCCTGGCCTCGCGACGCTCGCAAACAGTAATGATCGACACCGGCGCGAAGCCCTCCCCCCGGACCCCCCACCCGGAAGCTGACCTTCACACCGATGCGCGCTATGGCCCGGCAGCTATCAGGCTGGCCTCCGCCAGCTCTTGGGTCAGCGCTACGGCCAGCCTGATTACTGCCTACCGTGGGCGTCCATCGCCGACCTTACTGCAATGTTGCGGACGGCGCAGACTGTCCAGATAAGGCAACCAGCTCCTCCCGCGCATAGGCGGGGCTGCCAAAGCCGCTATCGGGCAGACGATCCAGCCGTGAACGATGCCCCGTCCAATGCCCCAGCTCATGCAGGGCTGTCCGAAACCAGTTGATCGGCTCATGGAAATGTTCGGGCCGGGGCACGTGGATATAATCGTCCTGCGGGGCATAATCTTCCCCGCCGCCGACCCGGATATCAGCGCCTGTCGCCTCGATCAGCATCTGCGCGCGGGGGATGATGAGGGCCTTGTTCCATGTCGTGACGGGGGAGGATGCCATGTCCTCCAGACCATCGCACTGGTCGAGGTTGAACACGGTAAAGCGCTTGAGAAAAGCAATCCGTCGCGGCTCGCCATCCGGCCCGATCGGGATATTCTCCCCATCCTTGGGCGTGAACCTATCGGCATAGCAAACCGTCGTACCCTGCTCGCCCTTGCGGACATTGCCGCCCAGTGCCTGCGCTTGCCGGTAGGTCAGCCAGCGCTGCGAACCATAGCCCTGCTCGAACAACCGGTGCCACAGGATCAGCACATTGATCCCCGAATAGCGCCGCCCCGTTCCGGCATTGCGCGGCAGGCCCAGCGCCGCCTTGCCATCATCCCATGGCCCCACCCATGGCAGGATGCCTTCCTCGATCTGCGCGACGATCCGGTCGGTCACCTCGCTATAGAGGGTAGCGCCTGCGCGCGCGGTCTTGGCCTGATATCCCATGTCCTTCCTCCTTCCCGCATCGCACCGGCCGCCGGAGTGGCGGGGGTGGGCGGCAGGAGCGGACCGGCAGGCCCACCGACATGAGGCGGGCTGCACCCAGGGGGCCGCAACAGGAGTGGAGGAGTTGGGGCATCGCCCCGACTTGCGGCACGCCGCGGGGGGACTAGAGGGCAGTGACGCCCACCCCCGCCGCGCCGACTGGCCGATCAGACATTGCCCAGACGCCATCGCGCCCATCGCGCGGTGTCCGCTGTCAGACCCGTCGCGCTGCCTTTCGCAGCGCTCCGCATTCCCGTGGCGCACGTTCGCCCAACAAAGCCAACTGTTAGTTCGTCTCAGCTGCGGTCCTTGTTTCGCTGCCAAGAAGCCGGGCGGCTCCGCCGCCCGCAAAATTTCAATCCCCCCAAAAAGGGGGGGCGTCATGGCGAAATGGCAGGCGACAGGTCACCGCCGCCTGCCAGCGTCTCGCTCAAGCAGCCTGCGGGACGGGTTCATCTTCCGCGATGTTCTGATGATCCTCGGTCGCATCCGCCGTTTGCGGTTCGCCCCGCTCGGGCTCCTGCGCCTCCTGCCCCTCGAGCAACGGCGAGACCGCTTCCCACCGCTCGACGCGGCCGATCCCGCCCCGCTCGGTGTAGGCCGAGGGCGGAAAGGCCATCCAGCGCGGCACCCAGCCCTCCCGCTTCTCCCGGCCGTTGGTCCCGGCGAGACAATCCCGCACGATCTGCCGCTGCACCTTCGCGGTCGCCCCGGCATTGGCCGACGCGGCTTCCTTCCCCGCCACATCGGCAAGGACATGGCCCATCACTTCCCGGTCGCGGATAAGGTCCAGCAAAACGTCGTCGGCCTGCCAGCATGAAGCCATGTCGATATTCAACTGGACGCCCAGCAGTTCGACCAGCGCCGACCCCGCTTCCAGCGTTTCGCCCATGACGATGGCGAGGATGCCCATCACCATGGCGTCATCGAGGTCGAGCAGTCGCAGATAGAGCGGGATCAGCTCCCGATCATAGGTGTGGCCGGTCACGGTCGGCGTGTCGGGATTGAGGCCCAGCAGGTTGAGCGCGATCCGCCGTTCCTTGTCGAAATCCGCTTCCGATGCGCAATTCTCGACGCTTTCGGTGACCGCATCACTCGCGCCCCGCTGTGAAGCGACGTCCACGCGCCACAGCGACGATCCCGCAATGGCATGGGCGACCATCAGCCGCAGGGCGATGGCTGGCGCAGCCGCGACCTTAGCCCGCACGGCGGCATGGCGATGGAGATCGACATAGCTGGCCAGCGGCGCGGAGAGTTCGGGCCGAACCGCCTTCTCGACGCTGCCGCCCTGTTCCAGCCTGCGCGCCTCCTTGAGGGTTACATAGCCCTCATGAAAGCTGACATCGCCGCCATGACCCATGCTGACATAGACCCGCCCGCCCTTGGCCTTGGGGCAACGCTCATGCTCCCACGCATAAAAAGCATCACCCCGCGCCATGACGGCAACATCCTGCCACCCTGCGTCGCGTAACGCTTCGACCTTCTCGGCAATGGCCGCCTCCTGCATCTGCCAGAACAGGTCGACATCGGCGAAATAGCTGTGATCGCCAAACAGGTCGGCAACGATCCCGCCGGTATAGCCCGCCGGGTCGAACAGCGCTTTATCGGTGGCGATGGCGCTGCCACCCAGCAGCCAAGCCTTCACATAATGCCCCATAGGCGGACGCGCATCCTCATCGTCCAGCAGCGCCAGCCATTCACGCTGGCGGGCCTTGGACGCGAGGGTCAGATGCCGCACGGTCACGGCGTCGATCGTATCGCTGCGATAGAGGTGGCGAATGCGCGGCAGCAGATTGCCCAAGGCCAGCGTCCGCTTCACCTGCAAGGCGGTCAAACCAAAGGTCAGCGAGATATCCTCTGGCGACCGACCTTCCCTGACCAGCCGCGTGAACGTCTCCCACCGGGTCACCTCATCGGGATCGAGCCGGGCGATATTCTCGATCAGAGACGCCTCCAGCGCCGCCGCGTCGTCCCCCGCCTCCATCACGGCACAAGGCAGCGGCTCAACGCTCCCCTCCTCCTGCGCCACGATCAGCGCGGCATGGTAGCGCCGTTTGCCCGCGACAATCTCGTAGGTGGTAGGACTGCCATTCTGTCTCACGATCAGCGGCACCAAGACACCCCGCGCCCGAACGGACGGCAGGATATTGGTCAGGTCCGGTGCCTTCTTTACGCCCCGCATGTTCGCAGGCGAGACCGAGAGGCAGGCAATGTCGATATGCTTGAGTTCCATCTTCCTTACTCCTTGCCAGACACCGGACCCCGGAAAGGCGGGGTGGGCGGCAAGAGCGCACCGGAAGGCCCGGACAAGCGGCGAGCTGCATCCGCAAGGACTGGAACGTCAGTGAAGGAGCCGCGCCACAGGCCGGCTTGCCGCTCGCCCCGACGGGCCTAGAGGGAAGCGACGCCCACACCGCCAGTCCGGACCGGGCCCACGCCATCGCGCCTAAGCGATGTCCGTCACGATCCAGCAGGGATCGTGCGTCAGCGATCGTCGCCTGAAAGGACGAGACAGGCGAAGCTGGCTCGGTGAAGCGAAGCGGAACAGAGCGCGGCCCGCAGGGGACGCCAAATCTTCCTCCGGACGACGCTAGGCCTGGGTCGTCGAACGATCGTCCAGCATCAGTCGTTCGCCCTGCTGCCGGACCACCGCTGCAATTGGTCCAGCCACTAGACTCAGTATGCCGGAAAGATGAAGCGTAACGCGAAGCCGCCTATCCTCCGCATCGATGGTGCATGGCACCTCGACGCCCATGGTCGACACGGTCAGGGCCATGCGGTCGGCGCTCGGCCAGGACGAGGTGACGGTCGCCGCGCCGCCTGGAATATGCGATGCCAGCTTGCCAACCCGGCTTTCCATGCGGCGCTTTGCTTCTTCACGCCCGAGACTGTGCGCAATGTCGATGATCGTCGGTTCTGCCATGGCGGACGGACGCGCAGGCCGACCATATGGTTCCTGATAGTATGAGGCAAAAAGCCCAGAATGAGAGGCTTTGCCGGTGCCGATGCCTGTTGGGCGCCGACATACTCGCGCAGGATCCTCCCGTCCCATCGGAGGAAAGCCGATATTCGCAGCAGCCAATCTGGAACCATGTCATTTACAGTTATTTCATCCATTGCACTTATTGCGTTTAAGACGACGATCCACTATATATCTATCATCCACCCCAAGCCACATTGGAGACTGACATGAGCGAGCAAGCGCTTTCCGAGCGGCCGCCTACGGAAAACGAGGTCCGCGCGGCCTCCGAAGCCGCACGTCTTCTGGCCAAGGCGCTCACCCCCGACGGTCTGCCGTTCAGCGTGCAGAAGAATGGCGACCAGGTCCAGGTCGAGCTTCCGGCACCTCTGGGACAGCTCATGCTCGACGTCCTGACCCATGTCGGACGCGGCGAGATGATCACGCTCGTCCCCTATGGCGCGGAACTTACCACGAAAGAGGCGGCAGACCTTCTCAACGTCTCTCGCCCTTTCTTGGTAAAGCTGCTGGACGAAGGCGCGATCGGCTACCACAAGGTCGGCTCTCACCGCAGAATACGCGCCAACGAACTCCTGGCTTACAAGGCCAAGAGGGATAAGGTTCGGCGCAGCGCCCTGACGGAACTCCAGCGCCTTGGCCAGGAGTTTGACGCCGATTGAGTGAGATCGCGGACAGATTTGTCGTCGTGCTAGACGCCAACGTCCTCTACCCCTTCCGGGTCAGGGATGCCCTGCTTCGCTTCGCCGAGGCAGGGCTGTTCCGCGCGCGCTGGTCGCCCACGATCATGGACGAATGGACGCGTAACCTGCTCGAGAGGCGTCCGGATTTCGAGGCGAGCATCCGGGCGCAGATGGCGGCCATGGAACGGGCATTTCCTGAAAGCTGCGTGACGGGCGGAGAAAGCCTCATGCCAGCACTGATCCTGCCTGATCCTGATGACCGCCATGTTCTGGCGACTGCGATCCGAACAGGTGCCGAACATATCGTCACCGAAAACCTCAAGGATTTCCCGGACGAGGCGCTGGCGCCGTTCGGCATCACGGCGGTGACGCCCGACGATTTTCTGAGCAGCACGTTCGAACTGTATCCAGGCGATGCCCTGTCCACCCTGCGCAACATGCGGCAGGACTACCAGAACCCTCCCTTTACGCCGGGCGAATTCATTTTCGAACTCCAGCGCAAGGGGCTGCCCAAACTGGCTTCGATGCTTAAAGAGCATATCGATCTGCTATAGTCGAACGCGACCGGACATACCGCCGCGCCAAGCCCGACCGGCATCAAAAACTGGCTCGATAAGCGGTCGGCAACAGCGCGACATGATCGGTCAATGGCGGTTCCAGCTCGAAAGCCTTGGCCGATCGCGCAAAGTCATAGACGCGCAGGAGCTTGAAGGCCTCCGGCCGCTCCTGCGAGAAGGCCAGTTCATTGCTCGACAGGTAGAAGGGCGTCCGCGCATGTCCAAGCGTGGTCTTGACCTCAAGCAACCGTTCCTGGCCATCATGGGCATAGGAGCGAATGTCATAGCCTGCGCCATCGCCATCTTCCTGCGAGACCCAGCGCACCTTCCGAGCAAGATCCTCCCTGCCCACAGCGGAGAGGCGTTCTCTCTCGGCATGGAACGCTCGCTCCTCTCCGCGCAGCCCCAGCGATCGGTTGCGCGCATCCCGCACGGCCGGATCGAACTTGCGGACGAGGCGCTCAAGCGGCCGCGTGCTCGGCTTCTCCACATGTGAGAGCGGCGGCGCGTCGACGATCGGAAGCATGACAGGGGTTTCAACCGCGACCGCTTCGCTGAATGCCACGAGAGCTTCAGGCCGACCGGGGGTTCCAAGATAGCGCCCCACCCCCTCGATCAACGCACCCTGGAAATTCTCGCGCGGCCTGTAACCCTTGATCGTGGGCAAGCCCAATCGCTCCAATACAGCGCTGATATTGCCATGCTTGAACTCGATCGACGCGTGGGAGCGGCTGATCAATTGCTGTAGCGCCATGTTTCGATGCGATTTGACGAACGTCTGCCCAGCCAGCTCCATTTGGAGCATCGCAAAATAGTCTGCGACGATCAGATCAATCTCCTGATCCGACCAGTCCGACCCTCGACTATCGCTGCCCGCCATGCCTCCGGCTACCATGGAAGACGGCATTGTCCAATCGCCGCGTCCTGTCTTATCCCTCAAAGTCAGAGCCAAACACGAACCTGAAGCGGGGAGACGGGATGATGGCGAGCTACCGACCCATTACGCTAGAGGGACTTTTGCGCGAATAAACCCGCGACCATCCTCTTGACTGAGCCTCGATAAGGCTGGGCACGGGCAGGCGTGTACCGGGCAGAGCGAGCGAAACGTCACTCGAAGCAGTGGTGCAGGCAGCCTTCCGCTGGGCGGCAATACGGTCCGCATGAGTGCACGTTTTAGTGCCTGTCCGGGTTCGGTCAGGGGCGTCATCAGTTAATGGAAGGGGATGATTTCTTGAATGGTCACGGGTTCGAGATACAACGACCAAGCATCCGAATTCTCGCCGCTAGTTGCCAATCCCATGTTGTTCAGCGAATGAGTCAAGCAAAATGAATACCGAAGCTGACACCTGCCGAAAATACATTTTGCCCAAGCTGCAAACCGCTGGCTGGGATGATGCACCTTGTGCGATTCAGGAACAGCGGACTTTCACGGATGGACGCGTTCTCTTCGTGGGTGGAGTAGCACGCCGAGGGACACGGAAACGAGCGGACTACATCCTGCGCTATCGGTCCGATTATCCGATCGCAGTGATTGAGGCCAAGGCAGGTTATCGCTCAGCCCAGGACGGCGTTCAGCAAGCGAAGAACTATGCCGAAGTGCTTGGCGTTCGGTTCGCCTATGCCAGCAACGGCCGGGACATCATCGAAATCGATCTCGCGCTGGGAACCGAGGTTTCGCGCAGCGATTTTCCGACACCGCGCGAACTTTGGTCCCGTCTCGAAACCCAGTTAGCAATCTCGAGTGCCGATTCCGCCAAGCTGCTATCAGCGGGATTTCCCGATCCGGAACGGCCACTCAGGTACTACCAAGAGATTGCCGTCAACCGGGCAATGGAAGCAATCTTGGGCGAGCAACGCCGCGCCCTGCTAAACCTCTGTACCGGGGCCGGGAAGACCGCCGTCGCATTCCAGCTCTGTTGGCGGCTTTGGTCGGCCGGTTGGAATAAGCGGGGCGATCACCGCAAGCCCAAAATCCTGTTTCTGGCTGACCGCAATATTCTGGTCGACGATCCCAAGGACAAGACCTTTGCCCCGTTTGGCGATGCGCGCTGGAAGCTGGGCGCAAACGCGATCAGCCATGGCCGCGACATCTACTTTTCGACCTATCAGGCCATCGCACGCGACGAGAACCGCCCCGGTTTATACAAGGAATTCGCACAGGACTTCTTCGACCTCATCATCATCGATGAATGCCACCGGGGCAGTGCGCGGTCGGACAGTTCGTGGCGCGAAATTCTGGAATGGTTTGAACCCGCCTATCAGCTGGGAATGACGGCCACGCCATTGCGGGAAGAGAGCCGCAACACCTATGCCTATTTCCAGAAGCCCCTTTACACGTACTCGCTCGCGCAGGGGATCGACGATGGCTTCCTTGCGCCCTACCGCGTGCATCGTATTGTCACCGATCTCGACGCCGTTGGCTGGCGGCCGGGGGCCGGGGAACTGGATCGATACGGGCGCGAAATTCCCGACGAGGAATACCAGACAAAAGACTTCGAACGCATCGTCGCGTTGCGGTCGAGGACCGAGGCCATTGCCCGGCATCTGACAGACTTCCTCAAGAACACCGATCGCTTCGCCAAGACCATCGTATTCTGCGTTGATCAGGACCATGCGAGCGAGATGCGGCAGGCGCTGATCAATCTGAATTCCGATATGGTGGCGAAGTATCCCGACTACGTCACGCGGGTGACCTCTGACGAAGGCGACATCGGCAAAGGTAAGCTGAGCACGTTTCAGGACGTGGAGTCCGAAACGCCGGTCATCCTCACCACATCGCAGCTTCTGACGACCGGCGTTGATGCCCCCACCTGCAAGAATGTCGCGCTGGCGCGGGTCGTAGGCTCCATGGCGGAGTTCAAACAGATCATCGGGCGCGGCACGCGGCTGCGCGAGGACTACGGGAAACTGTGGTTCAACATTCTCGATTACACCGGCACAGCTACCGAGAAGTTCGCCGATCCGGCCTTCGATGGTGAACCCGCCGATGAAATCACAACCGAGATCGACGCCGAAGGCGAAGTCGTCTCAACCGACGAGAGCGAGCCGGAAAGCCCTGTGGATTCCTCAGAAGGTGGGGATGGAACCACAACGCTGCCGCCCGATGAACCCGAAGCCTGCCCCGCAAACTTTACGTCGATGGCGGCGAAGTCGAAGTCGTCGCACATCTCGTCTATGATCTGGATTCTGACGGCAAGCGGCTGACATGCCGCAAGCTCACCGACTGGACAGACGAGAAGGTGCGGACGTTGTTTCCCACTCCAGCGACCTTCCGCGCAGAATGGGCCATCCCGGACAAGCGCGGGGCAATTATCAATGCACTGGCCGAACGCGGGATCGATCTTGTCGCGCTCCAGCTCGATGCAGGCAGGCCCGATGACGATCCGTTCGATCTGCTGTGTCATCTTGCCTGGAATGCACCGCTCACCACACGAACGGAACGCGCCCAGCGATTGCGCGCCAAGGAGCCCGATCTGTTCCAGCGTTACGGCGAAGAGGCGCGGCGCGTTATCGATGCCCTGCTGGAAAAATACGCCGCGACCGGGCCTGACCAGTTGTCCTTGCCTCAGGCGCTCAAGGTTCAGCCCATTTCCGACTTCGGCAATCCCAGCGAGATTGCGCGCCTGTTTGGCGGCCCGCAGGCCATGCGCGAGGCGGTGGCGGAATTGACCGAAGCACTCTATGCGGCCTGATAATCGATAAGGAATACCATGGCCCGCGCCCCGAAGACCACTGCTCCCCAAACCACGGCCCAGCGCCTTGATTCTATCGTCAAGTCCGCCCGCAAGATCATGCGGAAGGACAAGGGGCTGAATGGGGATCTTGATCGGCTGCCGGTGCTGACGTGGATCATGTTCCTCAAGTTCCTCGATGACCTTGAACGGATGCATCAGGACGAGGCCGAGCTGGCAGGCAGCGCGTTCGCCTCAGCCATAGAACCGCCGTATCGCTGGCGGGATTGGGCGGCGGACAAGGACGGCATTACCGGGCCGGATTTGCTGACTTTTATAACCGCCGAAAAGACCACGTTGCCGGATGGCAGCGAAGGTCCTGGCCTCTTCGCCTATCTGCGCGCGCTGCGCGGGACAAATGGCGGACGCGACCGGCGCGACGTGATTGCGACCGTGTTTCGCGGTGTCACTAACCGCATGGAAAGCGGCTATCTGCTGCGTGATGTGATCAACCTGATCAACGCCATCCACTTCGACAGTTCCGAGGAAATGCACACCCTCGGGCGGCTATATGAAACGCTGCTGCGCGAAATGCGCGATGCGGCGGGTGACAGCGGCGAGTTCTACACGCCGCGCGCAGTTGTCCGCTTCATGGTTGAGCGGATCAACCCTACCATCGGCGAGACCGTGCTTGATCCGGCTTGCGGCACCGGCGGCTTCCTCACCGAAGCCTTCACGCACATGGCGCTTCAGGCGGACACCGTGGAACGGCGCAATCAGCTTCAGTCAGGTAGCCTTGCGGGCATAGAGGCCAAGTCTCTACCCTTCCTGCTGGCGCAGATGAACCTGCTGCTGCACGGGCTGGAAGCGCCCGAGATTGATCCCGGCAATGCGCTGCGCTTCCGCCTGACCGAAATCGGCGAGCGGGAACGGGTCAATGTGATCCTGACCAATCCGCCATTTGGCGGCGAGGAAGAGGCGGGCATCCTTTCCAACTTTCCCGATGACCGCCGCACGGCGGAAACCACGCAGTTGTTCCTGCAACTGATCATGCGACGGCTGAAACGCAAGGGCCAGGGCCGCGCCGCCGTGGTCGTGCCGCACGGCACGCTGTTCGGCACTGGCGTCGCCGCGCGGATCAAGGCGGACCTGCTGGAAAAGTTCAACCTCCACACCATCGTGCGCCTGCCCGAGGGTGTCTTCGCCCCTTACACTGACATTGCGGCCAACCTGCTGTTCTTCGACACCACCGGCCCCACCGGGCCGATTGCCTATTGGGAACAACCAGCCCCCAATGGCCGACGGAAGTATTCGAAGACCGCGCCGTTGCAGTCCGCCGATCTGGCGGATTTGAGCGCGTGGTGGGATACGCGGGGCGAGGACCCGCGCGCATGGCTGGTGGATGGCCCCTCTCTCATCGAGCGGGATGCCGGTGGGCAGGTCGTTGCGGTCAATCTCGACATCAAGAATCCCAACGCCAAAGCCGCCGAGGATCATCGAACACCGGCGGAGATTGTCGAGGCAGCCTTCACCAAGGAAAGTGAAGTTCTGGCGCTGCTGGACGAGCTTCGCGAACTTGTGTCGCAGCAGGCTTTTGCATGAGCCGTTGGCCCTCAGTCCCTTTGGGTGAATTGCTCTGGCCGAATACAGATCGGATCCAACTGGACCCAGATCAAACCTATGCGCAGGTGACGGCTCGCCTATGGGGCAAGGGCCTCGCGCTTCGCGGGCGCGTCAAGGGTTCAGAAATCGCTGCCGCGCAGCAGAACCGTGTTTCGACCAATCAGTTCGTGATTTCCAAGATCGACGCCCGCCACGGTGCATTCGGCATCGTTCCCGCCGAATTGGATGGCGCAGTCGTGTCGAACGACTTCCCAGCTTTCAATGTCGACCCCGACAAGGCTCTGCCCGAATTCGTCGCGTGGGTGGCACGGACGGGATGGTTTATTGCAATCTGCAAGAGCGCAAGTGAAGGCAGCACGAACAGGGTCAGGCTCAAAGAAAGCAGATTTCTGGCGCAGTCCATCCCTTTGCCAACGACCACGGAACAGCAAGCCATCGTCAACAGGTTGGATCAAGCCGCGGCAGCGATCGCCGCGCGAGGAAACGCAGCGACGGCAATGGTATCGGAAGTCGAGGCCACCATGCGCGCCGCCTTTGCTCGGATCATCGCGGACGCACCGCGCGTGACCATGGGTGAAATCGCGCCGCTGGTGCGCCGCCCGGTCGTGATCGATCCTGCACAAGTCTATAGGGAAATCGGCGTTCGCAGCTTCTACCGCGGCTTGTTCGAACGTCGGCAGGTTTTGGGGTCAGACTTCGATTGGCAAAAGTTGTTCTGGGTCGAACAGGGCGATCTGGTCTTTAGCAATCTCATGGCTTGGGAACAGGCGACGGGCTTGGCGCAAAGCAGCCACGCAGGAGCGGTTGGCAACCACCGCATGCTGACCTGTCAGGCCGAC
This sequence comes from Sphingobium herbicidovorans, assembly GCF_002080435.1. NCBI lineage: Bacteria > Pseudomonadati > Pseudomonadota > Alphaproteobacteria > Sphingomonadales > Sphingobiaceae > Sphingobium > Sphingobium herbicidovorans. The sequence continues at coordinate 1,698,250 of NZ_CP020538.1, read as the reverse complement.
AGTAGTCGGATGTCGCCGGAGTTCCTATACTATTACTTCACGACTGAGGACGGTCATCGCGAGGTGCTGAAAGCATCGCCGGGCACGATGGTCCGCAACAAGACCCTCTCTACGAAGCTGCTCCCCAAGATCTCTGTGCCGGTGCCATCACTCGACGCCCAACTCTGGTTTGACAGCCTCCAGTCCAAAGCACGCGCCGCCAAGGCCACTCAGGCCGAAGCTACGGCGCATCTCGATCAGTTGCTGCCGGCGTTGCTCAACGAGGTGTTCGGCTGAGGGAGAACTAGGGGCGCATTGAGCTGCACTCTATTCATCCCAAAGCGTCACCGTGCATTCGCTTTCGGTGTTCATGAACCCGTCCACGCCGCTGGTCAGGTTCCACGCCAGTCGGTCGCCTTCCGCCAGGTGCGCTTCAACCCTACGGTCGTGAAACCGGCGGTCCTCGCCGCGCGATTTCAACTTCTGCATCAATGGCACCCGGCCCATGAAGCGACGATCCCCGCTTACCTATTCTCGCTGGCTAAGAATGGCGACTTCTTGAGTTGTATTTTTTAAGAGGATATTCGGAGGGGAAAGTCAGATTTCGCAAACATTCATCCGCCATAGCAGGCTTTTTTCCGCTAAATTACTGGCGGTTCACACCCTGCGGGAAACATTTTTACCTGATCCCCGCAGCGTTTAAACCTCAACCCGTCATAGGTTTTGCTCCGAACACCGGACGAAGTACCTGTCCTCCATCCCGCAGCTTATCGAGATAGTCCGACCAATGCTGCATCATGCCTACGCGCTCGTCCCAATATTCGCCGCGCGCATAGGCTCGTCGAACCTGATTCGTATCCACATGCGCAAGCTGTCGCTCGATCGCATCGGGATTCCATTCGCCCATTTCGTTCAACAGCGTGGCAGCCATAGCCCTAAAGCCATGCGCGGTCATTTCGTTCGTGGTGTAGCCAAGCCGCCGCAGGCCTTGGTTCACAGCATTCTCGGACATAGCTTTGCGGGGCTTTCCGAAGCAGGGAAACATATGCTTCCTATGGCCGGTCAACTCCCTCAGTTCCGTGAGCATCTCGAGTACCTGTCGAGATAGCGGCACTCGGTGTGGCCGGCGCATCTTCATCCTTTCCGCCGGTATCGACCAGATAGCCTCCTCCACATCAATGTCGGTCCACTCCGCCTGCCTGAGTTCGCCAGGACGCAGAAGCACATGCGGAGACAATCGCAGCGCCATGCGTGTCACGTCCTTCCCGTCGTAGCCGTCAATGGCCCTGAGTAGGACACCGACTTCGGACGGCTTCGTCAGGGCGGCAAAATGCTTGGCCTTGGGAGTAGCGATTGCGCCGCGTAGATCGGCAGCAACGTCCTTGTCGCATCGGACGGTCGCGACGCCATAGCGGAATACTCGGCTCAGAACGCTCCGCATGCGACGAGCGCTCTCATATGCGCCTGTGGCCTCGACCTTGCGGAGGACGGCAAGCGCTTCGTGAGGCGTGATCTGCGCGATCGGCAGGCTTCCGATTAGGGGATAGGCCTTGGCAAGCAGCCAACTGATCTTGTCGATCGTGACAGGCGCGAGGCCGTCGCGCTCGCATTTTACGAGCCATTCCTTGGCAACATCCTTGAACGTATTAGCGCTCGCGTATTTCGCGGCGATACGGGCACGCTTTTTCTCGACTGATGGGTCAGTGCCGGCGGCAACCAGCTTTCGCGCCTCATCGCGCCGGACGCGCGCGTCTGCGAGGCTAACTTCAGGCCATGGTCCGAGGTGAAGGGTCTTTCTTTTGCCGAGGTAGCTGTAGTCGACACGCCAGAGTTTCGACCCATTCGGTCTAATTGAGAGATAAAGACCTCTCGAATCGCGCAGTTGGTAGGGCTTCGCGGCAGGCTTTGCCGCCACAATCTGGATATGAGTGAGCATCGTTCTTTCCCAGCAAAGCCGGGTCGATCCAGGACTGTCAAAAACACCGTCAAATGACGGTGCTGCTGACGGTCTCGCCTGGATATCACCGGACGTTATCCGGCGATTCTCAATCAGAAAATGCTGCTAAACCAGTCACTTGCTGGACGCCTCCGGACGATTCCGGAAGGCAAAGTGGTGCCCAGAAGAGGACTCGAACCTCCACGACCTTGCGATCGCCAGCACCTGAAGCTGGTGCGTCTACCAATTCCGCCATCTGGGCACGGGGTAGGACGGCGCGATTAGCTGCTGGTCCTCACCCTGTCAATCGCGCGCCTGCCATTATTTTGCTTCCTTTCTGGTTTTCCGCGCTCCAGCTTCTATTGGCGCGAACCAGACGCATCCTTCTTTCAGTGGAGACAGCCCCATGGACCCATGCCAAGCCGCGCCGCCCGCTTTCTTCGCTCGCCCCGACGGGGTCCGGCTCGCATACCGGCATCGGGCAGGAACTGGGCCAACCATCGTTTTTCTTCCCGGCTATATGTCTGATATGGAAGGCGGTAAGGCGGTCGCACTGGACGCGTGGGCGGCGAAGACCGGGCGGGCGATTCTGCGACTCGACTATGCTGGTAATGGCGCCAGTGAGGGCAGCTTCTCCGACGGTACGCTCGCAAGCTGGCGCGACGATGCGCTACTGCTGATCGATTCGCTGACGCATGGGCCACTGCTGCTCGTGGGGTCTTCGATGGGCGGCTGGATTGCATTGCTCATCGCGCTTGTGCGGCCAGAGCGGGTGGCTGGGCTGGTCGGTATCGCTGCCGCTCCAGATTTCACTGAATGGGGATTCAGTGATGCGGACAAGGCGTTGCTGTCGACGGAGGGCCAAATTATCGAGCCAACACCCTATGGCGACGAGGGACTGGTGACGACGCTGGCCTTTTGGCAGTCGGGGCAGGCACTGCGGCTGCTTGGAGCGGAGATTGCGATCGATTGCCCTGTACGCCTGCTTCAGGGGCAGGAGGATCGCGATGTGCCTTGGCAGACGGCGGTGCGGCTGGCACAGCGCCTGCGTTCATATGATGTGCAGACGCTGCTGATTAAGGACGGCGATCATCGCCTGTCTCGCGACGGCGACATCGCGTTGCTCATCCGCACGCTCAGCAGCCTTTTGGATACTTTCTGATGGTCTTATTCCTCCCCTTGCTGCTTGTGATGCCGCAAAGCTATGATCCTGAGATCGAGGCGATCATGAACCGTCCGAAGAAGGAAAAGGGGGCGGCTGTTGCGCCGCGCACTCCAGCATCAACGCAGGGCTCTGCAGCGGCAGGGGCTCGCATTCCGGTCCCGGAAAAATTTGTAGAGCCTTTTCAGGCCTGCCTCGACCAAGCGATGGAATCGCCTGATCAGGCTGTCGCTTTCGCTCAGAAATGGCGGCTGGAGGGTGGAAGCTTCTATGCTCGCCATTGCATGGGCTTTGCCTATGCGCAGGCAGAACGTTGGGCTCCCGCCATTGTAGCCTTCGAACAGGGGGCTGACGAGGCTGAGCGCTCTGGCGAGATGGCGCAGGGCGCTCGCTTGTGGGCGCAGGCTGGCAATGCCGCCCTTGCGTCGGGCGATGCGGCGAAGGCGCGGACCAGCTTTGACGCAGCACTGGCAAGAGGGCTGCCCGACGGCATCGAAAAGGGTGAGACACAACTGGACCAGGCTCGCGCGCTGGTCGCACTGGGCGATGCGAAGGCGGCGCGGGACTCCCTCGACGCTGCGCTGACGCAGGTGCCGCAAGACCCGCTCGCCTGGCTGCTTTCGGCGACACTGGCTCGCCGCTCGGGAGAGTTGAAGCTGGCTCAGGCCCATATCGCCCGGGCGGTGCAGATGTCACCCGATGACGCCTCCGTCGCATTGGAGGAAGGCAATATCGCAGTGCTGACCGATCACCCCGACATCGCCCGTTCGGCATGGCAGCGGGCGGTAGCACTGGCTCCCCAGTCCACCGCCGGCAAAGCTGCTGCCGACAACCTCACCCGTTTGTCGGTCGCAGTGCCGCCTGCCGGAAAAGCTGACCGCAATTGACCGGGCGTCAATTCAGGTAAAAATCGACGGTCGTGACAACCCTTACCTTCTTGTAGGGCGTATCGCTCGACCCGTCCGCTTCGCCGTCGCGCGGCTCGATCGAAAAATAGCCTTGCGTCGCGCTTTTGATACCGCCGACACTCGCGCCGCTGTCGCGCGCGAACTGCTCCGCCGCTGCCCGGGCGTCCTTCGTTGCGGCCGCCACCATTGGCGGTTTGACATCATTGAGCTTGGTGAAGCTGTAGCGCATGCCCGACCCTTCCTGCAGCGTTACGCCGCGCCGGACTAGGTCGAACTGCTGCGCCACTGCCCGCTGCGCGAGCGCGATGTCGGTCGTGCGCAGCAGCATCCGCTGGGTAATGGTGATCGTGTTTACGCCATTGTTGATATATTGATTAACGCCCGCGCCCGTGGGCGTCAGCGCGTCTGGCTTAAAGCCAAGGCCCGCGAAATAGGCTTTCAATTCCTTCGTATTGTTGTCGATCTCCGCCCTTACGGCGGGCAGGTCGAACCCCGTAGCCGCATAGCTGATAGACCAGGTGGCGAGGTCTGCGGTGACATTGCGTTCCGCCAGGCCCCGAACGGTGACAGAGCGATCGGCGGCCTTTGCGCGCTTCAGCCCATCACCGAGCAGATAGCCGCCGCTTACCACGCCCAGCGCCAGCAATCCGGCACAGCCCAGCAGCACCTTGTCGCGATACTCAAGACCCATCTGCCTCTCCTCTTTCCACCAAGCCTGCGCCATCCTATCTTGGGGAATATTCCTGCCTCTCAAGAGATGAACCGTTGCTTATGGCGGCGAACGGAGCGAAGCGTGACCAAATATCTCCACACCATGATCCGCGTGACCGACATCGATCGCACCGTCTGCTTCTTTAACCTGCTTGGGCTTCAGGAGCAAAAGCGCGTTGATAATGAAAATGGCCGGTTCACCCTGGTGTTTCTCGCGGCACCAGGAGACGAAGGGGCGCAGGTCGAACTGACTTATAACTGGCCGCCTGAAGATGGCTCTCCGGCCGAAACCTACGGTGAGGGTCGCAATTTCGGCCATCTCGCATACCGCGTCGATAATATCTACGATGTCTGCCAGAGGCTGATGGATGCGGGCGTTACCATCAACCGGCCGCCACGGGATGGTCATATGGCCTTTGTCCGCACGCCGGACAATATTTCGATCGAATTGCTGCAGGACGGATATCTGGCTCCCGCAGAACCGTGGGCATCCATGCCTAATACCGGCGTCTGGTAAGCTCATGCTGCAGGTTGTTCGCGTTCCCGTACTGGCCGACAATTACGTCTGGCTGTTGCATGACGAACTCAGCAGTGAGACCGTTGTGGTCGATCCCGCCGTGGCCGAACCTGTGCTGGACGCGGCCGCCGCGCACGGCTGGACGATCAGCCAGATCTGGAACACCCATTGGCATGGCGACCATGTGGGCGGCAATGCCGCAATCAAGGCTGTGACGGGTTGCCGCATCACCGGGCCAAGAGCGGAAGCGGCGAAGATCGGGACGCTGGACGTACAGGTCGGGGAGGGCGATCAAGTCTGCATCGGCGATCATGTCGCGACCGTCATGGAAGTTCCGGCCCATACCGCAGGACACATCGCCTACCATCTGCCGGGTGACGGCTTGATCTTTGTAGGTGACACGCTCTTCGCCATGGGTTGTGGTCGGCTGTTCGAAGGAACGGCGGATCAGATGTTCTCCAATATGGCCCGTTTTGCAGCCCTCTCGGATGACACGATCGTTTATTGCGCCCATGAATATACGCAAGGCAACGGTCGTTTTGCTCTGACCATTGAGCCTGAAAACGAGGCTCTGGTCGCACGGATGACGCAGGTGAATGCGGCGCGCGCGCGCGGCGAAGCGACCGTGCCGACCACCATCGGGCAGGAGCGCGCGACCAATGTTTTCATGCGCGCGGGTGATGTGGGCGAATTGGCGCGGCGCCGCGCCGCCAAGGATACAGCCTGACGTCTGCGGCGTTATTTCATCGTTGCGGGGATGGAAGCTGGAGAAGTGCCATGCGGAAATGCATATTTCTCGCTCCGCTGATTTTGGCGGCGTGCGCTGGCGGCAATGAGCCTTCCCGTCTCACTGAAAAGGAGGCGGCACGGTTGGAAGCAGCGCTGGAAGGCAAGGTTGCGGGCGAACCTGTAAGCTGCGTCAACCGCTATCCCCAGGCCAGCCTCACCGCGATCAACGAGTCCGTTCTGCTCTACCGGGTCAGCGGCCGACTGGTGTATCGCAATGATCTGATCGGAAGCTGTACGGGCCTCGGCCGGGGTGACACGCTGGTGATCAGACCAACCGGCTCGCAATACTGCCGGGGCGACATCGCCAGGAGCGCCGACCTTGTGACCGGTTCCATCACGGGCGGCTGTGCGCTGGGTTCCTTCACGCCCTACCGCAGCCCCGACCAATGAGCGGTCAGCCCTTGTAGAGCGCGTCCAGACGGTCGTGATATCGCGCACGAATGACATGCCGCCGGATCTTCATCGAAGGTGTCATCTCGCCATTTTCGATGGTGAACGGCTCGTCGCTGAGGAGAAAGCGGCGCACCCGTTCGGTGACGGAAAGGTCAGCGTTTACTCGATCGACTGCGGCCCTCAATGCCGCCAGATAAGCTGCATTGCCTGCTAAATCGTCAGCGTTCCGGCCCTGCGCGGCCGCCCACTCGCGCGTCCATTCCGCGTCGGGCACCAGCAGGCCCACCAGGTGCGGCCGCCGGTCGCCATAGACCATCGCCTGCCCGATCTCCGGCTGGAGAGTCAGCATGCCTTCGACCTTCTGGGGGAGACATTGTCGCCCTTGTCGTTGACGATCAGGTCCTTCTTGCGGTCGGTGATACGGATCCGCCCTTTGGCATCGATTTCGCCAATGTCGCCGGTATGCAGCCAGCCGTCCTTCAGCGCCTTCTCGGTTTCTGTGCTGTTGCGCCAATAGCCGTGCATCACCAGCTCACCGCGCACCAATATCTCGCCATCTTCGGCGATCTTTACCTCGACACCCTCCAATGGCGGGCCGACCGTGTCCATGGCGATGCCTGCGCTTGGCCGGTTGCAACTGACCACCGGTCCAGCCTCTGTCTGGCCATAGCCCTGCAACAGTGTCAGTCCCATGGCGTCGAAGAACAGGCCAACATCGGGATTGAGCGGCGCGCCGCCCGATACCAGCGCCTTCATCCGGCCGCCGAAGCGCTGCGCGATCTTGGGTTTAAGCGTCCGGCCGAGCAGCAGCTTCATCGGCAGGTCGCCAATCGATCCCTGACCCTTCTGTTCTTTGGCCGCAATCCGCAGCGCCTGGGACAGTAGCCAGGCTGGGAATTTCCCCTGCTTTTCGATCGACTTGATGATGCGGGCGCGCAAGACCTCGAACAGCCGGGGCACGACCACCATGATCGTGGGACGTGCCTCCTCGATATTGCTGGCGAGCTTCTCCAACCCTTCCGCATAATAGATCTGCCCGGCCAGCATGATCGGCAGGAATTGGCCGCCGCTATGCTCATAGGCGTGGGATAGCGGCAGGAAAGACAGGAAAACCTCGTCATCCCAGCCGAAATCCTCCGCCATCAGCTTTCCTGCGCCCTCGATATTGCACAGGATAGCACCATGGTGCTGCATCACTCCACGCGGCGCGCCGCCGGTGCCGCTGGTGTATATGATGCATGCCAGGTCTTCACGCCCCGCCGTCTGCTCCGCCGCGCAGGCGTCCGGGTCGGCGATGTGCGACGCGATCAGGTCGGCCCACAGATGGCAGGACACATTGCCCTGCACGCTCCTTAACGGCTCCATGCCGACCACGAAGCTTGCCTGCGAACGCAGCACGGCCGGCATCAGCGCCTGAGCCAGCTTTGCAGTCGATACGATTACCGCGCGCGCGCCGCTGTCGGTCAGGATATGTTGGTGATCGCGTGTCGTGTTGGTGGTGTAGGTCGGCACGGTAACGCATCCCGCCGCCATGATGGCCAGATCGGCGATGCAGAATTCTGGCCGGTTCTCGCTGACCAGCATCACCGGATCGCCGGGCTTTAACCCCTGGGCGCGCAGCGCTGCAGCAAGACTTGCGACCTGCTGTGCAGCCTCGGTCCAGCTGAGCGGCCGCCAGCTGCCAGCGGCTTTGTGCCACAGAAAGGGTAAGTCGCCCATTTCCTTCGCTCGTGCGAAGAACATGGTCACCAGATTGGGATATCGTTCGATCGCCCGCAAGCCGCGTAACTCCTATCCGGGAGCGCGTCACCCGCGCGCATCCGCATCTCGACGCGCTATAACCGGGCCGGGCCGTAACGGCCACGCATTTTCAGTCGAATAGCCCGTCCTGGAGCCCGGCGGGCGGATTGATGCCGAGATGTTTCCACCCTGGTCCATTAAGGCAGCGCCCTCGCGCGGTGCGGGCTATAAGACCGAGCTGGATCAGATAGGGCTCTATCACCTCCTCGACCGTGTCTCGCGGCTCGGACAGGCCAGCCGCCAAAGTTTCCACGCCGACCGGACCGCCACGATAGATGTCGGCGATCATCATAAGATATCGGCGGTCCATGAGGTCGAGGCCCAGATGATCGACCTCCAATCGGCTCAGCGCGGAATCGGCTGCCTTGGCGTCCACTGCTTCCACGCCCGCGACATTGGCGAAATCGCGCACCCGGCGCAGCAGCCGTCCGGCAATACGCGGCGTGCCCCGCGACCGTCGAGCGATTTCGATCGCACCGTCGGAGGTGATGCCGAGGTTCAGCAGTCGCGCCGCACGCCGCACCACCAACTCCAGTTCGTCGACCGTGTAGAATTGCAGTCGTACCGGAATGCCGAAACGGTCGCGCAGCGGCGTCGTCAGCAAACCCTGCCGCGTCGTCGCCCCCACAAGGGTGAAGCGCGGCAGATCGATCCGCACCGACCGCGCCGAAGGTCCCTCGCCGATCATCAGGTCGAGCGCACGATCCTCCATTGCGGGATACAGCACTTCCTCGACCGCAGGATTAAGCCTGTGGATCTCGTCCACGAACAGTACGTCGCCCTCGTCCAGATTGGTGAGGAGCGCCGCCAGATCGCCCGATTTGGCGATTACCGGTCCTGATGTGGCGCGGAATCCCACGCCCATTTCCTTTGCCACGATCTGCGCCAAAGTCGTCTTGCCAAGGCCGGGGGGCCAAAGAACAACACATGGTCCAGCGCGTCCCCGCGCTGCCGCGCGGCTTCGATAAACACACGCAGATTTTCACGAGCTGCCTGCTGCCCGATAAACTCTGTCAGCGATTTTGGTCGCAGCGCCGCATCTACATCTTCGACGCGCCGGGTAGATGCGACCAGCCGATCCTCGCTCATGCGCGCCTGTCCCTGTCACTGCTGCAGTACCGAACGCGTGTCACTTCGCCGCCTTCCTGAGCGCCAGCCGCACCAGAGCATCCAGTGTCGCGTCCTCGCCCAGTTCTTCTTCCGCCTGTGCTACCGCACTGCTCGCCTCGGCTGGTTTGAAGCCCAGATTCTGCAGCGCCGAAATTGCGTCTGCGCCAAGTCCTCCTGCGGCAACCGGCGTCATGCCTCCGCCGAGTACGGCGCCTGCCCCCGGCGCGGCGCCGATCTTATCCTTCAGTTCGTTTACGATTCGCAGCGCGAGCTTGGGGCCTACGCCATTGGCCCGCGCCACCATCGCTTTGTCACCGGTAGCGATGGCGCGATGCAGTTCTGCGGGCTCCAGCGCCGATAGTATCGCCAGCGCCACGCGCGACCCGACGCCCTGAACGCCGATCAACAGGCGGAACCAGTCCCGCTCCTCGCCGCGCGCGAAGCCGACCAGCCGGATCGAATCTTCGGACACCAGCATTTCGGTGTATACCGTCACTGCTTCGCCTGCCGGCCCGAGCGCCGACAAGGTTCGGGACGACGCCCCGACCAGATAGCCTACGCCGCCCACGTCGATGATGGCATGGTCGATACCGGTGCTGTCCAACCGCCCCTTGAGTTTTGCGATCATGTCCCGCGCCCTTTGGTCATGGTCTGTTCTTTACAGCCTCTTGGGCTTCGCGCCAGTCAAAAGCGTTAGCCGCACCGTCGCTCTGCAATTCAGGGTTAAGGAGCCTTCATCGCTTGCTTACCTTTCCCCGGCATAAGCGCCGAATGCCCAGCCAGGCCGATTCCTGTCCCCGTTCCGCCGTAAGCCATGGCGTAGGTCTCTCCGGTTTGGCGGGGCTGGGCCTGTGGACGCTCGTCGCGCGACATTTCGGCATGAACGGGCCTAATGCTGGCCTGGCAGCTATCCTGGCCTGCGGGCTGCCGATGGTCCTGTGGTCGTTGCTGGTGGACAAGGTGCACCGCAACCCGTCCACCGGCATAGATTGGCAGGGCCCGCCCCGCGCGTGGCGGGCCGTCCTGGACATTAGCTTGGTGAAGATCGCTGGTCTCTGGGCGACCTGGATGGGAATCGCGATCTTTTATTGTCTGGCGCGCTGGTATTGGACTGGCAATTATCGCTTTTCGATGAACCTGTTCATGGATGCAGCGCCGTGGCTCGTTTTATTCTCCATTCCATATGTTGTCTGGTTAGACAGGCGGCTTGTCGATCCTAAGGACGCCACCTACGCGTTCGGCCTTTGGGTGATCGGCGGAGCGGCGGGCAAGCCGGATATGGCGCAAGTCGCCGATCACGCCCGCGCGTGGGCGGTGAAGGGCTTCTTCCTTGCTTTCATGCTATCGATTGTGCCGGGAAACTTTGCCAGCGTCGTCGATTGGCGGTTCGATCACGTCTTCGCGAACCCAGTGAATCTCGCTGCCTTTCTGATCGCTGTCATGTTCATGGTCGATGTCTGCATGGCGACGGTAGGCTATCTGTTGACTTGCAAGCCGCTGGATTCCCACATCCGCTCGGCAAATCCGGCGCTTGCGGGCTGGCTTGCCGCGCTTATCTGCTATCCGCCCTTTGTGCTGATGGGCGGGGGCGGCCCGCTCGACTATCATGCGGGCGGCGCGGAATGGGACGTCTGGACGCAGGGCCACACGTTGCTGCAATGGTTGCTAGGCGGCTGGCTGGTGCTGTTGACCGCCGTCTACGCCTGGGCGACGGTGGTGTTCGGCATTCGCTTCTCCAACCTTACCCATCGCGGCATATTGACTCATGGTCCTTATCGCTGGACGCGTCACCCCGCCTATCTTTCGAAGAATCTCTTCTGGTGGTTTTCGGCGCTGCCCTTCCTCACGGTGTCGGGCAGCCTTACCGACATGGTACGCAACTGCGCCATGCTGGCGGTAACCAACGCCGTCTATTATTGGCGCGCGCGGACGGAGGAAGCGCATCTGTTGTCCGATCCGCACTATCGCGCCTATAGCGAATGGATGGACCGTAACGGTCCCGTGCCTCGCCTTGTTGCCTGGGCAACGGGCCGGGGGCGTACGGCCCCGGTGCCCCAGCCCGCCGAATAACGACTAATAGCTTTCCTCGGCATAGATCCGGGAAAGGTCGCCTGCCCATTCGCCATGATAGCGTTCCAGCAGATGCTCGGCATGGGTGCGCCCGGCGGCGGCGATCTCGTCAAGTGGCGCAAGATAGGCGGTTTCGTTGTCGCCCGCGCCGTTCAGTCGCGCCCGCGCCTTCAGGCCGCTGCGGCTGATGTCTAGAACATCCCCAGCAATATCTCGCAGCTTGCGACCGCCGGGCACCGGGGCATCCAGGGCCTGACTGGGCGCCGCGTCGCGCAGCGCTTGCCGCTCTTCCATGCTCCAGTCCTTGACCATGTCCCATGCCGCATCCAGCGCGCCCTGTTCGTAGAGCAGGCCGACCCAGAATGCCGGGAGCGCGGTGATCCGATCGGCGCGCCCGCCGTCGGCCCCGCGCATTTCCAGGAAGCTCTTCAACCGTACCTCGGGAAAGGCGGTGGACAGATGATCCTCCCAATCCTTTTCCGTCGGCTTCTGGCCCGGCAGGACGGACAGTTTTCCATCAAGGAAATCGCGGAAACTAAGGCCCGCAGCATCGATATAGCGGCCGTCCCGGTACACGAAATACATGGGCACATCGAGCGCATAGTCGGCATAGCGTTCGTAGCCGAAGCCTTCTTCGAACACGAAAGGCAGCATGCCTGTGCGATGCGGATCGGTATCGGACCAGATATGGCTGCGATAGGACAGCATGCCGTTAGGCTTGCCCTCGGTGAAGGGCGAATTTGCGAACAGCGCCGTCGCCAGCGGTTGCAGAGCCAGCGAAACGCGGAACTTCTGCACCATGTCTGCTTCGGTGCTATAGTCGAGATTGGTCTGGATGGTGCAGGTCCGCAGCATCATGTCGAGGCCCATGGAGCCCACGCGCGGCATGTGGCGCAGCATGATGTCGTAGCGCCCCTTGGGCATGATCGGCAGTGCGTCCCGCCGCTTGTCCGGCCACATGCCCAGGCCCAGAAAACCCAGGCCCAGCATGTCGCCGACATATTTCACCTGTTCCAGATGACGCTCGGTCTCCATGCAGGTCTGGTGCAGGTTTTCGAGCGGGGCGCCCGACAATTCGAGTTGTCCAGCGGGCTCGAGGCTGACTGTCCCATCGCGGCCCGACAGCGCGATGATATTCTCGCCCTCGAACACCGGGTTCCAGCCATAGCGCGTAAGGCCGATCAACAGCGTATGTATGCCGCCCTGTTCGTCATAGGATGGGGCGTGATGGTCGTTCTTGGCATACACGAACTTCTCATGCTCAGTGCCGATGCGCCAGCGTTCCTTGGGCTTTTCGCCTTTGGAAAAGGCCGCGATCAACTGCTCGCGGCTCTCGATTACGGGGTCTGCGCCCCCTGAGTCTGTCCTGGTGCTCATGCCCCGCCTTAGCCTGTCCCCCCAGCGCGTCAATAACAGCGCGCGGGGCACAAATAGGTTGCGTATAGGGCTGCGGCAATCCCATTTCGGAATGCAACTATTGCCAGTCTCCGTTCAGTGTCATCCAGGCAGCAGTGGCGGCGATCGCTGCTGTCTCCGCTCGCAATATGCGCGGCCCCAGCGATACGGGCACCGCCTTCGTCACGGCGCGGATCGCGCCCCGCTCGGCGGGATCAAAGCCCCCCTCCGGCCCGATCAGGAAGGCCGCAGCGCCGGGATGAGTGCGCAGCGCATCCACCAGCGGCTCGCCCCCCGTCTCATCAGCGAAGAAAAGCCAGCGGTCGCCGGGCCAATCGCGCAACAGGGCATCCAGCTTCACCATGGCGCAAAGGTCCGGCAGCGCGGTGCGCCCGCACTGTTCGGCCGCCTCGACCAAATGGGCGTGCAGTCGGTCGAGATTGAGCTTGTCCACGACGGCGCGCCGGGTCAGCACCGGTTGCAGTCTCGCCACACCCAGTTCGCAAGCCTTTTCGGCGATCAGGTCGATCCTTCCCTTCTTGATTGGCGCGCAGCACAGCCAGAAATCCGGCGCATCCTCCAGCGGCCTGGTCCGGCTCACGCATTCCAGCACCAGATCGCGCTTCCGGAGGTCGCGGACCCGCGCCGCCCATTCGCCCGATCGCCCATCGAACAGCAACACGATATCGTCAGCCTTTATGCGCATGACGCTGATCAGATAATGAGCCGGATTGCCATCGACCGGTACGGCGACGCCTTCGCCCAGCTGCGTTTCGACATGCAGACGCGGGGCGCTTTGCGGCGGCCAGGCAGGGGTTGCGGTCATATCCATGCACTCCGTTTGGGCGTGGCTTGTCCAAGCCCATCGTTTCTCTAAAGAGGAAGGAAAGTCCTTCGACAAGTCAGGGCGAACGGAGACAAGGTGAGCCAGACGATCGTCCCCGATACACAAGCTCGCGGTTTGCTGGCCAGTCTGCCGCCGACGCCGCGCGCGCTGGCGCTGCTCGCCCGTTTTGACCGGCCCATAGGGTGGTGGCTGCTCTTCTGGCCCGGCGCCTGGGCGGTAGGGCTTGCTGGCGGGGCAGGGGAGCGTTGGTCGCTCATTTTCTGGCTGCTCCTTGGCAGCATCGCCATGCGCGGCGCGGGCTGCGTCTTCAATGACATTGTCGATCGCGACCTCGACCGGAAGGTGGCGCGCACGGCTGCCCGTCCGCTCGCCAGCGGCGCCATTTCCGTCAAGACTGCATGGGCCTGGCTCCTTCTGCTTTGCCTCGCGGGCCTCCTCGTGCTTTTACAGCTTCGCCTTTATGCCCAAATCGTGTCGCTCGGCAGCCTGGCGCTCGTCGCCGCCTATCCGTTCATGAAGCGGATCACCGGTTGGCCGCAGGTCTGGCTCGGTCTGGTATTCTCCTGGGCCGCGCTTGTGGGCTGGAGCGAAGTCAGCGGCGCGCTCACTGCTCCGGGCATGCTGCTCTACTGCGGCACTATCTTCTGGGTTGTTGGTTATGACACCATCTATGCGCTTCAGGATCGGGAGGATGATGCGTTGATCGGTATCGGATCAAGCGCCCTGTCGATGGGTCGGCATGTCCGCGCGGGGGTGATGCTATGTTACCTCCTTTCCCTGTTATTCTGGGCAGCGGCTCTCTGGCAGGTCCGGCCGCAGTTGCTGGTTCTCGCCGCACTGCTGCCGATGGCCGTCCATCTTGTCTGGCAGGTTGCAACGCTCAAGGAGGACGGCCTCGATCCCCTGGTTAAATTCCGGTCCAACCGCTTTGCCGGGTTGCTGATGTTCCTGGGCTGCCTCGTGGTGGGCAGCGTATGAGCGCGCCGAACGAGGGCCAGGACTGCTGGCGCATTGCCCGCGCCACGAAGGCGAGCGTCATCATCGACGCCGATCCCTATTTCCGCCACGCCCGTGCGGCAATGCTGAAGGCGAAGCGGCGCATCATGTTGATCGGATGGGATTTCGATGCCGCCATCAGTCTGATCCGTGAGGATGAGGCGAAGGATGGCGCGCCCGTCATCATCGGCGATTTTATAAGCTGGCTGGTCGAGCGTAATCCAGAGCTGGAGATTTTCCTGCTGCGCTGGGACATCGGCGCCATGAAGTCGATGGCGCAGCCCACAAACCTCTTCACCACCGTCAAGTGGATGGCGCACAAGCGCATTCATGTGAAGCTGGACAGTCATCACCCGCCTGCGGCATCGCATCATCAGAAAATCGTGGTGATCGACGATTGCTTCGCCTTCTGCGGCGGTATCGATATGACGGCTGACCGCTGGGACACGCGCCATCATCGCGACGGCGATCCCGGCCGCCATCATCCGGACGGCACGGCATACGGCCCCTGGCATGACGCGACCACAGCGTTGCAGGGGGATGTGGCGATGGCTCTGGGCCACCATGCCCGCGCCCGCTGGAAGGGGGCGGGCGGCGATGATCTGGAGCCGGTTCTGGGCTATCACGACTGTTGGCCAGATGCGCTTGCAGTGCAGTTTGAACAGGTCGACGTCGCGATCTCGCGCTCCGCTCCTGAGATGGACGACCAGGAACCGCTGATCGAGATTGAAAAGCTGTATCTGAGCCAGATCGCCTCGGCAAAGCATAGCATCTACGCGGAAAGCCAATATTTCGCGTCGCGCAGGATCGCGGAGGCTATTGCCGCGCGTCTGGGTGACCCTAATGGGCCGGACATCGTCATCATCAACCCTGAACAGGCCGATGGCTGGCTCGAACAACAGGCAATGGATACCGCCCGTGCCCGGCTGGTCGAGGCGCTTCGCGCGCGGGACACATATGGCAAATTCCGGCTTTACCACCCCTTCACGGTGCGTGGCGAGCCCATCTATGTCCATGCCAAGGTCCTCATTGTCGATGACCGCGCCATCCGCGTCGGTTCTTCCAACATGAACAACCGCTCGATGCGGCTGGACACCGAATGCGATGTCACGATCGACACAAGCCTGCCCGCCAACAATGGCCATCAAAACCAGATCCGCAAGATACGAGATGATCTTGTCGCGGAGCATCTCGACTTGCCTCTCGAACGTGTCGCTGCCGTTATCGCCGAGCGAGGGTTGATCGCCGGCATAGAGGAACTGCGCGACAAGCCAGGCCGCACCCTGCGTCCCTTTGTCACGCCCGATCTCAATGATGTGCAGGCATGGCTGGCCGAAAACGAAGTACTCGACCCGGAAGGCTCTGCGGAAATGTTCGAGCCGACGACCGCCAGAGGTCTTTTTCGACGGATGAAAACGCGTTCTTGAAGCGCGATACCCGACTTCGTTGCCGTCCTGGAGCCGCTATTCCGCCGCCAGCAGGGCTTCGGCCCCGCCCAGATTGACGGACACCAGCCGGCTCACGCCGCGTTCAACCATGGTGACGCCGAACAAGCGATGCATCCGCGCCATCGTTACGGCGTTATGGCTGACGATCAGGTATCGTGTGTCGGTCTGTCCTACCATCACGTCCAGAAGGTCGCAGAAACGCTCGACATTGGCGTCATCCAGCGGTGCATCCACCTCGTCCAGCACGCAGATCGGTGCGGGGTTGGTCAGGAACAGCCCGAAGATCAGAGCCACGGCCGTCAATGCCTGCTCGCCGCCGGACAGTAATGTCAGGGCGGCCAATTTCTTGCCCGGCGGCTGGGCCATGATTTCCAGGCCCGCTTCCAGTGGATCGTCACTGTCGATCAACTCCAGATGCGCCTGCCCGCCATTGAAAAGGGTCGTGAACAGCCGCCGGAAATGACCGTCCACCGCCTCGAATGCGGCCAGCAGCCGCTGCCGTCCTTCACGATTGAGGCTACCGATCGACCCGCGCAGCCGATTGATCGCCTGAGTCAGTTCCTCGCTTTCGGCGCGGCTGGTGGCTTGCGTCGTCTCTAACTCCTCCAGCTCTTGCGCCGCGACCAGGTTGACCGGCCCGATGCGCTCGCGCTCGGCAACCAGCCGGTCATGCTCCGCCTGCTCGCTCTGCGCGGTCCGGACCTCTGGGCTTCCAAAGCCCAATTTTTCGGGCAGGACTGGTGGAGGGCATTCGAATCGCTCGCCTGACAGCCTGTTTGCCTCGACCCGCTTCTCGTCCGCTGCCTCGGCTCGCGCTGCAGCGGTGGCGCGCCGCTCGCGCGCCTGCGCTAATGCCTCACCGGCCTGGGCTACCCGCCCCTCGGCAATTCGCAGCGCGTGTTCCGCCTCGCTCTCCGCCCGCCGCGCCGCCTCGGCCGCTTCAGCGAGGCCAGCGCCTTGTTCGGACAGCGCCGTGATTGCCGCAGTCAGGCCATCGGGCTTCTCTGCCAATTGGGCCTGTTCCGCCGCGATGGCGTCCTCACGTTCCACCATGGCGGCGATTCGCTTCGCCGCTTCACCTGCTCGCGCCCGCCAGCCCTTAGCCTCCGCGTCTGCGGCAGCCATGCGCTCCTGGTCGCTTGCCAGCGCACGGTCTGCAAGCGCCTGATCCGCCTGTAGCTGGCTAACCGCCATCCGGGCCTTTTCGCTTGCCTGGCTCAGCGTGGCGACCAGCGCCCGCGTCTCGTTTCCATCCGGCAACACCGCACGCCCGGTCTGCGCCTTGTCATGTTCACCCCGCGCGCCGGCCAGGTCCGCCCGCGCTTCCGCCAGCCGCTCCTCGATCGCCTCGCGCCGTCCTGAAAGCCGTTCCAGCGCCGTCGCAGCCTCATCTGCTGCCCGCAAGGCGGCCCGCAATCGCTGATCCGCGCTGCCAAGCTGGGTTCTTGCGCGGGCCAGGGCCTCCGTCGCCTCGCGCTCGCGCTGGGCTGCGCTGTCCTGCGCTGAAAGCGCCGTCGCGACGTCTCCGGTTGCCGCCGGTCGCGCCGCTGCAATTGCTTCCAGGCGGTTCAACCGGATCAGCCGCTCTGCCGCTGCCGCACCGCCCTCCGCCGCGAAATAGCCGTCCCAGCGGCGCAACTGGCCATCGCGGGTCACGAGGCGCTGTCCTACGGCCAGCGCCTGTCCCTCATCCTTCTCCACGATCGCAACCTGGCGCAGCCGCCGCGCCAGTTCCGCAGGCGCCTTTACATGGTCCGCGAGCGCAGGGCAGCCCGCAGGCAAGGCCGGGTCGTCCGCCAATGTCGCCGCTCCGGTCCACCGGCGCATTCCCTGCGCGCCTACCGGCGCCTCCAGATCATCACCCAAGGCCGCCGCCAACGCTCGCTCATAGCCCGGTTCCGCGGTCAGCTGGTCAAGCGCGCGCGCCCGTCCGGCTCCGCCTTCTACGGCGCGTTTGAGTGCCGCCGCCTCGCTGTCGAGTGCGGCTAATCCTGCGCGCGCGGATGCCAGCGCCGTTTCAGCGGCAGCGCGTTCCTCGGCCGCTACTTGCCGCGCCGCTTCCGCGGCAGCGATTGCCAACTCGGCGGCGTCCCGTTCTACGCTCGACTGTTCCTGTGCCGCCTCTGCTTCTGCCCGTTTTGCCTCCAGCGGCGCGGCGTCGGGTAGTCCGTTCGCTTCGCCTTCCAGCTTGGCCACTTCGCGTTCCGCCCGTTCCAGCCGGGTCTGTGCGGCCACCAGCGCGGCTTCGGCAACGCGCAACTCTGCCTGTTCTCCCGCCTGCCGCGCCATTGCCTTGGCAAGGTCCAGCTCCGCGTCGCGCGCGGCATCTTCTGCGCGTGCGATGCGGCCGGCGAAGTCGGGCCGCATCATGTCGGTTTCAGCGATCCGTTTCTTGAGCGCCGAAATCTCATCGGTCAGCCGTGCGATCGCCTCAGCCGCGTCGTTGGCCAACGTGCCTTCGCGCGCGCGATCTTCCTCCAGCCGTTCGGCCTGTTGAGCGAGATCATGCAGGCGGCGCACCACGCCATCACGCTCGGTCCGCAGCGTCGTGAGCCGGTGCCCCGCCTCATTCGCTTCGTCCCGTGCGACCTGCGCCGCCACGCGCCGGGCGGCCAGTGCGCCCACCGCCGCATTGGCATGGGCCGCCGCTGCCGCCTGCGCTTCCTGTGCGACACTCACCGCGCTCTCGGCGTCTGCCGCTTCCCTGCGCGCGGCATCGGCGCTCGCCGCCGCCTCGCGCCAGCGGGCAAAGATCACGCGCCCTTCGGCTACCCGGATTTGCTCGGACAGCTTGATATATCGCTCGGCCGCCTTGGCCTGTCTCCGCAAGCTGCTCGCTCGCGCCTCCATGTCCGTGAGAATTTCGTCCAGACGCACCAGATTGGCTTCGGCCGCGCGCAGCTTCTGCTCGGCATCCTTGCGCCGGACATGCAGGCCGGAAATGCCCGCCGCTTCTTCCAGCATGGCGCGCCGCTCCTGCGGTCGCGCCGCGATGACGGCGGCGATCCGCCCTTGGCTCACCAGGGCAGGACTGTGCGGACCGGTGGCCGCGTCAGCGAAGATCAGGGCGACATCCTTGGCCCGTACGTCGCGGCCATTGGCCCTGTAGGCGCTGCCGGCGCCGCGCTCGATCCGGCGCGTCACCTCCAACTCGCCGTCCGCGCCAACCTCTACCGCGTTGAACAGTTCGCCCTGTTCCTGGACGGTCAGCAGGGATACTTCAGCAAAGTCGCGCTGCGGGCGGGTTGATGTGCCTGCGAAGATCACATCCTCCATGCCGCCGCCGCGCATCGACTTGGCGCTGGATTCGCCCATCACCCAGCGGATAGCTTCAAGCAGGTTCGACTTGCCGCAGCCGTTGGGTCCGACAATGCCGGTCAGGCCTGGTTCGATCCGCAGTTCCGTCTGATCGACGAAACTTTTGAAGCCAGACAGTTTGAGCCGTTTTATCTGCATGGGAACGGCACGTAGGGGGCAAGGCCGGGGCAGCATTGCACCGCCCGTCGTTCAACGGGATGCTCGATCCAGATTGTCCGCCCCCCTCGTTTCAATCAGATACCCGCTTCCTTCAACTTGGGCTGCAAGGCCGCCCAAGTAGCGACATCGTCGATCTTCACATCGTTGAGGATGAAGGTCGGCGTGCCTTCGATCTTATACTGACTGCTGGCCGTTTCGACGCCCTTGGCCAGCTTCTCGGCAGCAGCGGTGTCGGCCAGGCATTGCTTCGCCTGATCCTCGGCGATACCGCGCTGCTTGGCAAAATCGAGAAGACCCACCGCTTCGGCGAGCAGGCCGAACCGCTGTGCCGGTGGCGCGCTCATCAGCTGCTGATATTTGGCATCGCCCAGACCCTGCGCCTGTTCGAACATCGCATTCTGGTTTGCGAAAAACTGATCGCTGATCGGATAGAAGACGTCCTTGCCGCCACAACGGGCAAGCAGGGCCGTCGAAATATCGATAGGATCGCGTACGAAGTTGCGCAGCTCGTAGCTCATCTTGCCGCTATCGACGATCTTGCGGATTTCCTCGGAAGCTTCGACCGCAAAATCGCGGCAATGGCTGCACGTGTAGGACGCATATTCGACCAGCTTCAATTTCGCCTGGGGGTTGCCCATCACGAATCCACCCTCGGGGGTCTGCGTGACCGTGGCGGACCAGCTTGTTCCCGCGGGTGCGGCAACAGCGGCGACCGGTTCGCCAGCGGTGGAATTGGTCGCGTCCTTTTGCCCGCAGGCCGAAAGGGTCAGCGACAGGGCGATCATGGCAAGTCCGGAAAAGGCTTTCACTGCGGCAGGGCTCCGATTGTCGAGCTTCAGGATGATGGGGGTTTAGTTCACTGTGCGACGGCGGGCAATGCATCGCGCAACGTCGCCCAGCTTGATCCGCCCGCAATCGCACCGTTGACGGTGAATGCTGGCGTGCCGCCAATCTTGATCTTGTTCCATGCTTCGTCCGTCATCGCCAAAATCTGCTTCATCGCCCCCGGGTTCGCGATGCAGGCGTCCAACTGCGCAGGCGTGAAGCCGCGCTTGCCCATCAGCGTGTAGAGCCCCGTATTTCGTCCGATATCGCGAAGTGCCGCGACCTGTTCGGAGGGCTTGGCCGCGCCCCGGTCATAGGCCTGCAATTGCGTCATCCAGGCTTCCTGATTGGCGAACAGCGCCTCATGATTGCCGAAGAAGCGGGCGGTTCCACCACAGCGCGCGAGCAGTGCAGCGGTCAGGTCATATTTGTCGCGCACCGCATTGCGCACCTCGACACTGACCTTGCCGCCCTTCACATAGTTCGCCTTCAACGGCGCACTCGCCTCTCCAACGAAATATGCGCAGTGGGAACAAGTGTAGCTGACATATTCGACCAGCTTGGTTGGAGCAGCCGGATTGCCCAGCACATGTCCGCCGATCGGCGACAGGGCCACGCGGCTGATCCAGTTGGTGGCGGGCGCCGCAATCAGGACGCCGGGCGAGACGGCAAGGGCGAGGACGGCCAATCGAAATTTCGTCATGCGATAGTCCATTGAGGCGCCGCCCCTGTACGGCTGTTGAATTCGCGCCGGGCCTATCCGGAAATGCGCCCGGCCATTCTTTAACTGATCTTCGGCAAGCCACTGGAATTGGCAAGCCCCTGTGCGAGCGATTCAAGCACCGCACGCAGTTCCGGATCCCCGATATCCCGCAGCGAGTCACCCAGTTCGACCGGCATCGGCTTCAAGTTGCGCGGCGGAGGCCTGCGTTCGGGGGAGGACCGATGCACCTGGCCCTGCTTCATCGTCACCTTGGCGACGGCGGCATAGCCAAAGAAACGGTTCACCCTGTCAATGATGTCGGGCAGCACATGCTGCACCATCGGGGCGTGGCCGCTCATGACTGTCAGTTGCAAGGTGCCGCCCGCCTTTTTGCCGACAGGAAAGCGGATCGACTCGGGTTCGGATATTTCCGCATAATGCGCTCCGACGATCTCGGCCCAGCGGGTGACGATGCTGGATTGCACGAAGCCGAACTTGCGAAAAGCCGCCGCGCCGATCTGCGGCATAAGGTCGGCGATCTGCCTGGGTCCGCCTACGCGCGGACGCTCTGCGGCTGCGGCAGGGCGGCTTTTCAATTTGGGTGCTGCGGGGCGTTCCGTCATCGTCCGCTTAATGGCATAGGGCAGCCATGCGCGTCGAGGGGAACACCAAGAAAATAGCGGAAGATCTGCTGGGGCATTATGACGTCCGCGCGCGTCGTCTGCCTTGGCGCGCGCCACCGGGCGCCAATGCCGCCGACCCCTATCGTGTATGGTTGTCCGAGGTGATGCTTCAGCAGACCACGGTCGCCGCAGTCATCCCCTATTTCACGAAGTTCACGGAGCGCTGGCCCAGCGTTGAAGCCCTTGCTGCAGCGGATGATGCTGACGTCATGGCTGCCTGGGCCGGACTTGGTTATTATGCCCGCGCCCGCAATCTCCTCGCTTGCGCCCGCGCCGTCGCGAACGAGCGTGACGGCGCTTTTCCCGATACGGAAGATGGCCTGCGTGATCTTCCCGGAGTAGGGGCCTATACCGCCGCCGCTGTCGCTGCCATTGCCTTTGGTCGTCGAGCGGTGGTCGTCGATGCCAATGTCGAGCGGGTCGTTGCCCGGCTGTTCGCCATTGACATACCGCTGCCCAACGCCCGGCCCGCCATTCGTGCAGCGGCTGACAGCATCACGCCTGAAACCCGCGCGGGTGACTTCGCCCAGGCCGTGATGGATCTTGGTGCGACCATCTGCACGGCACGGGCGCCCGCCTGCGGCATTTGTCCCCTGCGCACCGACTGCGCGGCTGTGCTCACGGCCGATCCCGCCGCCTTCCCTGTCAAAGCCGCCAAGAAAATCAGACCGCATCGTCTTGGCCATGGCTGGTGGATCGAGCGTCCGGACGGTCATGTCTGGTTGGTTCGTCGATCGGCAAAGGGCCTGCTTGGCGGCATGCGCGCGCTGCCTTCGTCTGATTGGGAAGCCGCTCCTGACCCCACCCCGCCTATGACCGCTCAGTGGCGTGCGCTTGCTGCTCCCGTGGCCCATATTTTCACCCATTTCTCGCTGGCGTTGACTGTCCATGTCGCTCATGTGACGGAAAACTGTCAGCCGCCGGGGGAAGGCGAGTGGTGGCCGCTCGCCCGGATCGGGGATGCGGGACTGCCTACCCTATTCCGCCGTGCCGCGGACGCGGTAATGAAGGAGAGCGCACAGCATGCCCGGCCTTGAAAACTCCGCCCCTGAGCAGCTCGGCTTTGTTGGCGGACGGCTCGACCGAGCAGACCATATTCGCGTGAAACCGGAACTCGTGGCCCAGGCTTTCGCCTCGCCGGACGCGCGCTGCCTGGTCCTTGACGGACTCGATCCCGTCACTCTCGATGGCCACTTGCTGATGGAGCCGATCGGCCCGGAAGCACAGGTCGGGGATCATCTTCTGCTCGGCTTGGAGGCAGGGAAACGGCCCATCTTTGTCCGCCTTGCCGCCGAGGTGGGCAGCAATTTCGTGCCCAGCCCGCGTAGCCGCTCGATCGTCGCCGAAGTGCCCGCCGACGAAGTTGCACTTTACGGCGCCGCGCGCAGTTTGGTCCACTGGCACGGACGCCATCCCTATTGTTCGGTATGCGGCGCGGGCACCCGACCAGAAAAGGCAGGCTGGGCGCGCCGATGCGGCACCTGTGACGCTGAACATTTTCCTCGCGTCGATCCGGTGGTCATCATGCTCGCCGAACATCGCGGCCGTGTTCTGGTGGGCCGACAGCATAGCTGGCCGCAGGGCTTTTATTCCGCTCTTGCCGGGTTCATCGAGCCGGGGGAGACGATCGAAGAGGCCGTTGCCCGTGAGATCAAGGAAGAAGCGGGCGTCAGCGTCCATTCGATTCGCTATGTGACGAGCCAGCCCTGGCCCTTTCCCTCTTCGCTGATGATCGCCTGCATCGCGCAGGCCGACGATGATGCGCTGGCGCTCGACGAAACCGAGATCGAGCATGCTTTCTGGTGCAACGTCGATGGCGTCCGCGCCGCGCTGGCAAAGGATATCAACGCGCCCTTCATCTGTCCGCAGCCGATGGCTGTCGCCTGGCATCTGCTCAAATATTGGGTCGATGCGCAGGTTGCCCCCTCCGAACCAAGCGCGTAAGGCCCAAGGCCCGAACCCTTAGCAGGAACGCCCCGCACCCATGCTCAGCCTAGAAGAAGCCCAGTCCCGCGCCCAGGATCTGGTGGCGGCGGCGCGCAGGGCGGGGGCTGACGCTGCCGACGCCATCTACGCCTGCAACGCATCCACTACCGTGGCGGTCCGCCTGGGCGCTCTTGAGGATGTCGAGCGGTCGGAAGGCGAGGAGATCGGCCTGCGCATATTCATCGGCCAGCGTTCCGCCAGCATCGCCGCATCGGATATGAACGCCGCGACGCTCGGCACGCTGGTCGATCGTTGCATCGCCATGGCGCGCGAGGCGCCCGAGGATCCTTATGCCGGCCTTGCTCCGGAGGACCGGCTGTTGCGCGACGCGCTCCCCGCGCTTGACCTTGCCGATCCCAGCGACCCCGAACCGGCCTTGCTCCGCGAACGTGCCCTGGAGGTGGAGGAAGCCGCGCGCGCCGTCTCCGGCGTCACGAACAGCGAAGGGGGAGGCGCATCCAACGGCCGGAGTCAGATTGCGCTCGCCACAAGCCACGGCTTTGCGGGGGCCTATGCGGGCACCAGTCATTCCACATGGGCCAGCGTACTTGCAGGCGCCGGCGCGAACATGCAGCGCGATCATGCCAGCCATAGCGTCCGTCATCTCGATGATCTGGAGAAGCCTGCTATCATCGGCGCCCGCGCAGGTGAGCGGGCTGTCGCCCGTCTGAACCCGGCCAAGCTGGAAAGCGGAGTCTTGCCGATCGTCTTTGACCGGCGCATCGGGTCCAGCATCATGGGCCATCTGATCGGCGGGATGGTTGGCCCTGCGATCACGCGTCGGTCCAGCTTCCTGCTCGACTCGATTGGACAGGCACTGTTCGACAGCGCCATAACCATCATCGACGATCCACTGCGCCAACGTGGCATGCGCTCGCGCCCCTTCGATGGCGAAGGGCTCCCCGTCGCCCGCCGCGCGCTGATCGACCAAGGTGTATTAACGGGATGGCTGCTCGATAGCGCCTCTGCTCGCCAGCTTGGCCTCGAACCTACCGGCCATGCCAGCAGAGGTGGTAGCGGCGCGCCGGGCGCGGGTGTCACGAATGTCCATATGGAGCCGGGCAGCCTTTCGCCCGCGCAACTTATGGCCGACATAAAGCGTGGTCTTTACGTCACCGAACTGATCGGCATGGGCGTTAACGGCGTTACTGGCGATTATAGTCGTGGCGCCGCCGGTTTCCTGATCGAAGATGGGGCGATCACCCGCCCCGTGTCGGAAATCACAATCGCCAGCAATTTGAAGGACATGTTCCGCGCCCTCATCCCGGCGAATGACCTTATTTTCCGCTATGGCATGAACGTGCCCACCATCCGCATCGACGGGATGACCGTTGCCGGAGGCTGAGGTCGACCTGCGCGCGCTGGTTGGCGCGGTATCGGACGCTGCTGACCGCGCGCTCACCCTCTGGGCGGGCGGCCAGACTCAGGTGCGCCAATGGGAAAAGGTGCCCGGCCATCCTGTTTGTGAGGCGGACCTCGAAATAGATGAGATGCTGCGTGAGAGTCTCGGTCGTATCGATCCCGAGGCCGGGTGGTTGTCGGAAGAGACCGCCGACACCGTCCATCGTTTGGACTTGGCGCGGGTTTGGGTGGTCGATCCGATCGACGGCACCCGCGACTATCTGCGCGGCCGTCCGGGTTGGGCCGTATCCGTAGCGCTGGTCGAACATGGTTCGGTGCGCATCGGCATTCTCGCGGCTCCAGCGCGTAACGAACTCTGGCTCGCTCAGGCAGGGAAGGGCGCGACCCGGAACGGCCGTGTCTTGCAGGCGGGCACGCGCGCGATGCTACCCGGCGCACGCGTGCCTGCCGATCAACTGCCCCGCCATGACCGCGATCTGGTGGCCGTGCACAAGCCCAACAGCATTGCGCTGCGCATGGCGATGGTCGCCGCTGACGAAGCCGACATCGTCGCTACCGTCCGCTGGGGCAATGAATGGGACGTCGCCGCCGCTGCCCTGATAGCGCAGGAGGCTGGCGCCATCGTCACCGATGCGCTCGGCGATGAGTTGTCTTTCAACCGACCGGAGCCCACTGCCTTGGGCCTGCTGTGCACGGCGCCCGGCATCCATGCCGCCGCGACCCAACGACTTGCGCCCCGCGTCCGGGAATTGCTGGGGCGCGACTAGCACCCGTGCGCGAGAACGGAATCAGGCTAGGGAGAGACCGGGCCGCGACTGATTAACCAGAAGAGAAGGCTTGCGACGATATCATTCCGATGAAGCCAGTGCGGAAAGATATCAGGTGGCGAAAAATTCATCCATCGACCTGCTGAAGGGCGCGCTGATGCTGCTCGTCATGGCCGGTCACGCCATGGAACTGGCGGAAGCGCGCCATCTTGCTCTATGGGTCGGATCGGGTTTTCGGATGCCGTTGATGATGGGCATTTCCGGCTATCTGCTCAACGTCACTCGGGTGCGGAGCGTCGGATCAGCCGAATTGCTGTCCCGTTATGGGCAGCGCATGCTGGTCCCCTGGACGATCGCGATGCTCGTTTATGTCATCGCGGGCCATTGGCCGATATCCTGGACTACGCCGCTCGATCTGTTGCTGCGACCGCCTTTCCATCTTTGGTATGTGCCGGTCCTTTTTTTCCTGATCTTGGTCACTCGATTGCTGCCCTTTTCGCCGCTGGTATTGCTAGCGATGGCAACGCCCGTCAGCCTGGCGGTCATGTATAATTTTGGCCTCGGCCATGGTCCGGTTTACGGCGGCCTTCTGGCGCCGGACAGCCGCTTCCTGCAATATCCCATCTATTTCTTCTTCGGCATGCTGCTTGCCGAACGGACGTTTCCTAAAGGCGCTCTGTTGCCGGCGCTGCTCTCCGCTGTGTTTGGTTTCATTTGGTGGTCCGGTCTTTACGTCGATGGGAAAGAACTGGCGTATGTCCCGGCGCGTTTGCTCATGTGCCTGGGTCTGATCGCCCTGCTGCCCGTCCTGTCGGGGCTTGGTCTTCACAACGCGCCCATCGATGCGATCGGGCGCGATAGCCTCTTCTTCTATTTGTGGCATCCGCTGGTTATGGGATCGGTGATGCTGACCGGCATTGGCCCGCTGGCCACGCTGGCGCTATCAATCCTGTTGCTGGCAGTTGCGAGCCGATTTGCCGCCCAGCGACCTGTTGCCGCCTTGCTGCTGGGGACCGATCCGGCAAGGTCGCGCCCGATGCGGGCTAAAACGGCGCCCGCGATAGCTGGCTAAAAGGTTAGCGCTCAGCCTGTCCAGTCATCGAGCCACCGGGGTCAGACCTGACTCACAGTTTCCCATATTTGGCTTCGTATCCCGCCAAGTCGCCAGCAGCCAGATATCTGGCCTGATCGACCCATTGGTCGCGCACAGGGCGTCCCTTGAAATTGCCCAGCTTGGCGTCGATCGCGGCGATATCGGCATCG
Source organism: Sphingobium herbicidovorans (assembly GCF_002080435.1). NCBI lineage: Bacteria > Pseudomonadati > Pseudomonadota > Alphaproteobacteria > Sphingomonadales > Sphingobiaceae > Sphingobium > Sphingobium herbicidovorans. Next base: position 1,671,123 of record NZ_CP020538.1, on the reverse strand, counting down.
CTCCAGCTTGCGATCTGCGCGTAACGGGTGACGCCCAGTTCGATCAGCAGCAGGTTCAGCTTGGGCCCCACGCCCTTGAGCTTCAGCAGATTATCAGGCTCGTCGGACGACATGCTGGAGGAGGCGGGAGCCGACTCAACGGCAGCGGGCATGATCCTGGGTTCGGCCTCGGCCACTGGCGCTGCGATCGGTTCGGCCGCAATGTTTTCCCGGATCGGTGGGGGAGGAGCGATATCCCGCCGCTCGACTTCCGCCGGGTGCTCGACCACCGGCGCGTCCACGGTCTTCTTGCGGCCCGTCAGCAGGAAGACAACGCCGATCAAGATCAGCAGCGCGACTAGCAGCCACAGGCCATAATCAATGAAAAACTGCTGCATCAACCGGTCCTCCCTGTTTATCCAGGGCATTTAAGGGCGATCTGCCGGCTGAAGCAAGAGTGTCAGCGTGCTTCGCGCTCTATCTCGCGCCAGCCAATGTCCCTGCGACAGAAGCCAGTCGGGAAGTCGATCGCATCCACCGCCCGATAGGCTGCCGCCTGAGCCGCCCCAACGCTGTCTCCCGTTGCCGTGACGTTGAGAACGCGACCGCCATTGGCGACCAGCTTGCCGTCCTTCTCCGCCGTCCCCGCATGGAAGATGCGTGCGCCGCCCACTTCCGCCGCTTCGATGCCGCCAATCGCGCCACCCTTTTCCGGCGTCCCCGGATAGCCCTTCGCGGCCATCACCACGGTCAGCGCCGTCCGGTCAGCCAACGCCACGGCCCCCTGATCCGCCAGCCGCCCTTCGGCCACTGCCAGCAGTAGTTCGACCAGATCGCCGTCGAAGCGCATCATCAGCACCTGGCACTCCGGGTCGCCAAAGCGCGCATTATATTCGATCAGCTTTGGACCTTCGTCCGTCAGCATCAGCCCGGCATAGAGCACGCCTGAATAGGACGTCCCCTCGGCCGCCAGCGTCTCGACCGTCGGCCGGATGATCTTCTCGATCACTTCGGCTTCCAGTTCGGGCGTCAGCACCCGCGCCGGGCTGTACGCGCCCATGCCGCCCGTATTGGGGCCGGTGTCGCCGTCGCCCACCCGCTTGTGATCCTGCGCGGAGCCAAATGGCAGGATGGCGCTGCCATCGGTCAATGCGAAGAAGCTCGCCTCCTCCCCGCTCATGAACTCCTCCAGCACCACTTCCTCGCCCGCAGCGCCGAACGCGCCGGAAAACATGGTGTCCAGCGCCGCCAGCGCCTCATCCTGCGTTTCCGCGATGATGACGCCCTTGCCTGCGGCCAGACCATCGGCCTTGATCACGACAGGAAGTCCGAAGTCAGGCAGCGCCGCGATCGCGCCATCCTTGCTGTGGACGCGCTCATAGCCTGCGGTAGGGATGTTCGCCCGTTTGCACAGGTCCTTGGTGAAGCCCTTCGACCCCTCCAGCTGCGCTGCCTTCTTGCCCGGGCCAAAAACCGGATAGCCCTTCACCCGCAGATTGTCAGCGAGGCCGTCAACGAGGGGGGCTTCCGGCCCGATCACTACCAGACCGATTGCATGGCGCAGGCAAAAATCCTCCACCGCGCGATGATCCGTGACATCCAGATCGACCAACGTCGCATGCTGGGCTATGCCGGGGTTGCCCGGTGCTGCATAAAGGGTCGTGAGTGTTGGCGATTGCGCCAGCTTCCAGGCCAGAGCATGTTCGCGGCCGCCGCTGCCCAACAAAAGGATGTTCATTTCGCCCATGTCCCCGGAATATGAAGCTGGTTTCGGTACGTCGGGCCGCCTGTTAGCGGAGGAACGGGCGGGGGACAACGCACCGCCGCTTTCGGTGAGCGAATTGTCGGCCATGTTGAAGCGCACGGTCGAGGACCGTTTCGGCCATGTCCGCCTGCGCGGTGAAATATCGGGTTTCAAGCGCGCGGCTTCGGGGCATCTTTATCTTTGCCTCAAGGACGATAATGCCGTCATCGACGGCGTGATGTGGAAGGGCGGAGCCGCACGACTGCCCTTCTCGCCGCAGGACGGGGTAGAGGTGATCGCCACTGGCAAACTGACTACCTATCCGGGGCGCTCCAAATATCAGATCGTCATTGACCGCATGGAGCTTGCGGGCGAAGGCGCGCTGATGGCGCTGCTGGAGAAGTTGAAGCAGAAACTCGCTGCCGAGGGGCTCTTTGACAGAGACCGGAAACGTCGCCTGCCTTTCCTGCCCCGTACAATTGGCGTCGTCACATCCCCCACCGGCGCAGTCATTCGCGACATCCTGCATCGTCTCGAAGACCGCTGCCCGACCCATGTTCTTCTTTGGCCCGTGTTGGTGCAAGGGCAGGGTGCTGCCGAGCAGGTCGCGCGTGCGGTTCGTGGCTTTTCAGACATGAAGCCCGGGGGTCCGCTGCCCCGGCCAGACCTTGTCATCGTCGCGCGCGGTGGCGGTTCGATCGAGGACCTCTGGAGCTTCAACGAGGAAATCGTGGTGCGCGCCGTGGCGGAGTGTTCGATTCCTATCATCTCGGCGGTGGGGCATGAGACCGACACGACGCTGTGCGATCATGCTGCCGACATGCGCGCGCCGACGCCCACCGCCGCAGCTGAACTGGCCGTGCCGGTCCGGGCCGACCTCATGGCCATGCTGACCGAGCAAGGCTTGCGCATGAACCGCGCCGTGCGGCGGAGCGCGGCGCAAGCGCGCGAGCGGCTGGACATGCAGGTCCGTCTGATGCCGACGCCCGACACCTTGCTTGCGCCACAACGCCAGCGGCTGGACCAGCTATCCGACAATCTGGGCAATTGCCTGCGCCATCGCGTCGCAGACGCCCGTGCGCATCTTGGGCAGGCCGGCGGTGCGCTTCGCCCTGCTCTCTTGCGGCAATATCTGAACCGGGGGAAGGAGCGCCTCGACCGCCTGCGCCTGCGCCCGGATTATTTGACCCGCGTTTTTCATGCCCAGGTTACGGCTTTCGATAGCCTCGCCCGCCTTTTTGCTTCGGTTAATCCCGACCTTCCGCTCCGGCGCGGATTTGCGCGGGTGATGGCGGGCGCGCGCCTTATCAAGACAGTCACCGACGCGCGCGCAGCCGGTGCGGTCTCGCTTCATTTCGACGACGGCGCCGTCGGAGCGGTGGTGGAGGGTGGGGCGCCTGCCAAACCTCTTGAGAAGCCGCAAAGCCAATCTATATCCGCTTCATCCCGTGCGCCCCGCAACTCGCAGCACGGCGCAGAAGACCGGCAACAGGATCTGTTTTCCTGATGCGCTCGAAAATGGAAAAGGTCGCTGACCCATGCTGATGTCCAACCGTGACCGCCCGGCCCGGCTGCATTATATGGCCTATAGCTTCCGCGTCCTGCAGGCGGGCGATCATGTTGTCTGCGCCGTCACTGGCCAGAAGATCTCGCTCGACGATCTTCGCTACTGGAGCATTGTCCGGCAGGAAGCCTACGCCACCGCCGAAGCCTCTGCCCGAGCGGAGTTGAAGGCGCGGGGGCACTAACCGGACCAGCCCGTCTGTTGCGCCTGCACGTTTGCGGTGCATTTCAGACCTTGGATCGCACCACATATCTATCTGGGCGTGCCTGGCGACTGCCAGACCGGCATCGCTAGGGCGCCGGCCGGCGACCCGTTGTCGTCAGCCCTGGGCCACTGCTGACCCTGTCACCCTGCGCAATTTTTCCACACCGTTTCCGCAAACATCAGAAGCAAAGTTCGGCGGATGTCTCGTCAACGTCATAAAGTTGTCAAATGCCCCAAAAGTAACATTCAGAAATGATGTGGCAAATTTACGACAGTGCAACAGCAAATTGCACGCTGTTCCGTGACGCTGCTTTACATGGATATTCATCGAGGTCGGTCCCCATTTGGCGATATCATATGCCTCCTGAAGTTCCGCATCCGTTACCACCTGGTCGGTCCAGCCATTCTGAGAACGTGCCTCTGTGAAGAGGATTTCCAGGGTTTTCTCGTCAGCAACCGTCATTGGCAGCCCTTCCGTTTGTTTGATTTCTGATTCCGGTCAGCCAAGGCCGACCATGACGTTCTTGCGATAGGCGTGCCGTTCCGCGAGACGGTCGGCCCACCTACGAAGATTGGGCTGCTCCGAATCCCTGGCGAACCCGAGAGCTATCCAGCGATAGACCATGATTCCGCAGGGAATATCGGCGAGCGAAAATGCATCGCCAGCAAGGTAGGAATTTTGTGCAAGGGCATCGTCTAGTAGCGCAAAGCAGCGCTGCGACTCCATGCGCGCCCGGTCTAAAGCCTGCAGGTCTCTCTCGGCTTCCGGAGTTTTGACGATGCCGATATAAAGCTGTGACATGAACTTGTTCAAGGCGGCAAGATGCCAGTCCATCCAGCGCTCGACCATTGCCCGGTCGATCGGGTCCTGGGGATAAAGCGAGGTGGGTCCGCGCGAATTGCACAAATAGCGGAGAATGGTGTTGGATTCCCAGATCGCGTTGCCTTCGTCTATCAACGTCGGCACGACGCCATTGGGATTCACGGCAAGATATTCCGGGTCGCGGTTCCCGCCAAATTCGCCGCCGAAATTTTCCTGGCTGAACGGTATATCCAACTCGTCCAGGAGCCAGAGGACCTTCTGGACATTGGAGGAGCTGCGCCTTCCTAAAACTCGAAGCATGACTCTCTCAACCTGCTTCCGGTATGTTCATTCCGCGTTGCACGGCGGGGCGTGCACCAACGTGATCGTACCAGCGCTTGAGATTTGGTACCTTTTCAAGATCGATGTTGTGAAGCGGGTTGCGCGCGAGCCAGGGATAGGTGGCGATATCGGCGATAGTATACCCGTCCCCCGCGATATAAGCTGAATCTTGCAGCCGCTTGTTAAGCACGCCGTAGATTCGCTCCACCTCTTTCTGGTAGCGCCCGAGCGAATATTCCTGGTCTTGAGCATATCTGCGAAAGTGATGGAGTTGCCCAAGCATCGGGCCCACGCCGCCCATCTGGAACATCAGCCATTGCAAGGTTATTGCCTGCGCGCGTGGATCGGACGGCAGTAGCTCGCTTCGGTATTTCTGTGCCAGATAAACCAGAATGGCGCCGGACTCAAAGAGCACCAGTTCCTCACCTCCGGGGCCATCGGGATCGACGATCACAGGGATCTTGTTGTTGGGGTTCTTCGCTAGAAAGTCCGGCGAGAATTGCTCATCCTTTAGGATGTTGATCGGCCGCAGTTCATAACCCAGCCCCAGCTCTTCGAGCATGATGGAAATCTTGCGCCCGTTCGGCGTCTGCCAGGTAAAAAGCTGCAAGGTCATATCAGTTCCTCCGGTCGGGGTTGCCGCGGGTCCAGCGCCACGGCAAGATCAAGATCGCACCGACAAGCCCGGCCTTTCGGTAGGGATCATTTCGGGAGAATTCCTCGACATCGTGCCGATTCGTAGCTTCAACCACGATGAGCGAGCCGACCTCCTTCTCCTCCGCCTCGTCCATCAATGGCCCGGAAAGGATGACCCGAACCGGAAGTTCGCCGCCCGACATATAAGCCACGTGGCGCTCGCGCGTTTGCGCGCGAATATCACCCGCGTCCGGGCGGTCCATCGCCTGAAGAACGAAGTACATGTGTCAAGCCACCGGGTGCAGGTTAAACCGATAGTCGAGCGTGTAGAACCTGCATTCCCCAAGTGGCGTGTCGTTTGAGGTGAAGATCGCCTGTATCCGAGCGCTAGACAAGGATTTTCTGCCGCAAGCGGCACCTGCGGTCGCGCAGACTGCTGGATCTGGACGGATCAGACCGCGAAGCCGCTGTTTCCTTGCCCAGGGGCGGCGTTTTTCAGCGCAGCGGACAGATCTGTCCAGCCGCTTTCGTTCAGTTTGAGCGTGGATCGCGATCATGCGCATAGCGGTGGCGCTCGCAATCGGCGGATAGCGGCGAGGATGGCGCGTACCATCGTGCCGGTGACAGCGACCTCGGCCAGCTGGAAGGTGATGGTGCGGGCGTGACGGACCACACGTGCCCCGATCTTGATCAGCTTCAGTTGCAGGCTGGTCAACGACCAGTCGGCCATGGCCTCGGGCAGCTCGATGCAGCGCAAGAAGGTGGCCAGGTTGTACGCCAGGGCGTGCAGTTGCAGCCGCACCTCATTGTCGCGGAACTTCCGGCACGACAGCCGCGTCCAGCGAAAGGCGTATTTGCCCTCTTTGATGTGCTGCTCGGCGGTGCCGCGCTGGTTGTAGAACCGCACCACCCAGTCCGGCTCCATCGGCAGGTTGGTGACGATGAAGCCGACACGCGGGAACAGTTCGCCCGGATGCCATTCGATCTTGGCGATCACCCGGCGTTCCTTGTCCCAGGACGCCGCCTGATACTCGAATTCCTCGAAGAACCGCTTGACCTTGGTCAGTGACGGCCGCCCGACAGGGCGCGTTAGCCGATGCGCGATCTTGTCCTTGAGGACCGCGTTTGCGGGCAGCCGGATGGCGTAGAAGAACCGCGCTTCTTCCAATCGCTCATAGATCGCCGGGATCGCGTAGGCAGCATCGGCCCGGAAGAACCTGCCACCAAGGTCGCGCTCCGCGTAGCGCGCAATGACGGGGTCGAGAACATCACGCCAGCCATCGGCGCTGTGGACGTTGCCATGGCGCAGGGCGCAGCGTTCCAGCATCCCGAACTGGTTGAACAGAAAGTTGGGGTGATAGCAGCTACAGTCGAAATGGCCATTCCAGGCGGACCCTTCCTGGTCGCCATGGGTCGGGCTGACCGAGCTGTCCATGTCCAGAACGATGTACTTCAGCCCGTTACGGTCATGGAACCGGTCGATCCATTGCCCGTTCAGGTCGGCCAGCGCGGCACGGTTCCCGGCCAGAGCCAGCGTCTCGGTCTCGAACCGTCCCATCTGCGATGCCGAGGCCGCTTGTGCATCGACCGCTCTGCCGCCGACAACTTGGCGCATGACCGGATCGCAGGCGAGACGGTTGGCGTCGTTGACATCCTCGTATCCGGCCAGCCGCCCAAAGACTGATTGCCGGAACAGGCCGTCGAGCCGATGGACCGTGTTCTTGCCAGAGCGAGTATCGCGCAGCGCCGCTGACGCCAAATCGGACAACCCGAGCGCGTCATCAAGCTCGCGCATCACCAGAAGGCCGCCGTCGGAACTGAGCTGCGTGCCGCGAAATTCCAGCCGCACGCGAGGGTCGAAATCCACCCGATCTGCCCGTTGCAAGCCCGCACCCTCTGGGTGATCCATGAAACGCGCCCCTCGCAGCCTTCAACACCATGTTTTATATAGGAAATATAATGGTCAGGACAGCGAAATCAGCGCCTTACTTGGGAAATGTGGGTTACACTCTTAAAACGACTGCGCAGACTGCGCCGCAGCACGGATGAAGAGGGGTTTGCTGTCGGGCTCCTAATGCTCCTCTCCATGCGTGGACAACAAAGGGCGCAGGCTTGCTTGCGCCGCTCCAGAGCAAGGGACTGGACTGTGAAGACACCGATGAAGAGCACATTGTTATGCAATGGCGCAGCCGTATCCGCGATCGCGTTTGCAAGTGCCGGATTGTTCGCGCCGACACTTGCCGGTGCTCAGGAGGCGCCTGTACAGAGCAGCGCTTCCGAAGAGGCAACTATCATCGTAACTGGATCGCGCATCTCGCGGCCTGATCTGACCTCTAACTCTCCCATATCGGTTGTTTCGGCTGATACCATCAGGCTGTCGGGTGCGACTTCTGTCGAAGACGTCCTGCGGGATATTCCGCAGGCTGTTCCTGGCATTGGTGGGCAGACAAACAATGGCAATGAGGGTGCCGCCACCATCGACTTGCGTAATCTTACCGAAGAGCGGACCCTCGTCCTCGTCGATGGCAAGCGTTTCGTTCCCTTCAACAAAGATGGCATCGTCGATGTCAACATGATCCCTGCGGCGCTGATCAAGCGCGTGGACGTCGTGACCGGCGGTGCATCGGCGGTCTATGGCTCCGATGCGGTCGCAGGCGTGGTCAATTTCATCCTCGATGACGAGTTTCAAGGGATCAAGGGCGACGTCCAATACGGCATCACCAGTCGAGGCGATGCGCGGACTTTCGATGCCAGCCTTACCTACGGTACCAGCTTTGCTGACGGACGAGGGCATTTGGTCGTCAATGGCGGCTATACCAAGAAGGCCGCATTGAGCCAGGCGCGACGCAGTTTTTCCCGCTTCGCGCTCGGACAGGCCGACCTTCAACCGTCAGGCAGCCTGACTGATACGCCCGGCAACATCTCGGACAGTTTTCCGACCATCTGCTCGCAGGCCGACATCGATGACGGCAACTGCTACGCGCAATTTTCGCCCAATGGTGATCTCGGTCCGTTGCAGGGTTCCTTCAATTTCAATCCCTACAATCTTTTTCAGGTGCCGCAGGAACGGTATCAGGCGCATGCGTTGTTCAAGTATGAATTTTCGGACGCCGCGCGCTTCTTCGGCCGGGTTTCCTATATAGACACCAAGGTGACGACGGTGCTCGCGCCGTCGGGGACGTTCTTCTTCCCGTTCACGGTGAACCTGGATAACCCGTTCCTCTCGGATCAGGCGCGCAGCGTGCTCGCGCCGTTGGATACCGACGCGGACGGGGATGTGGATATCGCCTTCGGTCGTCGTACTACTGAACTGGGAACACGCGATTCCATTTATCGCAACAAGGCCTTGCAGTTCGTCGGCGGGCTGCGTGGGGACATCACCGACAGCCTGAATTATGAAGTGTTTGCTCAATATGGCCAGGTGAAACGGCGGCAGCAATATTTGAACGACATCGACTTCGCCAAGACGCAGCAGGGCCTTCTGGTGCGCGACGTGGGGGGCGTGCCCACCTGTATCGATCCCAGCAATGGCTGTGTCCCGGTCAACCTCTTCGGTGCAGGCAATCTGACGCCAGAGGCTGGGGACTTCATACGGCTGGATCTTGAAGCAAATGACAAGACCACTCAATTCGTCACAGGCGCCTTTCTCGCGGGAGACTTATTCACCTTGCCAACCGCCAGCTCGGCAGCGGGATTTGCGGTGGGCTTGGAATATCGTCGCGAGAAGACGATCTCGCGGCCTGATGCAAACCTGATTGCGGGGAATTCACCTGGTTTCGGCGCGCAATCTCCCATCGACGCGAAATACACGGTGAAGGAAATCTATGGTGAGCTTCGCGTGCCGTTGCTGGAAGACAAGCCTTTTGCGGAGGCGCTGACATTTGAAGGCGGCTTGCGCTATTCCAAATATAGCAGTGATGTTTCGAACCTGGTCACTGGCGGAACATTCGGAAATAGCTTCTCCAACTGGACCTACAAGGCCGGTGGCGAGTGGGTTCCGACAGAAGGCGTGCGCATCCGCGGCTTGTATCAGCGCGCTGTCCGGGCGCCCAATCTTGCCGAGCTGGGCGAACCACGAACCTCCAGCACGGGGGATCTGGAAAATGATCCTTGCGCGGGATCGAACCCGGTCGGCAATGCGGCCTTGTCCCAGTTGTGCCTTGACACCGGCGTACCTGCCGGGCGTATCGGAACGGTCAATGGCCCGATTGCGGGCCAGATCAACAATTATGTCGGCGGCAATCCAACGCTGACGCCGGAAAAATCGGACACCTACAGCATTGGGCTTGTAGTCCAACCCCGGCAGGTGCCCGGCTTCACAGCGTCCATCGACTATTTCAACATCAAGGTGAAGAATGCGATCACCCAGTTCTCTGAACAGGTCATCGTCGATGCCTGTTATGAACAGGAGCAGGACCCGAACGGATTCTTCTGCCAGCTAATCAATCGCAACCCGATCAATGGGGCGCTTAGCGGTGGTACTGAAACCGGCGTCGATGCCAGCACCCTCAACGCGGCATCTTTGAAACGGACGGGTATCGACTTCGCCGTCGCCTATCAGTTCAAGATCAGCGATGATGCCCGCCTGCAATTCGGTATCAATGCTACGCGCGCTATCAAGGCAGAGGATCAGCCTGCCGACATTTTCCCCTCCTATGATTGCGTCGGACTGGTGGGCAAGACTTGCCTGCGTCCGCAGCCCAAGTGGCAGTTCATCCAGAACACCCAGCTGGATTATGGCCCGGTCAGCCTGCTCCTGCGGTGGCGTTATATCGGGAAGCTCACCAAGGATGATATCGTGCTGAATGGCGCCGATCCGGCGGACTATGTGGTTCCCGTGATCAAGGCCCGGAGCTATTTCGATCTCAGCGGCACGGTTCGTGTCGCCGAACGCTTTGAACTGCGTGGGGGCATCAACAACCTGTTCGACAAGAAGCCGCCTATCGTCGGCAATGACTATGGCGGCACCGCTGAAAACAGCGGCAACACTTTCCCCGCGACCTACGATCCACTGGGCCGGGCCTTCTTTATCGGTGCGTCGGTCAAATTCTAACACTCAGGTGACGCATAATGGGGCGGCAGTCGTACTGCCGCCCTTTTCTTGTCACCCCACGCTCAACGTCAGCGCGCCATCGCCCTCATCGACGCGCACCTTGACGCCATCGGGGACTTCGCCGCGCAGGATGAGGTCGGCCAGTGGATCCTGCAGGTAACGCTGCACCGCTCGCTTCAACGGCCGGGCACCATAGACTGGGTCGTAGCCTACCCGGCCCAGCCACGCCCGCGCGCCGTCGGTCAGGTCCAGAACCACCTTGCGATCCTTCAACAGCTTTTGCACGCGCCCCACCTGAATATCCACGATCGGCGCCATATGGCTCGCGCCCAGGCGGTGGAACAGGATTACCTCGTCCAGACGATTGAGGAATTCGGGCCTGAAGTGGCTCCGGACGATCTCCATCACCTGATCCTCGACCTTCTCCACCGGTTCGTCGTCGGCCAGCCCGGCAATGAACTGGCTGCCCAGGTTCGACGTCAGCACGATGATCGTGTTGGTGAAATCGACCGTTCGCCCGTGCCCATCGGTCAGGCGGCCATCATCCAACACCTGCAGCAGCACGTTGAACACATCGCTGTGCGCCTTCTCCACCTCGTCGAACAGCACGACCTGATAGGGCCGCCGCCGTACCGCCTCGGTCAGGACGCCGCCTTCCTCATAGCCGACATAGCCCGGAGGCGCGCCGATCAGCCGCGCGACGCTATGCTTCTCCATGAACTCGCTCATGTCGATGCGCACCATCGCGCTATCGTCATCGAACAGGAAACCGGCGAGCGCCTTGGTCAATTCGGTCTTGCCGACGCCGGTAGGCCCGAGGAACAGGAAAGAGCCAAGCGGTCGGTTGGGATCTTGCAATCCGGCCCGCGAGCGTCGCACGGCGGTCGATACGGCCTTCACCGCATCGGCCTGTCCGATCACCCGCTTGCCAAGCTCTTCCTCCATAGCGAGCAGTTTCTCCCGCTCCCCTTCCATCATCTTGTCGACGGGGATGCCGGTCCAGCGTGAAACGACGCCTGCGATGTCTTCGCTCGTCACTTCCTCGCGCAGCATCGCGCCTTCGGTCGCGCCTTCCGCCTCGGCGATCTTGCGCTCCAGTTCGGGAATCCGCCCGTAGGCCAACTCGCCAGCCTTGCCGAGGTCGCCCGCCCGCTGCGCCTGCTCCAGTTCCATCCGAGCGGCGTCCAGTTGCTCCTTCAGCTTGCTTTCGCCCGCGATCTTGTCCTTCTCGGCCTGCCAGCGCTGCGTCAGTTCGGCGGACTGCTGCTCCAGATTGGCAAGATCGCTTTCCAGCGCGTCCAGACGATCCTTCGAAGCCTTGTCGGTCTCCTTGCGGAGCGCTTCCCGTTCGATTTTCAGCTGGATTATGCGCCGGTCCAGCGTCTCGATCTCCTCAGGCTTGGACTCGACCTCCATGCGCAGCCGCGACGCAGCCTCGTCCATCAGATCGATGGCCTTGTCGGGCAGGAAGCGATCGGTGATGTAGCGGTTGGACAGCGTCGCTGCCGACACGATTGCCCCGTCGGTGATCCGCACGCCATGGTGCAGCTCATATTTCTCCTTGAGCCCGCGCAGGATGGAGATGGTGTCCTCCACCGTCGGCTCGCCCACGAAAATGGGCTGGAAACGCCGCTGAAGCGCCGGATCCTTCTCCACATATTTGCGATATTCATCGAGCGTCGTCGCGCCGATGCAGTGCAGCTCGCCGCGCGCGAGGGCGGGCTTGAGCAGATTGCCCGCGTCCATCGCGCCTTCTGATTTGCCCGCGCCGATCAGTGTGTGCATCTCGTCGATGAATAATATGATCTGGCCTTCACCGGCCTTCACCTCATCGAGCACGCCTTTCAGCCGCTCCTCAAACTCGCCGCGATATTTGGCGCCAGCGATCAACGACCCCATGTCGAGCGCCATCAGCGTGCGGTCTCTGAGCGTATCGGGCACGTCGCCATTGGCGATGCGCAGCGCCAGGCCTTCGGCGATCGCGGTCTTGCCGACGCCGGGGTCGCCGATCAGGACCGGATTGTTCTTGGTCCGGCGCGCCAGGATCTGGATGGTGCGGCGTATTTCCTCATCCCGGCCGATCACCGGGTCCAGCTTGCCGTCCCTCGCCGCCTGCGTGAGGTCGCGGGCGAATTTCTTCAGCGCGTCATAACGATCTTCCGCGCCCGCCGTATCGGCTGAACGGCCGCCGCGCAGATCGTTGATCGCTGCGTTGAGCGCTTCGGCCTTCAAACCAGCTGCATTCAGGGCCTTCCCGGCCGCGGTGGTGGTGGCGAGTGTCACGGCCAGCAGCAGCCGCTCGACGGTGACGAAGCTGTCGCCCGCCTTGGCCGCAACCTGTTCGGCGCTGTCGAGCACGCGGACCGCGTCATTGTCGAGTCCTGGCGTCTGTTGCGCGCCGCTGCCCGACACCGCGGGCACCTTCGCCAGCGCCGCGTCAGTCTCCCGAAGTGCCACGGCAGCATCACCGCCCGCAGCCTTGATCAGGCCGGACGCCATGCCCTGTTCATCTTCCAGCAGCGCCTTGAGCAGATGCTCCGGGCTTATGCGCTGATGGCTCATGCGAATTGCGACGGTTTGCGCCGACTGCAGGAATCCCTTGGCGCGGTCAGTGAATTTCTCGAGATTCATGTCATCCTCACGGGCTCAAACATGCCAGCCATGTAGTGTTGCTGAAAAGCCACACAAGGGGCGCATCCAATATGCTTCAGTCTATGCTCATCGTTTCGTCGCCTTTTGCGCTTCGGGCGCAAATTCATCCCCGAAAAAATCGCCTGAATACCATTGGGGTGCATGATCGGCATTGGCGACGTCCCGCGCAATGGCGTAATTTACGTATGCGAACCTGGTCGCCGCGTTCCAATGGAAGGGCAGGTTTATCCGGTCAGACGGCTGATGATAATCGGTTTTCAGGAACTTCTGGAACTCCTGCCTTCCCGAACCGCCAAAGCCGGTCATCAGGAAGACGGCGGGGATACCTTCCTGGACGAAGCGATAATGATCCGACCGGGTGAACAGCCCCTCGTCCGGCAACGGGTCAGGCGATAGTGCGATGCCCGACGCCTCTGCCGCCCGTTGGACAATCGGCCCCAAGGTTGAATGTTCAGCGCCAAAGGCGATCAAGTCCTGGAAATCATAAGTCAGGATGGGCATGTCCAGATTGATGACTGCCACCACCCGTCCGCCAGGCGGCGTCACCGGATGCTTCGCCAGGAACTGCGACCCTATCAGCCCGTCTTCCTCGGCGGTGACGGCCGCGAACAGGATCGATCGGCGCGGTCGCCGTCCGTCTTGTGCGAAGGCCTTGGCCACCGCCAGCATGGTCGCGACGCCAGCCGCGTTATCCATTGCGCCATTGTAAATCCTGGGAAGCCCCTTGGCGTCCTTGCGCATGCCTAGATGATCGAGATGCGCCATCAGCAGAACATATTCGTCCGCCAGTTGCGGGTCCGATCCCTGCAACATCGCCAGCACATTGGAACTGGCTGCCGTGCTGACTGCGGCGTTACGTTCCAGCCTGACGATCGGGCGAAGCGGGAAGCCCCGCAGCGGCCTGCGCTTTGCCGCCTGCTTGCGGATTGCGGCCAGTGACGCGCCGCTTCCGGCCAGCAAAGCATCGGCGGCGGTGGCGGTGGCATAAGCGGTCGCGACGATGCCCGGTGTGCGGCTGAAGCTGCGGCCATCTGCTCCCACCCAACCGACGGCCGGTCCCGTGGCGCGGTCGCGCAATCTGGCCCAGGGTGTGCGCGTCAGCAGGCTTTCACTAGGGATGGTGATGAGTCCGATGGCGCCTGCGGCTTGCGCTGCTGCCGCCTTTTCGGCGGCCAGATGCGCGGCGATCTCGCTCGGCAAGCCGGCGGGCGCGCCGGACAGGGCGACCGCGAATTTCCCCTTCAGATCGAGACCCGCATAATCGTCGATCTTCTCGCGCGCTGACGCCACTCCGAAACCGACAAACACGGCCTGCGCCTCTACGGTTTGACGAGGCTCGGTGCCAAAGGCGCTGATGATGATGTCGCCGCCATTTTCGAACCGCCTGCCGCCAATGGTAAGCGATGACGTCATCCGCTTGTCCAACTCCGTGACGACAAGCGGCACCGACTGATACCAGCTATCTCGCACCGCCTGCCGCAGGCCGAGCGCTTCGAAGCGTGCAGCAACATAGCGCGCGGCAAGATCGTAACCGCGCGTGCCCGCATCCCGTCCTTCCAGCAAATCGTCCGAGAGGAAGCCAATATCCGCGCGGATCTCGTCAGAGGAGATTTCCGCAGGCGAACCCTGCGCTGCAGGCGCGGGGCCGGGGATCAGGAAAAAGAATGAACAAACCAGAAAAAACCGGCGGTCGAGGCGCATCAGCGGTGAACCCTCTCCATGATTGAAACATGACGTTATCGTGCGTTGCACCCCTGTCCAGCGGAATGCGTATTGCGCCGCTAACTCGCCTCGCTATGCTGCACCCGTGCTTGGCGTGCGGCCGCATGCCCTTGATTTCATGAGGCGCTCATGACGTTTTTTCCCCTTTCGCGGCGGCTGATGCTGGCGCTTGGCCTTTCCTCGCTGGCGCTCGCTCCGATGACGCAAGCGGTCTCCGCGCCTGTCGCGGCCTCGCCCGCGCCGCTTTCCAGCCTCGTTGAGGCAGTCGATATTCCCTATGAACAGTTCACGCTCAAAAACGGGCTGCGCGTTATCGTTCATACCGATCGCAAGGCGCCGGTGGTCGCGGTGTCGGTCTGGTATCATGTTGGGTCGCGGTTTGAACCCAAGGGCAAGACCGGCTTTGCGCATCTGTTCGAACATCTGATGTTCTACGGTTCGGAAAATGCGGACGGGCCGTTTTTCGGTCGTCTGGAGGATATCGGCGCGACAGATTGGAATGGCACGACCTGGTTTGATCGAACCAATTATTTCGAGACGGTGCCGACAGGCGCGCTCGACCGGGCCTTGTTTCTGGAAGCGGACCGCATGGGCCATCTGCTGGGCGCTGTCACGCAGGCCAAGCTGGATACGCAGCGGGGGGTCGTCCAGAACGAGAAGCGGATGGGCGAGAATGAGCCCTATGGCCTTGTCGAATATGCTCAGCTGGCCGCCATGCTGCCGGAGGGGCACCCCTATCGCCATTCGACGATCGGCTCGATGGCAGATCTGAACGCGGCCAGCCTTGCCGATGTGCAGAACTGGTTCAAGACGCACTACGGCCCGAACAACGCCGTACTGGTGCTGGCCGGGGACATTGATGCGCCCACTGCTCGCGCCAAGGTGGAAAAATGGTTTGGCGACATTCCCTCCGGCCCGGCGCCCAAGGATGTGGATGCGACTGTCCCCACCCTTCCGCAGGACGTCGAAAAGGTGATGCACGACAATGTCGCGGCCACGCGGCTCTATCGCAACTGGATCGTCCCTGGCGTCAATTCGGCGGACCTGCCGCAGCTCGACCTCGCAATGTCGGTATTTGGCGGGCTCAAATCCTCTCGCCTGGATAACATCCTCGTGCGTGGCGAAAAGGTCGCGGTCGCCGTCAAGGCGAACGTCCAGCCCTTTGAAAAGCTGTCCATCGCGGAGATCACGGTGGACGTTAAGCCCGGTCAGGATGCCGCAGCGGTGGGCAAGCGGCTGGACCAGCTGCTTGCCGACTATCTGGCCAAGGGACCTACGAGCGATGAGGTTCAGCGGGCGGCGACGCGGCAGCTTTCCGGCACCATCGGCGGCTTGGAAAAGGTAGGCGGGTTCAGCGGCAAAGCGGTGACGCTGGCCGAAGGAGCGGTCTATTCCAACGATCCGGGGAAATATAAGAAGGACCTTGCTCTTTACGCAGCTGCAACGCCGCAATCGGTGAGCGCAGCCGCTCGCAAATGGTTGGGGCGGCCGGTGTTTCGATTGACGGTTGCGCCCGGCGAGCGGTCCCCGGAAGATAATGCGCTGGCAGGCAATGCGACGCATCGCCCCGCTTATTTCCGCGATCCTCAAAAGCCCGCGCCTGCGGCGGCGACACCGCCTGCGCCGACGAGTATCGCCGCGCCTGCCATCGAGCCGGTCAAGGATCTGGAATTCCCGAAGGTCGAGCATGCGAAGCTGACGAACGGCATTCCAGTGGTGTTCGCGCGGCGGGCGACGGTGCCCGTGATACGGGTGTCGGTGTCATTCGATGCGGGCAACGCCGCCGACGACAAGGCGAAGCTCGGCACCGCAGGACTGACCACTGCGCTGCTGGACGAAGGGACGACGACGCGCAACTCGATCCAGATTGCCGAGGAGCAGGAGCGGCTGGGCGCATCGATCAGCGCGGGCAACGGCATGGATACGAGCAGCGTCGGCCTCTATGCGTTGAAGCCCAATCTTGACGCTTCGCTGAGGCTGCTGGCGGATGTCATTCGCAACCCGGCCTTTGCCCCGCAGGAGGTGGAACGGCTGCGTGGGCAGGTGCTGACCCGGATTGCCGCTGAAAAGACTGCGCCCATGCCGATCGCGCAGCGCCTGTTGCCGCCGCTGCTTTACGGGCAGGCGCATCCCTATGGCATTCCCTTCACCGGGTCGGGCACGGAAAGCGGAGTCAAGGCGGTGACGCGCGCTGACCTTGTCGCCTTCCATGACAGATGGCTGCGGCCCGACAATGCCACCATCTTCGTGGCGGGCGACACGGAACTGGCCGAGATCATGCCGCTGCTTGAAAAGCGGTTTGGCGACTGGAAAGCGCCGAATGTCGCGAAGGGGACCAAGCTGTTCCGCATGGACCGGATGATGCGGCCGTCGCGGATCATATTGGTCGATAAGCCGCAGAGCCCGCAGTCGATGATCCTCGCCGGGCTGCTGACCAACAAGCGCGGCATCGACAATCCGGTGACTCTGATCACGGCGAATGAGGTGCTCGGCGGCAGTTCGACATCGCGTCTGATCATGGACCTGCGCGAGACAAAGGGGTGGGCCTATTCCGCCGGAAGCACCCTGCCCGGCGTCAAGGAAACGATGCCGCTTCTGGTCTATGCGCCGGTGCAGACGGACAAGACGGGGGCATCGATCATTGCGGCGCGGCAGGACATCGCCGACTTTCTGACGAGCAAGGGGACGAGCGAGGCCGAACGCAACCAGACAATCAACAGCCAGATCCTGTCGCTGCCCGGCAGCTTCGAAACATCGTCGGATCTGCTGGGCGCGATGATGCGCAATCGACTGCTGGAACGGCCGGACGACTTCTATGAAAAGCTGCCCGCGATCTACCGGGCGATGACCGCGGCCGACCTGGACAAGGCCGCGCGGGAGGCGATCAATCCAGACCGGCTGATCTGGGTGGTCGTGGGCGACGCGAAACTGGTGCGGCCGCAGCTTGACGCCGTGGGCCTGCCGGTCGAGATGGGAACATTGGCCGACTAAAGGGCCGCAAAGGAGAATGAATATGGCAGCAGTCGATGGAGCCTATGATTGCGTGGCGAAGACGCCGCTGGGAGAGCAGAAGGGCGTGCTGACCGTCATCAGTTCAGGAGACAGCTTCCATGGGACTTTCGCCGGGATGATGGGTTCGCTCGACGTCGCTGAAGGTAAGGTCGATGGCAACAAGCTGACCTGGAAGATGAACATGACAATGCCGATGCCGGTGACGATGGATTGCGAGGCCGAGGTGAGCGGCGACAGCATCAGCGGCACGATGCAGCTGGGCGCGTTTGGGGCGGCCGGGTTTTCCGGGACGAAGCGGGCCTGATATTGAGAATTTCCGGGGGTTTTTGGAGCTCCCGGAATTTGAATGCGTGAATGAAATAGCGGGAAGATCGCATATTATTGACGCTCATCATTTAGTTAGCTACCTAAATTAGATGTCACGATTGGAGATGGAGCGCGCGCTGGCGCGGAAGTTGCCTTTGTTGGCGCGTAGCTGGCGGGCGCTGGCTGATGAGGCGTTGGCGGAATTTCGGGTATCCAATAGCGCGGGCTGGTGCCTTGTGCATCTGGATCGGCTGGGCGCCGAGGCGCGGCAGGCGGATCTGGCGCAGCTGCTTGGGATCACCCAGCCGTCGCTGGTCAGGACGCTGGATCAGTTGGAGGCGATGGCGCTGGTGGAGCGCGTGCCCAATCCCGATGACAAGCGATCCAATACCATCCGCTTTACTGCGGCGGGCAAGGAGCTGGCCGGGCTGATCGAGGAACGGCTTGATGGCTTGCGGCGCGAACTGCTGGACGGGGTGCCCGATGCCGCCATCGAGATTACGGCGAACCTGTTGGAACTGTTCGGTCGCCGAATCGCCGAGCGCCGCCAGCGGTGCTGAGCGCTTGCGTGCGCCTTTGGTGAGCGGTCGCCCCTTCCGGACCGCTTGAAGGCAAAGGAAATCCCGCCGATCCTGCGCCGGCGGGATATTCCCAGAGTTCATCGCACCCCTGGGGCAGGCGAGCCGCCCGCCCGAAGAGCGATCAATATTGAACGGTGACGGTCACCGCGCGGCGGTTCTGCGCCCAGGAGGCTTCGTCGGAACCCAGCGCGGCGGGGCGTTCCTTGCCATAGCTGACGGTATTGATGCGGCTGGGATCGATGCCGAGCGATGCGAGATAGTTTTTCGCGGCGTTGGCGCGGCGTTCGCCCAGGGCGATGTTGTAGTCGCGGGTGCCGCGTTCGTCGGCATGGCCTTCGATCGTGACGCGGACATTGGGGTTCTGCTGCAACCAGGCGGCCTGGCTCTGCAATGTCTGCTGGTCCTGCATGTCGACATCATATTGGTCGGTGTCGAAGAAGATGCGGTCGGACGAGACGGAGGCGACGAAATCCTGCTGGCTGCCCTTCACCACACCACTGGTCCCGCCAATGTCGGTCCCGGTCTGGGCGCTGGTGTCGGTGGGCGGCGGGGGAGGCAGATCCTTGGGCGCTTTCTTGCCGCAGGCGGCGAGGGCCAGGACGCATCCTGCGATGAGAAGGGGGCGGGTGAGTTTCATGGCGGTCTCCTTAAGAGAGGTATGGGTTCGTTACGCCTTCGCGACGATGTGGTTCCCTGTCAGGGCAGCAATGGACCCCAGGCAGGGTCCGAGCCGCTGAGCGGGGTGGGGATGCGGCGTTCGTTGACCCCGGTAAGATCGACCTGCCAGACCTGGCTGGAGCCGTTGCGACCGGGCGTGGTGCGGAAATATTGCAGGACGCGGCCATTGGGCGACCAGGTCGGCTGTTCATCCTGCCAGCCGCTGGTCAATATGCGCTCATTGCCGCCGTCCGGCGTCATGACGGCGATCTTGAAGTCGCCCGAAATCTTCGTGAAGGCGATCAGGTCGCCGCGCGGGCTCCATTCGGGCGTGGCATAGCGGCCGCCGCCATGGCTGATGCGGCGCTGGCCGGAGCCGTCGGCGTTCATGACGTAGATTTGCTGGCTGCCGGAACGGTCGCTTTCAAAGACGATGCGTGCGCCATCGGGCGAATAGCTGCCGCCGACGTCGATGCCCGGCGCGGTGGTGAGGCGGACCGGCTGGCCACCCTGCGCCGACACGCGGTAGATGTCGGTATTGCCCGCGACCGCCATGGAAAAGAGGATGTTGCGGCCATCGGGCGACCAGCGCGGCGCGAAAGTCGCATTGTTGCTTTCGGTGACGAGCCGCTGACGGCCGCTGCCGATGTCATAGACATAGATGCGCACCCGGCTGCCCAGATAGCTGACATAGACGATCGACTTGTAGTCGGGCGAGAAGCGCGGGGTGAGCGCAATCGACTGGCCGTTGGTGATGAAGCGGTGGTTCGCGCCATCGCTATCCATGATGGCGAGGCGCTTGGTGCGGTTCCCCTTGGGCCCGCTCTCCGCGATATAGGCGATGCGGCTGTCGAAGAAGGGGCTTTCCCCCGACAGGCGGGCGTAGATGGCGTCGGCGCATTTATGCGCGGCGCGCCGCCAGTCGCGGGGCGCGACGATGAAGCCCTGACGGGTCAGTTCCTGTTTCAGCGCGACGTCATAGAGGTAACAGCCGACGGTGATGTCCGCTTCGCCGCCGGTGGTGCGGACAAAGCCCTGCACCAGCGCCTGATAGGCGCCCCATTTGTCATAGGCGGGGTTGGTGACTTCGGGGAAAGCGATGGTCGGGATGCCGCCGGGCCCGGACGGATCGAACAGGCCGGAGCCTTTAAGGTCCGTGGCGATGACTTCGGCGATCTTGCGACCAAGGTCGGTGGATGAGCCCGCCGGCGTCGAAACTTCCGCCTGCGCGGGCAGGGCGGGGACGACGATTTTCAGGTTGCTCTCAATCTCACCCGTCACATCCACAGACAGCTGGGCGAGTGCCGAGGGGGCAAAGGCTGCGCAAAGGGCAAGCAGTGCGGTTATTCCGAAGCGTTTCATCGCGCTTTCCTTGCATAGACTCTGAGGGGTTTGAGCCAGTTCCACTGGTCATAATATTCGGCAGGCAACCCCCGGAAAGGGGATGCCTGAAGCACGGCCTGCACTGCACGTTCCTTGTAGATGGAAACCTGCGGGCTGTTGCTGGCGGTCCTGCCCTGTATATCGAGAACCTCCGGCCTGCCGATCACCCGGCCATTGCGGTCGAGCCTTACCTCAAGAAAGGCGACCAGCAGTTCGACGTCCGCGCCGGAGGGGAGTTTCAGGTGGCGGTAGATCTGGTCGCTGATCAGGCGGTCGAGCGCGGCCTTTTGCGCGGGCCCCATGGCAGCGGCGGGCGGCGGCGCGGCCTTGCGCGGGGCGTCGGCTTCGGTGTCGATGCCTTTCAGGAAATCCTTGCCGAGCAGCGAGCCTTTCGGTTTTTCCGCCTTGCCCTGCCCGGACGCGCGCGCAGGGGCATTCGCCTTGGGCTTGGCGGCGGGCTTCGCCTTTGACGGTGCGGGCTTGGCTGCGGGCTTTGCAGGGGCGGGCTTGGGCTTTGGCGTGGCCTTCGCCACTTCCTTTTTCGCCGGCGCGGGCTTGGGCTTGGCGGGTGTCGGCTTTTCCGCCTTTTTGGGAGGCGCAGGCTTTGGCGGCGGCGGTGCTGGCGTCGGTTCCGGCTCAGGTGCGGGAGCAGGCTCCGGGACCGGCGCGGGCGCTGCATCCTCGGTCGGGCCTTCGTCCGGCGCGACGCTGGGCGGCGGGGGCTGGAGCGAGACCTGGGGCGCGGTGGACTGGAGCGCGGCATCGTCCACCAGGCTGACGTCCATGGGCGGCGAGTTCAGTTTCAGGGGATTGGGGGTGGCGAGAAAGCCGACGGACAGCAAGCCGAACAGCAGGACATGTCCCGCGCTCGCCACGCCAAGGCCGATCTTCTCCGCGCGTTCCATGCCCGAACCCTATGCCCCTATTCTGAACCGTCGCCGAGCGCGGCGTCGTTGCCCCCGGTGCTGACCAGCGCCACCTTGTTCAGGCCCGCGCGGTTCAGTTCGCCCATGACCCGCATCACCCGGCCATAGTCGAGGCCGGTGTCGGCGCGCAGGAATATCTGCGGCGGTTCCGCCTTGCCCGCATTGGCGGAGGTGATTTCGGCCAGGCGGCCCGGCAGGTCGGCGTCGCTGACTTCGGCTTCGTCGATATAAAGGCCGCCGTCGCGGTCGATGGAGACGATGGTCGGCTTCTGGTCCTGATCCAGCCCCTTGGCGCGGGTTTCGGGCAGGTTCACGGGAACGCCGGTGACGAGCAGCGGGGCCGTCACCATGAAGATGATGAGCAACACCAGCATGACATCGACCAGTGGCGTGACGTTGATGTCGGCCATCGGCGCGCGGCCACGGCCACGACGATGAGAGGGCGGGCCGGACATGGCCATTATGCGGCCTCCGTCCGGCTCGTTATGCCAGCGGAGGCTGGCATCTCGTGCCTCATAATGCGCACTACGCCGCCTGAGATCCCGGCTTTCGCTGGGATGACGGGGGAGGGGGTGATGTTGACCGTCACCGCTGGGCTTCCAGTTCGCGGCTGAGCGTCGAATAGAAGCCGTCGGCAAAGCGGGTCAGCTTTGATTCCATGCGGTTGATGCCGTGGCTGAAGCGGTTGTAGGCGATGACTGCCGGAATCGCCGCGAACAGGCCGATGGCGGTGGCGAACAGGGCCTCGGCAATGCCGGGCGCGACGACCGCGAGCGAGCTGTTCTGTTCCTTCGCGATGGCGGTGAAGGCGCGCATGATGCCCCAGACGGTGCCGAACAGGCCGACGAACGGCGCGACGGCGCCGATGGTGGCGAGGATGTTGAGTCGGTCGGACAGGCGATCGACTTCCGCCGCGATCATGCTGGACATGGCCGTCCCGAGCCGGTCGCGCGTGCCGTCGCGGTCGATCACCTTCTGCGCGGTTGACCTGCGCCATTCGGTGACGCCTGCGGCCATCACCTTGGCGGCGGGGAAGTCGGACTTGCCGCGCGCTTCATAGAAGCGGTCGATATCCTCCGCCTTCCAGAAATCCTCTTCAAAGCTGCTGCTCTGGCGGCTGGCTTTGCGCAGCGTGACGCTGAAGCCGATGATCATCGCCCAGGTCCAGATGCTGGCGAGCACAAGGCCCAGCATCACCACCTTCACGACGATATCCGCCTGCAGGAACAGGGCGAGCGGCGAAATGGTCGCAGCGTCGGTGGCGGCGCCGACCGCCGCGCCTAGGTCGGGCATCGAAAGGCTCATGGGTTGATGTCTTCCCCTCTCATCAAGCAGCTGAAAATGTCGATCCAGGGCTTCGGCTGCCGCGTCGGGCGGCCCTGGCGTGTCAGGAAGGCGACGCAGACTTCGCCGTCCGTCAGTATTTCATCGCCGCGCCTGACTCTCTGATGAATGGTGCAGGCGACGGGGCGAATTGCGGTCACGCGGCTTTCGACCAGCAGGTCGTCATCGAGCCGCGCGGGCCGCTTGTAGGCGATTTTCAGGTCGGTGACGGCATAGACGCCGGTCCCGTCCTCCTGCGCGGCGCGCTGGTCGATGCCCGCTGCGCGCAGCATGTCGGATCGGGCGCGTTCCATGTAGCGCAGATAGTTGGCGTGATAGACCATGCCGGAAAGGTCCGTATCCTCAAAATAAACGCGCAGCGCAAAGTGATGCACGGCGGCGATGAACCTTCCGGCCGCCGGTACGGGCATGGACGCTGATACGGACATGCGCGGCCTTTTAACCATCTAGCGCGCGGCACGCAAAGGCCGAAATCACCCATTTCAAACCAGCCTGTCGAGAGGGTGGGGCCTTCCGTCCCATCGGGTGGCGGCGCTCATGGCCCGTTAACGCAGCCGCTGCTGTGATTGGCGCGCAAAAGCTCTGGTCCCTTGCCTCCCTTGCCGCTAGTGGGGCGGCAAGTTGATTTACGCGGAGATATTAGCATGACCGACATTCGCACAGTCGGCGTCATCGGCGCCGGGCAGATGGGCGCAGGCATCGCCCAGGTCACGGCGCAGGCCGGTTATGACGTGATCCTGTGCGATGTCGATCTGGAGCGTGCGCAAAAGGGGCTGCAGGGCATCTCGCGCCAGCTGGCTCGCGCGGTGGAGAAGGGCAAGCTGACCCCGCAAGAGTCCGAGGCTGCCTTTGCCCGCATCCGCGCGAGCGGCGACCTGACGCCACTGGCCGGGGCGCAGCTGGTGATCGAGGCGGCGACCGAGCGGGAGGAGGTGAAGCGCAGCATCTTCGCCAATGTCGGCGCAGTGGTTACGCCCGGCACGATCCTGGCGACCAACACATCGTCCATCCCGATCACGCGGCTGGCGCAGGTTGTGCCCGATCCAAAGCTGTTCGTGGGCATCCACTTCTTCAACCCCGTGCAGGTGATGGCGCTGATCGAGCTGATCCGCGGCCTCGCCACGTCGGACGAGACGGTGGCGTCGGTCGAGGCCTATATTGCGCGGCTGGGCAAGAATGTCGTGCAGGCGTTCGATTCCCCCGGCTTCGTGGTGAACCGCATCCTGTTGCCGATGATCAATGAGGCGGTGTTCGCTCTGGGCGAGGGCGTCGCGGGCATTCGCGACATCGACATGGGCGTGCGGCTGGGGCTGAACCACCCGATGGGGCCACTGACGCTGGCGGATTTCGTCGGGCTGGATACCTGCCTGGAGATATTGAACGTGCTGCGATCAACGACGGGCGATTCCAAATATCGCCCGGCGCCGCTGCTGGTGAAATATGTCGAGGCTGGCTGGCTGGGGCGCAAGACCGGCAAGGGCTTTTACGACTATTCGGGCGCGGAGCCGGTGCCGACGCGCTGACCGGTCAGGCCGGGTTGAGGCCGTGCTTTTTCAGGCAGTGACGTAGCTGGTCGTAGCTGAGGCCGAGCGATCTGGCCGTGGCGCGCTGGTTGTAGCGGTGGCGTTCCAGCGCGGCCTGGACGAGGGCCGCTTCATGCGCATCGACCGCCGCGCGCAGATCGGTGACAGGCGCGGGGATCGTCGCGGGAGTTGGGACAGCGTCCCCTGACGGCGCGCGCGGCGCGGCGGCCTGAGGCTTCCAGGGCGAGGCGAAGGGGTCGAATATGATAGCCGCGACCGGGCGCGCGGGCTGGTTCCAGCGATAGACGGCGCGCTCCACCACATTGCGCAGTTCGCGGACATTGCCGGGCCAGGGGTGCGCATCCAGATCGGCCATGCAGGCGGGGGAGAAGCCGGGCCATTGCGGCCAGCCCAGCTCTGCCGCCATGCGCCGCCCGAAATGGTCGGCCAGCACCGCCACATCGCCTTCGCGCGCGCGCAGCGGCGGCAGGGTGATGACTTCAAAGCTCAGGCGGTCGAGCAGGTCGGCGCGGAAGCGGCCCGATTCCGCCAGCGCGGGCAGATCTTCATTGGTGGCGGCGACGATGCGCGCGTCGATGGTCATGGGGCGGGACGAGCCGATCCGGGTGACTTCGCCATATTCGATGACGCGCAGCAGCCTTTCCTGCGCGGCCATGGACAGCATCGCCAGTTCGTCGAGGAAGAGGGTGCCGCCGTCCGCGTCCTCGAACCGGCCCGCCCGCGCGCGGGTCGCGCCGGTGAAAGCGCCCTGTTCATGGCCGAACAGTTCCGCTTCGATCAGCGTTTCGGGCAGCGCGGCGCAGTTCATGATGATGAGCGGTTCGCCCCAGCGCGGGGACAGCCGGTGGAGCCGTTCGGCGATCAGTTCCTTGCCCGTGCCGCGTTCGCCGATGACCAGCACCGGGCGGTTGAGCTCGGCCGCGCGCCCGGCCTGCTCGACCGCGTCGAGGAAAGCGAGCGACTGGCCGATGAACTGGGTGTTGCGTTCCATTCCCAATATATGGTGAAAATCCCTACATATTGGCAAGTCCTATCGGTGGGCGGCGAGGGAATAGTGCGCAAATCCGGGCTTCGCTGCAATTGGCACGGCTTCTGCAATGCGGTGGCGTGAAGCCGTTGAACGGAAGGATTGCAGTTCCGATGGGTATTTTTTCACGCACGCGCGACATTATCGCCGCCAATGTCACCGACCTGCTCGACCGGGCGGAAGACCCGGCCAAGATGATCCGCATGATCATCCTGGAGATGGAGGAAACGCTGGTCGAGGTGCGTGCGTCCGCCGCCCGCACCATCGCCGACCAGAAGGAGATGCGCCGCCATATCGACAAGCTGCGGGGATTGCAGGAAAGCTGGACCGAAAAGGCGCAGCTGGCGCTGAGCAAGGATCGCGAGGATCTGGCCAAGGCGGCGCTGGTGGAAAAGCAGAAGGCCACCGACATGGCCGATCAGCTGTCGCACGAGATCGAGGTGCTGGACGAGGCGCTCAAGGTTTCGGAGGAGGATATCGCCAAGTTGCAGGCCAAGCTGCGCGAGGCGCGGACCCGGCAGAACAGCCTGGTCACCCGCATGGAAAGCGCGCACAATCGGCTGCGGATGCGCGAAGCCTATGCCGGCGAAAAGGTGAACGAGGCCTTTGCCCGGTTCGACATGCTGGAGCGCCGGGTCGACATGGCCGAAGGGCGCGCCGACGCCTTGGGCATGGGGCAGGGCAAGAAGAGCCTGGAGGAAGAGATTGCCGACCTTCAGTCCGCAGACAGGGTGGACGCCGAACTGGCGGCGCTGAAGGCCAGCATGAACAGCAGCACGGGGGCATGAGGTGATGGAAGATATCATCGTCCCGATCGCCGTCGTCGGCATGCTGTTCATCGGCATGCCCTGGCTGATCCTGCATTATACGACCAAATGGAGGCAGGCGCCCAAGATCACCGATGAGGATGAGCAGTTGCTGGACGAGCTGCACCTGCTCGCCCGGCGGCTGGAGGACAGGTTGCAGACGGTTGAGCGGATCGTCGCGGCCGACAACCCCGATTTCCGGCCCGATTTCCGCCCGTCGCGCCCGCCGCAGGACGACGCCTATGATTTCGACCGCCAAAATCTCCACGGGAGGAACTGACATGGCTGCCCGCCGCACCAAATTCTACCTCGACAAGCAGAATGGCAAATGGATGGGCGTTTGCGCCGGCATCGCCGACTATACCGGCGTCGATGTGACGTGGGTGCGGGTCGGCGCGGTGCTGGTGACGCTGATGGGCGCCTTTCCCTGGTCGCTGATCGCCTATTTCGCCGCCGCCTATTTCGCCGAGAACAAGCCCGCAGGCCTCTATTCCGACCGGGATGACGAGAAATTCTGGCAGGGCGTGCGGTCAAACCCCGCGCGATCCGCGCGCGATGTCCGGTCCAAATTCCGCGACATCGACCGGCGGCTGGCGGATATCGAGGCTTTCTACACCAGCCGCAACCGCCGTCTGGCGGACGAAATCGACAGCCTGCGCTGAGCGCAATTGAGGAGGGACGGGATGAGCGAGCCTGTTTCGATGACGATCCTGGCGCTGAGCGGGTTGCTGGCGCTGACGATCATTGCCGTGGCGTCGTTGCGGGGCTGGAGCGGCTGGCTGGAGCTGAAGCGCGCGGAGCTGGCGCGGGCGGACGGCGAGACGCCGCCTTCCGCCAGCGCCCGGATCGAAGTGGCGGACCTTAAGGAACGGATCCGCAAGCTGGAGGCTATCGCGGCGGGCGTGGATATTTGAGAGGAAAAGCGGCTTTCGCACGCCGCTTTTCCGCCTATATGCGAGGGCATGACCGATGTGCCTGCCCTTGCCGATCTTCAGGAAGAATATGAATTTCTGGACGCCGATGACCGTTATCGGTTGCTGATCGACTTGGGCCGTGCGCTGGAGCCGATGCCCGACGCGCTCAAGACCGACGCGACGCTGGTGCGGGGCTGTTCGGCGGCGGTGTGGGTCTATCCCACCGTGCTCGACGATGGGCGGCTGCATTTCCTGGCGGACAGCAATGCCGCAATCACCAAGGGGATTATCGCTCTGGTGCTGCTGACCGTGCAGGACCAGACGCCCGCCGCGATCAGCGCCGCCGACATCGAAGGGGCGCTTGCGCCGTTCGACCTCAAAAATCAGCTCAGCTCCAATCGAACACAGGGCATCCCCAATATGATCGCGCTTATCCGCCAGACCGCGGACCGCTACAGCTAGGCGGTATCGACGTTCAGCCCTGGCGGCCTGCAAACGGCGATTTTCCGCGCTTCCGATGCTCACCTACTATGAGTAGGCTGCGCTTCGGGTCACGGAAAACCACCGTTTTCGGCTCCCCATCATCTGAACGTCGATACCGCCTAAGGTGGAAACCTCCTGCCCGATACGCGTTCTCCTTTACGCAGGCGAAACGGACAAAGGAGACGCGCGATGCGCGGTATTATGGCGCTGGCGGCGGTCGGGATGATCGCGGCCTGTTCGGGCGAGGATAAAACCCCTACCCAGCGCGAGCAGATCGGCCAGCAGTGGAAATATGAAGGCGGCGAAGGCGGGAAGGCGAAGCTCGCCTACATCGGCAGCGCCAACAGCGTGCCGACCATGACCGCGGAGGACACATTCTCCGTTCTGCTGGTGCAGTCGACGTCTGAGGGCGGCGGGGAAGTGACGGTGAAGTTGGTCGGCGCGCCCTTCAGCTGCGACCTGTCCGATTGCCGGGTCACGGCGACGACCGACGATGGCAAGCGCCATGACTGGCGCGGGCGGATGACCGAGAACAAGGACGGGATCGCGGTGCTTCCCGCCGCCAAGGCTTATGAGGCGGTGCAGGGCAACAAGGTGGTGAAGGTCGATCTGGTCGTGGGGCCGAAGGACCAGACTTTTCCTTTTGCGTTCAACGTGGCGGGGCTGAATTTGAGGCAGTGACGATTATCGACAGACCGTCATCCCAGCTTTCGCTGGGATGACGGGGGGATGGCCTTATTCCTGCAGGGAAACGCCCGGACTCCTCGGATCGGCTGCGCCTTGCCAATGGCCGTCGGGGGTGCGTTCAGCGGCGTTGGCCTTGAGGCCCATGGGAGCGATAGTCACCTTGTGGCCCCAGGCTTCGAGCGGGGCCTTCATCGATTCCAGCGCGGTGCCCTTTTCGAGGACGAGGCCGTTGGCGTTGAAAAATTGCAGGCCGAGCGCAATCGAATCCTGCGCGGACAGGCCCCAGTCGAAATGGGCGATCAGCGCCTTTGCGACCTGCATGATGATGGTGCGCCCGCCCGCCGCGCCGACGGTGAAGACGGGCGTGCCCTTTGCGTCATAGACGATGGTCGGCGACATGGAGGACAGGGGGCGCTTGCCCGGCTCCACCCGGTTGGCGACGGGCGCGCCGTTCTTTTCCGGCGTGAAGCTGAAATCGGTCAGTTCATTGTTCAGGATGACGCCGTTGGCGATCAGCTGGCTGCCGAAGAAGCTTTCGATGGTGGAGGTCCAGGCGGCGATGTCGCCATTGCGGTCGACGGCGACGAAATGGCTGGTGCCGCTTTCGGGCTGGGGCTTGGCGCTGGTGCGCGGCTGGGCGCCCGGCGGCGTGCCGGGGCGATAGTCGTTGAGGGCGCGGCCCAGCGCGATCTGGGCGGAACGCTGCTTGAGATAGGCGGGGTCGATGAGGCCCGCGATCGGCACGGAGACATAGTCGGGATCGCCGAGCCATGTTTCGCGGTCGGCATAGGCGAGGCGCATGGCTTCGCCGATGACGTGCCAGGAACGGGCATCGTCCTTGCCCCATTGCCCAAGCGGAAAGCGTTCGACCATGCCCATTATCTGCAGGACGGTGACGCCCCCCGATGACGCCGGACCCATGCCGCAGATGGTGTAGGCGCGATAAGGACCGCAGACGGGCTTGCGCGCCTTCACCTGATAGGCGGCAAGGTCCGCTTCCGTCATCGGCACGGGATTTTTGGGCGCGTTGGTGACTGTGCTGGCGATCGTCCGCGCCATTTCGCCGGTGTAGAAGGCGTCCGGTCCCTCTGCGGCGATGCGGCGGAACAGGGCGGCGAGCGGCGGATTTTTGAGCGTCGTACCCAGGGGGGCGGGCGCGCCGTCGATCCAGAAATATTTCTGTATCTCCGGGAAGTCGGCCCAGACGGGGGCAACCGCCTTCATCGCGGTGTCGAGCCGCTGGCGGACCTCGAAACCCTCTTCGGCAAGGCGGATCGCCGGATCGAACAGGGTGGCCCAGGGAAGCCTTCCCCATTTGCGATGCGCTTCGAAGGCAAGGCGCACATTGCCCGGTACGCCCACCGAATAGCCGCCGGGCCAGGCCGAGCGAAAGGAGAGCGGCTGTCCATCCGGGCCGATGAAACGATCGGGCCGCGCCGCCGCCGGAGCGGTTTCGCGGCCGTCGAGCGATTCGAGCAGGCCCGTCTCGCCATCATGATGCATCAGGAAGCCGCCGCCGCCGATGCCGCTATTATGCGGTTCGACGACATTGAGGGCGAGCATCATGGCGATGGCGGCATCCGTGGCGCTGCCGCCCCGGCGCAGCATGTCCTGTCCGGCGGCGGCGGCGCGCGGGTCGGCGGCGGACACGGTGGCGTTGAGCGCGACCGGCTCCCGCGCGGCGAGTGGCGCGGTCGGCAGGAGAGCGAGGGCAATGGGGGCCAGCAGCGTGGCAAGGCGGAGCGTCATGCGCGCCACCCTATCGTTCGTCCCCAATGCTGCAAGTGCGTTCGGTCAGGCGTCGATGCCGATGACCTGGCCGATATGGGTGAAGCCGTCGCGCGCCATCAGCTTTTTGAGGCCCGCATTGATGCGCTTGGGCAGATAAGGCCCTTCGTAGACCAGTGCGCTGTAAAGCTGGATCAGGCTGGCCCCGGCGCGCAGCCGGGCGTAGGCCTGCTCTGCCGTCGCGATGCCGCCGACGCCGATCAGCGGCAGGCGGTCGCCCAATATCGCCCGGAAATCGCGGAGCCGCTGGAGCGACAGGTCCGTGAGCGGCGCGCCGGACAGGCCGCCGCTTTCCCCGGCATGGGCAGACCGGAGCGATGGCCGGGAAATGGTGGTGTTGGACACGATCAGCGCATCGACCCAATGGTCGAGGCAGGCGGCGGCGATATCTTCGACATCGGCAGGCTCCAGGTCGGGCGCGACTTTCAGGAAGATGGGCGTCCTGTCAGCCCCCCGCGCGGCCATGACGGCCCCCAGCAACTGGTCGAGCGCGGCGCGATCCTGCAAGGCGCGCAGGCCCGGCGTGTTCGGCGAGGAGATATTGACAGTCAGATAGTCGGCGAGCGGCGCCATGCAGGTGACGCCCGTCACATAATCGGCGATCCGGTCGGCCGCGTCCTTGTTCGCGCCGATATTGATGCCAACCACGGGCGCAGGGTCATCCCCTGCCGGACGGCGGCGTTTTGCCACGCGTTCGGCCGCCGCGGCGAGGCCGCCATTGTTGAAGCCCATGCGATTGATGACCGCGCGATCCTCGACCAGTCGGAAAAGGCGCGGCTGGGGATTGCCCGGCTGGGGCATCGGCGTCAGCGTGCCCAGTTCGGTAAAGCCGAAGCCCAGCCCGTGCATCTTGTGGGCGACCAGCCCTTCCTTGTCATATCCCGCCGCCAGGCCGACCGGATTGGGGAAGTGGATGCCCGCTACGGTCTGCGCCAGGGCAGGATCGGGGCGGGCCGGGGCCGGCGTGGGCATCAGGCGAAGCAGCGCGATCGACAGATGATGCGCGCGTTCGGCGTCGAGGGCGAAGAAAAGCGGGCGGACGAGGCTGTACGACATGAAGCGCGCTATGCCAGCGCGCAAAGCCGCCGTCGAGTCGTTGTGGCAAGAACGCCACAGTTGCCCAGGAAGGGGGTTATTGAGCGCGATTGGTGCAGAATCGTTCCAATTCAGATCGAACTATGTCCGATCCATCCAATCATCCATCTCCGATTCGGACTTATGAGAGTCCCGCGACCCGAAGGCTCTAAGCCATTTGGCTGACGAGACCTTTTACTGGCCCGGCGGATAAAACCGCCGGGTCATTTTTTTACGAAGCGATTCGGAAAAATCCGCTCTCCCCCTTCTATTGCTCTTGCGTGGTCGAGGATAAGCTTCATAGTGGGCCAATGGGGTGAGTATGGGGCTACAACGCGATCGGGCGTCCGGGGGGATGCAAAGCAGTTTGCCGAAAGATACGGAGACGCCGCTTTCCTATACGGTAGAAGCGGCACAGGGGCCGGTACGACTACGCTATTTCGCGCCTCCCGAACATTTGCGCGCATATTTCGGATCACTCTATATCTTCACCGAAAGCGCCGGCCATTATTCGGATGTGACCCGTGCCGACGTGCCGCAGCTGCGCTTCATGGTGCAGGGCAGCGGCAATTATCATTTCCACGATGGAAAGACGAAGCCGACGCCTGAAATCTGCCTGTTGGGTCCGACGCTGGGCGCGACGCGTTTTGAACTGGATGGCCCATCCCATGTGGTTGGCATATCGCTGCTGCCTGCGGGCTGGGTGAGCCTGGAAGGGGGTGACGCCAGCGCGCTGGCGGATCGGCTACGCGACCTGAGCGTGGAGCATGAGGGCGCGCTTGCGGCATTGTTGTCGCAGTTGCGGACCATCGATGAGGATGAGGCTGTTGCGGAGCATTGCTGGTCCGCGCTGGACAAATGGGTGGCTCCGCTGCCCACCACGACCTGGCGGCTGCTGGAAGCGGTGGACGGGTGGTTGATGGGCGAAGGATCGCCGCGGATCGGGGCGCTGGTCGAGCGGACCGGGCTTTCGCCGCGTCAACTCGCACGGCTGACCAACCGCTATTATGGCTGCCCGCCCAAGCTGCTCGCGCGGAAATATCGGGCGTTGCGGTGCAGTGCGCGGATCGCGCTGGATGGGCATAGCTGGCAGGAACTGTGCGAGGACGGGCGTTTTTACGACCAGTCCCATTTCATCCGGGAGATCAAGCATTTCATCGGACTGACCCCGCACCAGTTGCAGACGGAGCCGACGGCGGTAGCGCAATTGACGCTGCTGCGGCGTTCGCTGGGCGGCGACGTAGCGGTGCTGAACCGCTTCAGCTGATCTGCCAATCGGCGCAAAAATGGCTTGATTCCGAAGGGCCGCGCGACCACATGAGCAATCGGATGGATTCGATCCGATTTGAGAATGGTTCGCAACGCAGGGCGCTTTGTCGATATGAGGCTGTCGAGTTTCGCAGATTATGCCGTGGTGCTGATGTCCGCCGCCGCGCGGCATTGCGGCGGGACGCGGATGAACGCCACCACGCTGGCGGCGGAAACCGGCATCCCGCTTCCCACCGCGCAGAAGCTGGTGAGCCGGCTGTCGTCCGCCGGGCTGCTGGAATCGAGCCGTGGTACGGGCGGTGGGGTAAGGCTGGCGCGACCGCCAGCGACCATCACGCTGGCCGATGTGGTCGAAGCGGTGGAAGGGCCGATCGCCATGACCGCCTGCGCCGAACATGGCGCGCATGACTGTTTGCTGGAGCAGGAGTGCCGCGTCCGGCCGCATATGAACGTCGCCAATGACGCGATCCGATTGGCGCTGGCAGGCGTGACGATCGCCAGCCTGACACAAGACATGCCCCAACCTCCGTTCGTTTCGAGCCCTTCGACGCCGCTTGAGGCGTCCCTTCCGGCCGATGAAGTCGAGAAACAAACCGCGCTATGACCGAAGAGACCACCACCATCCGCAACCTGGAAGCGCATGAGGCCGCCGAGCGCGCATCCGCCTATGAGCATGGCTGGTCATCGGCCATCGAACAGGATTTCGCGCCCAAGGGGCTGAACGAGGATACGGTCCGTTTCATTTCCGCCAAGAAGAAGGAGCCGGAATGGCTGCTCGAATGGCGGTTGAAGGCGTTTCGCCTGTGGCAGACGATGGAAGCGCCGGACTGGGCCAAGCTGAACATCCCGCCGATAGACTATCAGGACGCTTATTATTACGCCGAGCCCAAGAAGAAGGCGGAGCTGAATTCGCTGGATGAGGTCGATCCGGAGATTTTGGCGACCTATCAGAAGCTGGGCATCCCCATCGCCGAGCAGGAAGTGCTGGCCGGGGTGAAGGGCAGCCGCAGGGTCGCCGTTGACGCGGTGTTCGACAGCGTGTCGGTCGCTACCACCTTCCGCAAGGAGCTGGAGGAAGCAGGGGTCATCTTCCGCTCGATCAGCGAGGCGGTGCGCGAATATCCCGACCTTATCAGGAAGTGGCTGGGCAAGGTCGTGCCGATGCACGACAATTATTTCGCCACATTGAACTGCGCGGTCTTTTCCGACGGCACCTTCGTCTACATCCCCAAGGGCGTGCGCTGCCCGATGGAGTTGTCGACCTATTTCCGTATCAATGCGGAAAATACGGGCCAGTTCGAACGCACTTTGATCGTCGCGGACGAGGGCAGCTATGTGTCCTATCTGGAAGGCTGCACCGCGCCGATGCGCGACGAGAATCAGCTGCACGCGGCCGTGGTCGAGCTGGTCGCGCTGGACGATGCGGAGATCAAATATTCCACCGTCCAGAACTGGTATCCGGGCGACGAGAACGGCAAGGGCGGCATCTATAATTTCGTGACCAAGCGGGCGCTGTGTCAAGGCCGCAATAGCAAGGTCAGCTGGACGCAGGTGGAAACCGGCTCCGCGATCACATGGAAATATCCCAGCTGCGTACTGAACGGCGAGAATAGCGTGGGCGAATTCTACTCGGTCGCGCTGACCAACAACATGCAGCAGGCCGACACCGGCACCAAGATGATCCACAATGGCAAGGGCTCGCGTTCGACCATCGTGTCGAAGGGGATCAGCGCCGGGCGCAGCAACAACACCTATCGCGGGCTGGTGCGCGTCGCGCCGGGTGCGGAGGGCGTGCGCAACTTCACCCAGTGCGACAGCCTGCTGCTGGGCGACCAGTGCGGCGCGCACACCGTGCCCTATATCGAGGTGCGTAATCCCTCGGCGCAGATCGAGCATGAGGCGACGACGAGCAAGATCAGCGACGACCAGCTGTTCTACGCGATGCAGCGCGGGCTGGATCAGGAAGCGGCGGTCGGTCTGATCGTGAACGGCTTTGCGCGCGAAGTGCTGCAACAGCTGCCGATGGAATTTGCCGTGGAAGCGCAGAAATTGCTGGGAATTTCGCTGGAGGGAAGCGTCGGGTGATCTCCACTCCCGCTACCCTCGTCATGCCGGACTTGATCCGGGGTGACGGGGACATTTGAAAGTTTGAAGGACTGAAAGTTGAGCGACGAAGACGATATTCAGGATGCCCTGGCCGATTTCGCGGAAGATGTCGGCAATGGCCAGTCATGGACCGCCGCGATCCGTATCCTGACCGAGGATTATGAGCTGGAAGAGGGCGAGCTGGAGCCGCGCGCGCGCAAGGATTTCGGCGATCTCGACGCCTATCAGGCGGAGTGCCGCGCGGCGCTTGAAGCAGGCGACGTCGCCTTTACCGAGAAGCTGCGCACCGACAAGGCGTTTCACAAGGCGAAGGCGCCCAACCTCGCCCGCATGGGACCGGTGACCGAATTCGTGACCGGATTGCTGGAAAAGGGATCGCCCGAGCCGGGTGCGGACTGGTGGCCCTATATGCCGATCAAGCGGCATATCGACACGCTGTTCCCCGCGCCGGGCGATGTGCGGGACATGGCCTTCTGGACAGCGCGGACGCTCCAGCGCGCGCATAAGGGTTGAATGCATGCTGACGATCGAGAAGCTGACGAACGAGATTGACGGCAAGGCGATCCTGAAGGGTCTGTCGCTGTCCATCAATCCGGGCGAGATCCACGCCATCATGGGGCCGAACGGCGCGGGCAAGTCCACGCTGGCCTATACGCTGGGCGGCCGCCCCAATTATGAGGTGACGGGGGGCAGCGCGACCTTCGATGGACAGGACCTGTTCGCGCTGGAGCCGCATGAGCGCGCCGCCGCCGGGCTGTTCCTGGGATTCCAGTACCCGGTGGAGATACCCGGCGTTTCCAACCTGCAATTCCTGCGCGAGAGCCTGAATTCCCAGCGCCGCGCGCGGGGTGAGAAGGAGCTGAACGGCGGCGAGTTCATCCGCCTTGCCAAGGAAAAGGCGGCGCTGTTGGGTCTCGACATGGAGATGCTCAAGCGGCCGGTGAATGTCGGCTTTTCCGGCGGCGAAAAGAAGCGCGCCGAAATGGTGCAGATGGGCATCCTCGATCCCAAGCTGGCGATCCTGGACGAGACCGATTCGGGCCTCGACATCGACGCGCTCAAGATCGTGGGCGCGGGCATCAACGCGATCATGCGGCGGCCCGACAAGGCGGTGCTGCTGATCACCCATTATCAGCGGCTGCTCGACTATGTGAAGCCGGACTATGTGCATGTGCTGGCGGCTGGGCGGATCGTGAAATCGGGCGGACCGGAACTGGCGCTGGAGCTGGAACGCGAAGGCTATGCCGAGGTGGTCGGGGCCGAGGTAGCTGCCGCATGAGCGCCGCAGGCATCTCTCTTTTCCTCCGCGTCTCCGCGTCTCCGCGTGAGAAAATTCTGTGCACGCGGAGGCGCGGAGGCGCGGAGGAGCTTCCCGCATGACCGCTCTTGCTGTGCCGACTCGCCGTCAGGAAGAATGGCGCTACAGCGATCTGGAGGCTGTCGCCTCCCTATGGCCTTTGCCTGCGCCGGTGCGGATTGATGTGGCCGACGGTGAAGCCGCGCGGCATCATCTGTTGCAGGATGCAGCAGAGGGGACGGCCGCGGTGCATGATTATGTCATCACCATTGCGGACGGCGCGCGGTGCGACTTTCATGTGCTCAATATCGGCGGCAAGCTGGGGCGCGTGACCTTTGCCGTTACGTTGGGCAAGGGTAGCCATTTCGAGCTGAACGGGGCGATCATAGGCGGCGGGGATCAGGTGCTGGAGATCATCACCTCGGTCACGCATGCCCAACCGGATTCGACCAGCGGGCAGACGATCCGGTCGATCCTGGGGCAGCGGGCCACCGGCAGCTATCTGGGTAGCATCAACGTCGCGCGCAATGCGCAGCGTACGGATGCCTTCCAGTCGGTGAAGGCCATGTTGCTGGACCGCACGGCGACGGCGAACGCCAAGCCGGAACTGGAAATCTACGCCGACGACGTCAAATGCGCCCATGGCGCGACCGTTGGCGAACTGGACAAGCAGGCGCTGTTCTACATGGCGTCGCGCGGCATGGACCCGGCGACGGCCAAGACGCTGCTGCTGAAGGCATTTGTCGCTGGCGTGTTCGACGATGTCTCCGACGAAGCGGCGAAGGACAGGCTGGAAGCGGCGGCGATCGCCAAGCTGGAGGCGCTGGTATGACGGAGCTGGCCCAAGGGCTGCGGTTGCGGGATGATTTTCCCGGCGTCGGCAACTGGCACTATCTGGATAGCGCCGCCACCGCGCAGAAGCCCAATGCGGTGATCGACGCCATCGCCCGCGCCTATGGGCCGGACTATGCGACGGTGCATCGCGGCGTTTATGAGCGGTCGGCGAATATGACGCTGGCCTATGAAGCGGCGCGGCGCAAGGTCGCGGACTTCATCGGCGCGGCGTCGGATGGCGAGATCGTCTATGTCCGGGGCGCGACCGAAGGCATCAACCTTGTCGCGCAAAGCTGGGCGGGGACGCAGTTGAAGGCGGGGGACCGCATCCTGCTGTCGGTGCTGGAGCATCACAGCAATATCGTGCCGTGGCAGATCGTTGCGGAAAAGATCGGCGCGCATATCGATGTCGTGCCGCTGACCGCGGACGGCAAGATCGATCTGGACGCGATGCGCGGGATGATCACGCCGCAGCATCGCATGGTCGCGCTGGCCCATGTGTCCAACGTGCTTGGCAGCGTGCTGGACGTACGCCGCGCCGCCGACATCGCGCATATGGTGGGCGCCAAGATCCTGATCGACGGTTGCCAGGCGGTGCCGCGCCTGGCCGTCGATGTGCAGGCGCTCGATTGCGATTTCTACGTCTTTTCCGCGCACAAGCTCTATGGCCCGACCGGCATCGGCGTGCTGTGGGGCCGCAAGGAACTGCTCGACGCCATGCCGCCCTATCAGGGGGGCGGGTCGATGATCGACAAGGTGACGTTCGAAAAGACGACCTATGCCCCCGCGCCGACCCGGTTCGAGGCGGGGACGCCGCACATCACCGGCGTTGTCGGGCTGTCCGCCGCAATCGACTATGTGCAGGGCATCGGGCTGGACGCGATCCACGCCCATGAGTGCGCTCTGGTGGGGAAGGCGCGGGCGGCGCTGGAAAGCCTGAACAGCGTCCGCCTATTCGGGCCGGAAGACAGCGCGGGAATCCTCTCCTTCGAGGTGGAGGGGGTGCATCCGCATGATGTGGGCACCATATTGGACGAAACGGGCGTCGCGATCCGCGCCGGGCATCATTGCGCGCAACCGCTGATGCGCCATCTGGGCGTGGAAGCAACCGCCCGGGCCAGTTTCGGCATTTATAGCGACGACAGCGATGTGGACGCGCTGGTCCTGGGGCTTGAACGAGTGAGGAAGATCTTCGGATGAACGAAGAGCGCAAGATATTGGTGGAAGAAGTCGAAGCGGTGGACATGCCGCCCAAGGCGCGCGTCGAAGAGGTGGCCGATGCCGCTCCCCGCCAGCGCGACTATCTGGAGGGCTTCCTGAACGCCAGTCCCACCGAAACGCCCAAGGGCGAGCCGGGCGGCAACCTGTATGATGCGATCATCGACGCGCTGAAGGAAATCTACGACCCGGAAATCCCGGTCAACATCTATGATCTGGGCCTGGTCTATGGCGTCGATGTGACGGAGGACGGCCATGCGGTCGTCACCATGACGCTGACGACGCCACATTGCCCGGTCGCTGAATCGATGCCGGGGGAAGTCGAATTGCGCGTGGGGGCGGTGCCCGGCGTGGGGGACGCGCAGGTGAACCTTGTCTGGGACCCGCCATGGGACCCGCAGAAAATGTCGGACGAGGCCAAGCTTGAACTGGGAATGCTCTGATGACCATTGAAACCAAGACCCGCGCCCGCCCCGCCGCCGTCATCCTGACGCCGAATGCGGAGGCGCGTATCGCCGAACTGATGGCAGGCGCGCCGGAAGGGGCGATCGGGGTGAAGCTGTCCACGCCGCGCCGTGGCTGTTCGGGTCTTGCCTATTCGGTCGATTATGTGACCGAGGAAACCAGGTTCGACGAAAAGATCGAAACGCCCGGCGGCACTTTCTACATTGACGGTGGGTCGGTGCTCTATCTGGTCGGATCGACGATGGACTGGGTGGAGGATGACTTCACCGCTGGTTTCGTCTTCAATAATCCCAATGCCAAGGGCAGCTGCGGCTGCGGCGAGAGCTTCACGGTTTAGTCCCGGAGGCTGGCCCTATGCCCCATATGCTGATCCTTGGCATGGGCTATACCGCCTCCCGCCTGGCCGCCCGGCTGCGGCAGGCGGGCTGGGAAGTCGCCGGCGTGCGGCGCGCCGCCGATCCGCAGTCCATCGCCTTTGATGACGAGAGCGCGGTTCACGCCGCCATTGCTCGCGCCACCCATATCCTTTCGTCCGTACCGCCCGAGGGCGAGTTTGATCCCGTGCTGACCCGCTATGGCGCGGCGATTGCGGCGGCGCCCGCGCTGTGGACCGGCTATCTGTCCTCCACAGGCGTTTATGGCGATGCGTCAGGCGCCTGGGTGGATGAAGGCAGCCCCACCGGGTCCGGCAGGCGTGGCGCGCGGGTGCGGGCGGATGCCGATTGGGGCGCGCTGCGTCCCGACATGCGCCGGTTTCGCCTGCCGGGTATTTACGGACCGGGCCGCAGCGCGCTGGATCGGGTGCGGGAGGGGCGGGCGCATCGCATCGACCTGCCCGATCAGGTGTTCAGCCGCGCCCATGTCGATGACATTGGCGAGGGGATCGTCGCCTCGTTCGACGGGCCGCCGGGTATCTATAACCTGTCCGACGACCTGCCCTGCGCGCAAAACCGCCTGATCGAAGCGGCTTGTGCGATGCTGGGCCGTCCAGCGCCGCCGCTGCTGACGTTGGAACAGGCAGCGCTGTCGCCGATGGCGCGGTCTTTTTATGCCGAGAACCGGCGGGTGGCGAACGGGCGGGCCAAGCGGCTGCTGGGCTGGTCCCCGCGCTATCCTACCTATCGCGAGGGACTTGCCGCCTGTCTGGCGGAGGCGGGCTGACACCGTTCGGCGCGTTGCTTACGCCGCGTTAACCAAATCCCGCGATGGATGGTCCCACAGCTTCGCAGGGACAGTCATCCATGGAATCGATAGACCGCAATTTCGCCGCGCTCAGCCTGCGGATGAGCCGCCTGCCGACGCCTGAACGCGCCGCCCCGGCGCAGCAGTCGCTCGCCAGTCTGATCGACCGCGTGAATGCGGCCAAGCGGCATTATGAGCCGGGTCTGCGCCGTTAGGCGGACTTGGCCCGCAGCGCGATCACCATGCCCCCTACCGCCAGCATCGCGCCCACTGCGCTGAGCGTGGTCCAGCGATAGCCCTCCAGCACGGTTGATATCAGCATCGCGATGACCGGGATCAGCACGCTGGTATAGGCGGCACGCCCCGGCCCTACGCGCTGGATAAGCTGGAAATAGAGGGGGAAGGTGATGACCGACCCGGCGATCCCCAGCCATGCAATGCCCAGCAGATAACCCGCGCGCCATTCCATCACGGGCGGGCCGACGGTCGCCCAGGCATAGGCCGCGTCGATCATGCTGCCGATCAGCATCGCCCAGGTGAGTACGGCCGCCATCGGCAGGCGGCGGGCGATCTGCATGCCCTGCATCACATTGGCGGCCGATGCGCTGAGCAGGCCCGCGACGCTCAGGACAATGCCCACCAGCACGGCGTCCGCCGATACCGGGGCGGCGCGATATTCGCGCAGCAGCAGCAATATTATCCCCGCAGTCGCCACGAGCGAACCGGTGATGAAGGCGCGGCTGACCGGCTGGCGAAAGGCGATCCAGGCGATGATGCTGTTGGGGATCAGCAGCAATGCGTAGATCGTCGCGACGATGCCCGATGTCAGATAATGTTCGGCGCGATAGACGAAATTGAAGTTGAGCACGAACTGCGCAAGGCCGAGCAGCGCGGCGAATGCAATGCCCGCGGGCGGCAGGCGCAGGGGTACGCGCCGTGCAAGCGCAAATAGCGCCATGCCCGCTGCGCCCAGCAGGAAGCGATAACAGACCGACCAGCTGGGCGGGACTGCGGCAAGCTGGTCGCGAATGACGATCCAGGTGGAACTCCAGATCACGACCACGAGCAGGAAGGGCAGGACCACGCCCCCCTTCGCATCCTGGCCGTTCATGGCAGCGCCTTTAGCGCTTCGGCGAGCGGGCGGACGCTGGCGGCGTCCTGTGCCCAGTTGGTGACGAGGCGCGCGGCCCCTTCGCCCCAATCATAAAAGTCGAACCCTTGCGCGCGCAGGCTGGCGGCTTCGCTGGCGGAAAGGCGGATGAACAGCTCATTCGCCTGAACCGGATGAAGCAGGCGCGTCGGGACGGCCTGCGCCAGTGCTGTGGCTGCGGCGTTGGCGGCGCGGGCGTTGTTCAGCCAGAGGTCGTCCTCCAGCATGGCGAGGATCTGTGCGGCGAGGTAGCGTCCCTTGGACAGCAAATGGCCGCCGCGCTTGCGCCAGCGGGCTGCCTCCGCCGCGCGGGCGTCCGCCTGCGGCCCGAAGAACAGCAATGCTTCACCTGCCATGCCGCCATTCTTGACGCAGCCGAATGTGAGAATGTCCACGCCGGCGCGCCATGTGACATCGCCGGGATGGCAATCCAGAGAGGCGACAGCATTGGCGAATCGCGCGCCATCCATGTGCAGTCCCAGCCCACGGTCGCGCGCGACCCGACCGATCGCCGCGACCTCGTCGGGCGTGTAGACCAAGCCATATTCGGTCGCCTGGGTAATGCTGATCGCGCGGGCCGGGACCTGGTGCACATCGGGCCGGATTGCCTTCGACCGTTCCACCAGCGTCGCGGGCGACAGCTTCGCGCCTTCGCCGGGCAGGGCCATCAGGGTCGCGCCATGGGTGTAAAAGCCGGGCGCACCGCATTCATCGACGACGATATGCGATTC
This sequence comes from Sphingobium herbicidovorans, assembly GCF_002080435.1. NCBI lineage: Bacteria > Pseudomonadati > Pseudomonadota > Alphaproteobacteria > Sphingomonadales > Sphingobiaceae > Sphingobium > Sphingobium herbicidovorans. The sequence goes on along the minus strand of NZ_CP020538.1, from coordinate 1,629,641 downwards.
TTCGTGGCAGAATATCCCGCCATAGGGCGGGCAGAGGCAGGCCAGCGCGATGCTGTTCGCGGCAGTCCCGGTCGTGACCCACAGGGCGCGGACGGGCGTACCGAACAGGTCCGAAAATGCGCCGTCCAGCCGCGCGCTCCATGCGTCGCCGTCATAGCCATGATCGGCCTGATCGGCGGCGGCGATGGCGGCCATCACATTGGGGCAGACCGGCGTCGCATTGTCGGAGAATAGATGCATGGGGGCGGGATAGAGACCGCGCGGCCCCGCGCCAAGATGCCAGCACAATGGCAGCGGCCCTTTCGATGATGAAACAAATTGGTCAGCATTAATGACCCATTGTCTCATACAGCCGTTTGTGACATAGGCGGCCCCGTCCTACCCCGAAGGAGCACAGATCATGGACGTCCAGCAGAAGTCGCGCTTTACCGTCACCCCGAGCAGCAAGGCTGTGTCGGCTGACCAGCGCGCGGTATTGCTGGAAGATCCGGGCTTCGGGCGGTTGTTCACCGATCATATGGTGACGATTCGCTATACCGAAGGGCAGGGATGGCACAGCCATGCCGTCGGCCCGCGCGAGCCGTTCCAGCTCGATCCTGCCTGCGCCGTGCTGCATTATGCGCAGGAAATCTTTGAAGGCATGAAGGCCTATCGCCGGCAAGATGGCAGCATCGCCATGTTCCGGCCGGAAGAGAATGCGCGCCGCTTCGCTGAATCGGCCGAGCGCATGGCGATGCCGGTCCTGCCTGAGGATGTTTTCCTGGAGGCGGTCGAGGAACTGGTGAAGATCGACGCCGACTGGATTCCCGGCGGCGAGGGCAGTCTGTACCTGCGCCCCTTCATGTTCGCGAGCGAGAGCTTTCTGGGCGTGCGCCCGGCGGCGGAGTATATTTTCTGCGTCATCGCTTCGCCCGCTGGCGCCTATTTCAAGGGCGGCAAGAAGGCGGTCACGCTTTGGGTGTCCGAACATTATACCCGCGCGGCCAAGGGCGGCACGGGCGCGGCCAAGTGCGGCGGCAATTACGCGGCGAGCCTGATCGCGCAGTCGGAAGCGACCCGTCATGGATGCGACCAGGTCGTCTTCCTGGACGCGGCCGAACATAAGTGGGTCGAAGAGCTGGGCGGCATGAACGTCTTCTTCGTCATGGAGGACGGATCGATCGTCACCCCGCCGCTGTCGGGCACGATCCTGCCCGGCATCACCCGCAACAGCATCATCACTCTCGCCCGCGCCAAGGGGCATGAGGTGCGCGAGGAGCTTTACAGCTTTGCCCAGTGGCGCGCGGACGCAGCCAGCGGCAAGCTGCGCGAGGCCTTTGCCTGCGGCACGGCGGCGGTCGTCACTGCCATCGGCACGGTGAAAAGCGCCGAGGGCGACTTCACCATCGGTAACGGGGACGGCGGCATCGTCACCGAAACGCTGCGGGCCGAGCTGACGGGCATTCAGCGCGGAAGCGTGGCCGATCCGGCGGGTTGGGTGCGCAAGCTTTAAGGGCGGATAGTCTCCTGCCCCGTTCGGGCTGAGCCTGTCGAAGCCCTGCCCTCCATTTTTGAGAATGGCCCTTCGACAAGCTCAGGGCGAACGGATGTCGTGGCTGGTCACGCTTCCCAATTCCTTCTCAAACGCCTAGACAGGCGGCATGCAAAATTTTGATGTGGTCATCTTGGGCGGGGGCCTGGTTGGGCTGACCCTTGGCATCGCGCTTTCGGGTCATGGCGTGCGGTGCGCCGTCATCGACCCGGCCGATCCGGTGGAAACCAGCGCGGCGGGCTTTGACGGGCGGGTTTCCGCCATCAGTTCGACCAGCCATGCCATGCTGTCGGCGATCGGCGTCACCGCTTTTCTGGAAGGCAAGGGCTGCCCCATCGACCGGATCTGGGTGAGCGACGGGCTGGAGCCGGGCGCACTCGATTTTGCGCCCGACCCTGACGACGGCGTGATGGGGACCATGTTCCCCAATCGCGACCTGCGTATCGCCCTGGCCCAGGCGGCGGAGAAGGCGACGAAGCTGACCCGTTTTCAGCCCGACCGCGCAACCCATGTCGATCGCAATGCCGATGGCGTGACGCTGACCCTGGCGAGCGGAGCGATGCTGCACGGCGCGCTGCTGGTGGCGGCGGAGGGGCGCAACAGTCCGACGCGCGAAGCGGCCGGAATCCGCACGACGCGCTGGCAGTACAAGCACACGGCCATGGTGACGGCGATCGACCATGAAGTGCCCCATGCCAACACCGCTTACGAGATTTTCTATCCCGGCGGTCCCTTCGCGCTGCTGCCGATGTTGCCGGGCACCCGATCCGCCATCGTGTGGACCGTGCCCACCGAGCAGGCTCCGGTGATGCTGAAACTGTCCGAGCGGGCATGGCTGGCGGAGGCGCAGAAGCGGATGGGCGGGTTCCTGGGCGAGATTTCGCTCGCTGGCCCGCGGTCCAGCTATCCGCTGGGCTTTCACCATGCCGCGCGGATCACTGACACGCGGCTGGCGCTGGTGGGCGACAGCGCCCATGCGATCCACCCGATCGCTGGGCAGGGCCTCAACCTCGGCTTCCGCGACGTCGCCGCGCTGGTGGAAGTGCTGGTCGAGGGGATGCGGCTGGGGCTGGACCCCGGCGATGCGCAGCTGCTGGCCCGTTATCAGCGCTGGCGTGGACTGGACGCCATGTCGGTAAGCGTGGCGATGGACGGGCTGGTCCGGCTGTTCGACGTGCCGGGCCGCGTTCCGTCGCTGATCCGCCGCGCGGGGCTGGCGGCGGTGCAGCGGACGTCGGTGCTCAAGAACCGCTTCATGGCCGAAGCGCGCGGCGAATCCGGGGCGCTGCCCAAGCTGCTGATTGGCGAGATGGTTTAAAAGGACAGGTTTCGGCCAACCTGGGACATTCGTCAGTGCCGCTAGGCATCAAGCTCCGTTCGTCCTGAGCCTGTCGAAGGACGCGGACCGTTGCGAGCGTGCTTCGACAAGCTCAGCACGAACGGACGTAAAGGGCAGGCGGTCTTCCACCAATTCTTGCCGTCCAGCCTTCAGATCATCCGCCAGGGAGTCATGGGCGAAACCGTCCACAGGTTGAAGAGGATCAGGATCGCCAGGATTCAGTGCAACTCCCGGTCGACGGACGGTCGCGTTTCACCCGCGCGTTTCCTGATCCTTGGCGCCCTCACCCCTGACGGTTGGCCACCAGATTATCGACCACGGACGGATCGGCGAGCGTGCTGGTGTCGCCCAGAGCCTGCGCGGAAACCTCGCCCTCCGCGATCTTGCGCAGGATGCGGCGCATGATCTTGCCCGACCGGGTCTTGGGCAGGCCGGGCGCGAACTGGATGACGTCGGGCGTGGCGATCGGCCCGATTTCGGTGCGCACCCATGCGACCAGCGTTTTGCGCAGCTCATCGGTCGGCTCTTCATGGGCGTTGAGCGTCACATAGGCGTAGATGCCCTGCCCCTTGATGTCGTGGGGGAAGCCCACCACCGCCGCCTCTGCCACGGCCTCGTGCAGCACCAGCGCGCTTTCGACCTCTGCCGTGCCCATGCGGTGACCGGAGACGTTGATGACGTCATCGACCCGGCCGGTGATCCAGTAATAGCCGTCCGCATCGCGGCGTGCGCCGTCGCCGGTCGTATATTTGCCGGGGAAGGTCGTGAAATAGGTCTGGAAGAAGCGTTCATGATCGCCCCAGACGGTGCGCATCTGGCCGGGCCAGCTTTGCGCGATGACAAGGTTGCCTTCGGCAGCGCCGTCCAGCACCTTGCCCTCGCTGTCGACGATCTGCGGCACGACGCCGGGCATCGGCAGTGTGGCGGAGCCGGGTTTGAGGTCAGTCGCGCCCGGCATCGGCGCGATCATCGCCGCGCCGGTCTCTGTCTGCCACCAGGTATCGATGATCGGGCAGCGATCCTCGCCCACGACATGATGATACCAGCGCCAGGCTTCGGGATTGATCGGTTCGCCCACGGTGCCCAGCAGGCGCAGCGACTTGCGGCTGGTCTTGGTGACGAACTCGTCGCCTTCCTTCATCAGCGCGCGGAGCGCCGTGGGGGCGGTGAAGATCGTCTGCACCTGATGACGGTCCACCACTTCCCAGATGCGGCTGGGGGTCGGATAGTTGGGCACGCCTTCATACATCAGCGTGGTCGCGCCGTTCGCCAGCGGGCCATAGACGATGTAGCTGTGGCCAGTGACCCAGCCGATGTCGGCGGCGCACCAATAGATGTCGCCGGGGCGGTAGTCGAAGCAGAGTTCGTGCGTCAGGCTGGCCCAGAGCAGGTAGCCGCCGGTGGTGTGCAGCACGCCCTTTGGCTTGCCCGTCGAACCGGAGGTGTAGAGGATGAACAGCGGATCTTCCGCATTCATCGGTTCGGGCGCGCAGTCGGCGGAAACCTTGGCGGCTTCCTCATGCAGCCAGAGGTCGCGGCTCTCCTGCATGGTGACGGCGCCGCCGGTCGCCTGAACGACCACTACCTTGTCGACGCTGGGACACTCCTTGAGCGCAGCATCGACATTGGCCTTGAGCGGGACTTGTCTGCCCGCGCGGCAGCCTTCGTCGGCGGTGATGACGAGGGTGGAATCGCAGTCGATGATGCGGCCGGCGAGCGCTTCGGGTGAGAAGCCGCCAAAGACGACCGAATGGATCGCACCGATGCGGGCGCAGGCGAGCAGGGCGAAGGCGGCCTCCGGGATCATCGGCAGATAGACGGTGATGCGGTCGCCCTTCCTCGCGCCAGCGTTTTTCAGCACATTGGCGAAGCGGCAGACTTGCTCATGGACCTGGGCATAGGTGTAGCGGCGCGGCTCCGCGTCGGGCGAATCCGGTTCCCAGATGATAGCGGTCTGATCGCCGCGCTCGGCAAGGTGCCGGTCGATGCAGTTGGCGCTGACGTTGAGCATGCCGTCGGCGAACCATTTGACGCCGAAATCAGCCTCATTGAAGCTGCTCTCATTGGTCTTGGTCGGGAAGACGTGCCAGTCGAGCCGCTTGGCCCTTTCCAGCCAATAGGCGTCCGATTCCTGAATCGATCGCTGATAATCCGCCTTTCGTCCGTCCCGGTCGAGCAGCGCCGAAGCGGCCCATTCCGAAGGCACCGGGAAGAAATCGTCAGACATCAGGCATCCTTTCCATTGCGGTCGCCAGACCCTCTAGAGCCTGTATCCGGTCACCGGAAGCCCGGATCGCGCACGTGCCGCTAAAGGTTCCACCATTATCGCCCCGGAATTAAGCAGCAGCGAGTGATTTTGCCGCTTTTCGCAAAGGCTGGCTACGCCTAACAGGAATCCCATGTGGCAGCTTTTCCAATTTCCGCTTTGTCCCTTTTCTCGCAAGATTCGCCTGCTGCTCGGCGAAAAGGGGGTCGGCTATGATCTGGTGCGCGAGTCCCCGTGGGATGCACGTGACGAGTTCCTGGACCTCAACCCCGCCGGGACCACGCCGGTCATGGTGGATGTGGAAAAAGGCGTCACGCTGATCGACAGCCAGGCGATCTGCGAATATTTCGAGGAAACGGTGGAAAAATTCCCGCTGATCTCGGGGACGGCGGCTGGCCGGGCGGAGGTGCGGCGGCTGACCGCCTTTTTCGACCAGAATTTCTATGGCGACGTTGTCGGGCCGCTGCTGCACGAGCGGATGAAGAAGCGCCTGATCGAGCGTGCGCCGCCCGATGCCCGGGTGCTGCGCGAGGCGATGAAGCGCGCCAATGTCCACATGGATTATATGGACTATCTGCTCGACCACCGCAGCTGGATGGCCGGGGGGACGATGAGCCTGGCGGACATTGCCGCAGCGGCGCACCTGTCGGTCGCGGATTATCTGGGCGGCATCGACTGGGCCGGGCATGAGACGGTGAAGCGCTGGTATGCAGGCTTCAAGTCGCGCCCGTCCTTCCGCCCGCTGCTGTCGGAACGGATGGAGGTGATCACCCCGCCGCCCCATTATGAAAAGCCGGATTTCTGAAAGCCGCTCCCCTCCGCTTGGCGGGAGGGGAGGCGATCAGTCGACTTCCGCTGCCAGATAGACCCGGTTACGGCCATGTTCCTTGGCGAGATACAGCGCCCGGTCGGCCGCCTTCAGCGCGGCGCGCGGATCGTCATAGGCGAGGACGTTGGAGACGCCCGCTGAAAAACTTACCCGCTCCATCCGTTCGCCATTGGTGCGGTTGACGAGGCTGCGGGTCGCAAGATCCTGACGCACCCTGTCCACCGCCTCGCAGGCTTCGGCCGCGGTCTTGCCCCGGAACAGCATGACGAATTCCTCGCCACCGTGCCGCGCCACATGGCACTGGTCATTGCTGGCCTTGGCCAGCAGCCCGGCGACGAATTTCAGCACCCGGTCGCCCGTGTCATGGCCATGGGTATCGTTGATCACCTTGAAATGATCGATGTCGCAGAAGGCGACGGCCAACTGCTGGCCTTCCTTCTGCGCCAGCGCGACCTCTTCGCGAAGGGTGCCTTCAAAGGCACGGCGATTGGGAAGGCCGGTCAGGTGATCATGTTCGGCCGCGCGGCGTGCGTTCGCGAGGCTGGAACGCAGGGCGTGGGTTTGCTTTTCATTCTGCCGCAGCTGGCCTTCGACCTGGCGGGTCTTTTCCACCATCGACCGGGTCAGCGCGACCAGACGGGCAAGGACGGGCTCATTATCGGCTCTGGCCGCAAGGCCCTTCACCTCTTCCTGCAGGGCGGCGCCATAATCCTTGGCCGAATTGCGCGATTCAGTCATCAGGCCGGTGAATTCGGACAGATTTTCCTCGACCTTCGCCAGCATCGTGGACAGCGCCTCGGGCGTCACCTCATCGGCGCGCTGTTCGGCGACGATTTCCTCGACCAGGCCGTTGCTGATCGTGCCGCGCTCGGCCAGCACGGCCCTGATGGCCTTTTCCACGCCAATCTGCGCGCCGGTCAGATAATCGTGCGCAACGCCGAAATTCAGCGGCGTCAGGTCAAGATCATGCGCGAAGAGGAAATTGCCGATCTCGTCATAAAGTTTACGGCGGCGGTTGATTTCGCGATGCGCGCTGCTGCCCGCGCGGGCGCGTTGGGGTTCGGTCTCATCAACCTCCTCCTCGGCTTCGCCCTTGCCGGAAAGGCCCCGTGCCCATCGCGTCAGGCGATCGGCAAGGCCATGTTGCGGATTTGCGGAAGATGATGCCCCAGTCATAACCCCCTATAACGGATGGCGCCCATCAAGGTTAAGGGCGTCGAAGGCAGAAAATCACAAGCCTCTGAAGAGCCGATGATTTTCCAGTTTCAAATGTCCGCGCCGATCAGCCAATCGCGGAAAATCCGCACGGCGCGGGTTTGCAGGGCGCGCGGGCGGCAGACGAAATAATAGCGATAGGGGCTTTCCACCCGCGTCTCGGGAAACAGCCGCACCAGGCGGGAATCGCCGGCTTCCTTGTAATGGCTGGCATGCATGACCGCCACGCCCAGGCCCTGCGCCGCGGCCTCCAGCATCAGCTGTCCCGAATCATAATTGTCGATGGCCAGCGGCTGAAGGTCGGGCAGCTTGACCGCTTCCTTCCACGCGTCGAACGACAGCGTCATGTCGCGGTGAAGCAAAATGGTGTGTTGCGCCAGATCGGCAGGCGACGCCAGCGCGTTGGGCGGTTCCAGCAGCGCCTTGCGGCCGATCAGATAGACTTCGTCATGGTCCAGTTCATGGGCGTAGAGCGCCGGATCGATATCCTTGGCCAGGACGATCGCCGCGTCCAGCCCTTCGCCCAGCCGCGCAACGGCATAGGGCGTGGTTTCGATGTCGATATGCAGCTGTGGATGCTTTTGCCGCAGCGCGCCCAGATGGGGGAAAAGGCGCTGCGTAGCGAACAGCGGCATGACCGCCAGACGCAGGCGCAGCTGGTTGCCGCCGCTCTGGATGTTTTCGAGCGCCTGGCTGAGGGAATCGAGGGCCGGGGCGATGTCGTCCAGCAGCTTTTGCCCATCGGCGTTCATTTCCAGCGCCTGATGCTTGCGGTCGAAAAGCGGGCGGCCGATGAAACGCTCCAGCGCCTGAACGCGGCGGCTGAGCGCAGGCGTCGATAGCGCAAGTTCTTCCGCCGCGGCCTTTACGGAGCCGAGGCGGGCAACCTGAACAAAGGCCTCAAGGGCCGTGAGGGGCGGTAATCTGCGCATAATATGTCAAAAGCCAGCATCCACTCTGCTGCGACGCGTCATCCGGAGGGGGACGGTGACACATGATCCAGCATGTATCATCTCTTTCCACCCAGCAGGAAATTGCGTCAACCGGCAAGATGCAAAATTTGCAACTCCTAAAATTCTTTCGCACTTGCGAAATTACATGCTGCGGCGCACATAGGAAAGGCCTTTCAGGCATCCTCTCCTAAAACTTTCCGGGCTGACCTTCGGGTCGGCCCTTTTTTTGTTCGGGCCTTCGTAGGGGTGGGGCTCTTTCCTTGGCCTCTGACGTTTCCTATCTCGTTACGCAGTGACAAGAAAGGGGATGGCAATGGCCGAACAGGACAGCCCGGAACGCAGGATTCAGGTCGCCAACGCGAGGCCAGAGGACGCGGGACGTGGGCTTGCGCGCATTCCGCTGGCGGTGATGGCGGAACTCCAGCTGGCCGAAGGCGACGTGATCGAGATCGTCGGCAAACGGTCAACGTCCGCGCGCGTGGTGCGCCCCTACAAGGAAGATGAAGGGCTGGATGTGCTGCGCCTCGACGGCCTGCAGCGCGCCAATGCCGGTGTCGGATCGGGCGACTTCGTCCATGTGAGCAAGGTCGAACCGCGGCCCGCCCAGCGCGTTGTATTCGCACCTGCACAAAATAATCTGCGGCTCCAGGGCAATCCCGATGCGCTCAAACGCGTCTTTTTCCAGCGGCCCCTGGCGGCGGGCGACATCGTCGCGACCGCCGGGCAGCAGCAAGTGCCGCCGGGCGACATGCCGCCCCAGTTGCGCCAGATGCTGGCGGCGCCCGCCTATGCGCTTCAGGAAATCCGGCTGGTCGTTGTGTCCACCTTGCCCAAGGGCGTGGTTCAGATCGACGCGGACACCGAAATCGAGCTGCGCGCCGAATATGAGGAGCCGCGCGAGCTTCGGCGGGCCGACGTCACCTATGACGATGTCGGCGGCATGGCCGAGGCGATCGACCAGTTGCGCGAGATGGTGGAATTGCCGTTGCGCTATCCTGAACTGTTCGAGCGGCTGGGCGTCGATCCGCCCAAGGGCGTGCTGCTCCATGGCCCGCCGGGAACCGGCAAGACGCGGCTGGCGCGCGCGGTCGCCAATGAGTCGGAGGCGGAATTTTTCCTGATCAACGGGCCCGAAATCATGGGTTCGGCCTATGGCGAGTCCGAAAAGCAACTGCGCGAGATATTCGAGGCGGCGGCGAAATCCTCGCCCTCGATCCTGTTCATCGACGAGATCGATTCCATCGCGCCCAAGCGCGGCAATGTGACCGGCGAGACGGAAAAACGGCTGGTCGCGCAATTGCTGACCCTGATGGACGGGCTGGAGCCGCGCACCAATCTGGTCGTCATCGCCGCCACGAACCGGCCTGAAGCCATAGACGAGGCGCTGCGGCGGCCGGGCCGTTTCGACCGTGAGATCATCGTCGGCGTGCCGGACGAGCGCGGGCGGCGGGAGATCATGGGCATCCATACGCGCGGCATGCCGCTGGACGAGCGCGTCGACCTGGGTGAACTGGCGCGGATGACCTATGGTTTTGTCGGCGCCGACCTGGCTGCGCTGACCCGCGAGGCGGCGATCGAAACGGTGCGCCGCTTCATGCCGCGCCTGAACCTTGAGGAAGGGACGATCCCGCCCGATGTGCTGGAGGAATTGTCCGTCACGCGCGACGATTTCATGGCCGCGATCAAGCGGGTGCAGCCGTCCGCAATGCGCGAGGTCATGGTGCAGGCGCCCAACATCGGCTGGGCCGACATTGGCGGTCTGGACGATGCGCAGATGCGCCTGAAGGAAGGCGTCGAGCTGCCGCTGAAGGATCCGGACGCCTTTCGCCGGCTGGGCATTCGCCCGGCCAAGGGTGTCCTGCTCTATGGCCCGCCCGGCACCGGCAAGACGCTGCTGGCCAAGGCGGTCGCGCGCGAGGCGCAGGCCAATTTCATCGCGACCAAGTCGAGCGACCTGCTGTCCAAATGGTATGGCGAGAGCGAGCAGCAGATCGCCCGCCTGTTCGCCCGCGCGCGGCAGGTTGCGCCAACGGTCCTCTTCATCGACGAACTGGACAGTCTGGTCCCCGTGCGTGGCGGTGGACTGGGTGAACCGGCCGTGACGGAGCGGGTGGTGAACACCATCCTTGCGGAAATGGATGGCCTGGAAGAGTTGCAGTCGGTGGTCGTCATCGGCGCGACCAACCGGCCGACCCTGATCGACCCGGCGCTGTTGCGGCCGGGGCGCTTCGATGAGCTGATCTACGTCCCCGTGCCGGACAAGGCGGGGCGCAGGCGCATATTGGCGATCCATACCGGCAAGATGCCGCTGGCCGATGATGTCGATCTGGACGATCTGGCCGAGCGGACGGAACGGTTCACCGGCGCTGACCTGGAAGATCTGGTGCGTCGCGCCGGTCTGGTCGCGCTGCGCCAATCGCTATCGGTCGAGAAGGTCGAGCATGCGCATTTCGAAGCCGCGATGGAGGAAACCCGTGCGTCCGTTACGCCGGAAATGGAGCGGGAATATGAGCAGATCAAGACCCAGCTGAAGCAGAGCGCGATGCGTGTCGAACCTATCGGTTTCGTGTCTCCGGACATGCTGCGATCACGGGAACGGCCATCTTAACAAGGGCTAGTGGATTGCGGATTGAACCGGTCTGCATATCCGCGCGTTCGTTACCCCAGGCCGGGCGGGTGCCCGGCCTGCGTGCAAAGCGGCTTGCAAGACCTGCCGATATTTGCAACGCCCTGACGAGATGGCAAACAGGCGAGTATTGATGGCCTCCATTCCCCTGAAGAAAAAAGCAGATCCCGCATCGTTCCTGGGTCAGTGGAGCATGTTCTTCCGCCAGTTCGTGAAGCATCCCGGCATGATCGGTTCGGTCATTCCCTCTTCGCCAGCGCTGGTGAACAGCATGCTGGATCGCGTCGATTGGCAGCGAACGCGGCTGTTTGTTGAATATGGCCCGGGCGTGGGCACATTCACCCGGCCGATCCTGGAACGGATGCATCCCGATGCGACGCTGCTGGCCATAGACCTCAACCTGGATTTCGTCGCCTGGCTGGAGGCGCAGATCGACGACCCCCGGCTGCGCGTCGTCAATGGGTCGGCAGCCGATGTGCGCCGCTTCATCGCCGAATCCGGGCATCTGCAGGCCGATTACATCCTGTCGGGCATTCCCTTCTCCACCCTGCCGGACGGGGTGGGGGAATTTATCTGCGCAGAGACGCAGCGCGCGATCCGGCCGGGGGGTGAGTTTCTGGTCTATCAATATTCGGCCTATGTTCGGCGGCTGCTCACAGGGCAGTTCAGCGAGGTTGTCGAGCGGGTTGAATGGCGCAACATCCCGCCCTGCCGCATGTTCAGGGCGATGAAGTCGGAAAGCCTCGCCCAGGCGGCGTGATCGGCGTGGCGGCAGGCCCGTGATCCTGTCGCCCGCACGGGTTCGCATGGCCCGGCTTTCATGCTAAGGGCGCGGGCGAAAGGCCTGACTATCATGAACGACCTCACCCAGACTCCCGAAATGCTGATTGCGACCATGGGCGCGCGCGCCCGCGCCGCCGCCGCGACGCTGGTCAGCGCGAGCGACGCGCAGAAGATCGATGCACTGCGCCGTGCCGCTCAAGCGCTGCGCGATCAGGCGCCGCAGATCATCGCCGCCAATGCGCGTGACATGGACAATGCGGTCGCCAACGGGCTGTCGCCAGCGCTGCTGGACCGGTTGCGTCTGGACGAGGACAGGGTTCTGGCGACGGCTGCTGGCGTCGATCAGGTGGCCAGCCTCGTCAATCCGCTGGGCAGCGTGATCGACACGCAGGTACGTCCCAATGGCATGGAATTGAGCCGGGTCCGCGTGCCTCTGGGCGTGATCGGCATCATTTATGAAAGCCGCCCCAATGTGACCGCCGATGCCGCTGCGCTCTGCCTGCGCGCGGGCAACGCGGTGATCCTGCGCGGCGGAAGCGAAGCGAAGGAAAGCAACCGGGCGATCCACGCCGCCATGGCGGAGGGCATCGCCGCCGCTGGCCTGCCCGCAGACGCGGTGCAGCTGGTCCCTACGACCGACCGTGCGGCGGTGGGCGCGCTGCTGAAAGCCGCCGAGTTCATCGACCTGATCGTGCCGCGCGGGGGCAAGAGCCTGGTCGCTCGCGTGCAGGAAGAGGCGCGCGTGCCGGTGCTCGCGCATCTCGACGGCATCAACCACAGCTATGTCGATGGCGCGGCCGACCCCGACATGGCGGTCAAGCTGGTGGTCAACGCCAAGATGCGCCGCACCGGCATTTGCGGCGCGACCGAGACGGTGCTGATCGACAAGGCTTATCCTCAGGCGCCCGCCATCGTGAAGGCGTTGCTCGACGCCAAATGCGAAGTGCGCGGCGACGAAGCCGTGCAGGCGATGGACAGCCGCGTGACGGCCGCTGCGGACGAGGATTGGGATACCGAATATCTCGACGCTATCGTGTCGGTTCGTATCGTCGACGGGATGGACGAGGCGCTGGACCATATCGCGGCCCATGCCAGCCATCATACCGATGCGATCATTACGGAAGATGCGGGCAAGGCCGAGCGCTTCCTGAACGCGGTGGATAGCGCAATCGTGATGTGGAACGCATCGACCCAGTTTGCCGATGGCGGCGAATTCGGGCTGGGCGCGGAAATCGGCATTTCGACAGGCCGTCTGCATGCGCGCGGACCGGTGGCTCTTGAGGGGCTGACGACCTATAAATGGCTGGTGCGCGGGACGGGGCAGACGCGGCCCTAAGGTCGGGGACATCTGGTTCACGCGGAGGCGCGGGGGCGCGGAGGGGATTTGCGGTCTGTTAGCGGTTTGTCCTCGGGTAAGCTCACTCTGGTTGTCGGGAACATATACTCCGTTCGCCCTGAGCTTGTCGAAGGGCGCGGCTGAGCGACCGGAAGCCTTCGGCAAGGCTTTCAGCCCGAATGGGCCGGAAGTCAGCGCTTCACCGCCGCATCAATCGCCTTCAGCTTGTTCAGCATCGGCCCGACCCATTCGATGGGAAGCATGACCGGGCCGTCCGACGGGGCAAGGTCGGGATCGTCATGCGCTTCGGCGAAGATGGCAGCGACCCCGGCGGCCACGGCGCTACGGGCGAGGACGGGGGCAAATTCGCGCTGGCCGCCCGACGCCGATCCCAGCCCGCCTGGCTGCTGCACCGAATGGGTGGCGTCGAACACGACCGGATAACCGGTTTGCGCCATCACCGGCAGCGAACGCATGTCGCTGACCAGCGTGTTGTAGCCGAAACTCGCGCCGCGTTCGGTGAGCAAAATGCGCTCGTTCCCGGTGGAGGCGACCTTCTGCGCAACCGCCGCCATGTCCCAGGGTGCGAGGAACTGGCCCTTCTTCACATTGATGACCGCGCCCGTTCGCCCGGCTGCGAGCAGCAGGTCGGTCTGGCGGCAGAGAAAGGCCGGGATCTGGAGGATATCGACCGCCTCTGCCGCGGCCTCGACCTGCCCGGCCTCATGCACGTCGGTCAGTACCGGACAGCCGAACTGCGCCTTCACCTCAGCCAGGATCGCCAGCCCCGCATCAATGCCGACGCCCCGCTGCCCCGAAACGGACGTCCGGTTCGCCTTGTCGAACGAGGATTTGAAGATGAAAGGCACGCCAGCCTCTGCGGCGGCGTCAGACAGATTTTCCGCCATCCTCATCACATGATCGCGGCTTTCGATCTGGCAGGGGCCGGAAATCAGGACGAAGGGCAGATCGTTGCCGATCGTGACCGGGCCGATGGAAACATGTTTGCTCATCGCGCTCACTTCGGCGCTTTTGCAAAACGGCGCAAGAGTTGCCCGCGCCACAGCCCCTTGCCGGGGTGATAGTTCCAGCAGAACCAGCCAAAGGCCAGGCAGGCGAGCAGCGAGGGCAACGCCATCGGATCGCCATTGTCCCGCATGTGCCGGTAAAAGGCGAAGTCCGCCCGCCACCGATCCCGCTCGCTGCCGCCGCCATTGATGCCATAGGCATTGTCATGGCGCCGACAGCCGATGTTTCGGTTGTATTTGCGGTGGTCTATGAAATAGCAGTAATCGCGTTCGGGTGTCGTCATGGCCCGATGTGGACAGGGGCCATGGAAAAGTTCAAGCGTAAAGTCTTCTACCTTGGCGGTTTCGATCCGCGCGGGGTGCGTTTCTACCACCAGCTGTACCGGGAGCAGGCGGAGAAATATGCGCGCCTTTCGGGTGAGCAGGTCGAGGTGAGCGCGCGCCGTTCCGGCCCTGCCTCGTCCGCGTGCTGGACCGTCGCCAACCACAGCGCCGGGGTCGAAACGGATTATGAATTCCTCCGCTGGGAGGATCTGGTCGGCAAGGTGTGGATTCGCAATCCGCTGGCGCTCGCATGGCGCTCCATCGCCACCTACACCGCTCACGCGCGGCACATGCAGTTCCTGCGGATGCGCAAGCTGCGGCCGGGGCCGGTCATCACCATCCTTTACCCGCCGCTGCTGGCCGTGCTGATCCCGCTGGCGTTGGCGCTGTTTCCGGCGCTGCTGCTGTCGCTGCTGCTGCCCGTCTGGATTGCCGCGCTCGTTGGCATCGGGGTCAGCGCGTTGTTTTCCGGCCGTCTGCTCAACAAGCTGATCGTGCCCTGGCTGCTGCGCTTCATGTATTATAATCATAGCGTCGCGGCGCGCGGGCCGGGCGCGGAAATGGATGCCCGGCTCGACCAGTTCGCCGCCCGCATCGCCGAAGAGATGGACGGCCCCTATGACGAAGTCGTCTTTGCGTCCCACAGCAACGGCACCATCTATGCGATGAGCGTGCTGCGCCGCCTGTTCGCGTTGCGTGGGGGAGCTCCCCTGCCCGACAGGTTCATCGTGCTGACGCTGGGGCAGGTCGTGCCCGTCATCGCGTTGCGCAAGGACGCCCGCTGGTATCATGAGGATTTGAAGGCGCTGGACGACAAGGCGTTTCGCTTGATCGACTTTTCCGCTCCCGCCGATGGCGCGGCCTATCATGGCGTGCATCCGGTACGGCTGGTTTCAGACCATTGCGTGGCGCGGGTCGATCTGCTTTCGCCACGCTTCCACGTCTTTTACGACCCGGAAAATTATAATAGCGGCTGGTCGAACAAATATGAGGCGCATTTCGATTATCTGCGGGTGGGTGACCGCCTGTCGCCTGTGGACTATGTCAGCCTGACCGCTGGCCGCCGCACGATCGATGAAGCCTTGGCGCAGTTCAGGGCCATAGCGTGACCGAACCCTTCACTCCGCCCTATCCCCAGCCGCCCCGCACCAAGCGCGGCCTGATGAAACGCTTTCTGCGCGGCTGGCACAGCTGGATCCATGTGCTGTTTGAAAAAAGCTACACGATGAAGCTGGGCGAAATCCGCATGCCCGGCCAGATCATGTATATCGCCAACGAACTGCCGCTGGTGGACAGGATTTTGCGCGGCGGCACGGCGTACCCCAAGCACCGCGAACTGGTCCGCAACCTCTCGCCCCTGATCGGCAACAGCGTCTTTTCCGCCAATGGCGAGGATTGGGAAAGCCAGCGCGCGATGGTGAACCCCGCATTTGCGCATACGGCGCTCAGTCGTTCCATGCCGCTGATGGTCGCGGCGGCGGACGACCTGCTCGCCCGCATCGACGCTGCGGATCGCCGCAAACCGGTCGATATCGACCCGATGATGACCCATGTCGCGGCCGACATCATATTCCGCACGCTCTTCTCCGAAGCGCTGGACGAGCGCCGCTCCAACATCATCCACAATGCATTCGGCAAGTTCCAGCGCTTCGCCCACAGCGCCTCCATGCTGCGCCTCTATGGCGCGCCGGCGCGCTGGTTCGAAGCGCGGTCGCTGAAACCCGCAAAGGCGATCCATGATGTGTTCCGTCCCATCGTGGAGGCCCGCTACGAAGGATATCACGCGCGCGGCGAAGCGCCCCATCGCGACATCCTCCAGTCGCTCATCGAGGCGAAGCATCCCGACAGCGGCGAACCCTTCACCCTGCAACAGGTGATGGATCAGGTTTCGACCATATTCCTCGCGGGCCATGAAACGTCCGCCAGCACGATGACCTGGGCGCTCTACATGCTGGCGGAATGCCCCCACATCCAGACCGCCGCCCGCGCCGAAGTTGCCGGGATTGCGGGTGACGCCCCGCTTGCGGCGTCGATGCTCAAGGACATGGGAGCGATCCGCAACATCTTCCGCGAGACGTTGCGCCTCTATCCGCCCGTCGCCTTCTTCCCGCGCGAAGTCACCTGCCCGATGCCGATGCGCGACAAGAATCTCGAAGAAGGCGCGATGCTGGTGGTTGCGCCCTGGCTGACGCAGCGGAACAAGGATAATTGGGCGTGCCCGCACAGCTTCGACCCGGACCGCTTCGATGACCCCGCCAATGCGGAGATGGTGAAGCAGGCCTGGTTTCCCTTCGGTCGGGGCCCGCGCGTCTGCGTGGGCGCGGGCTTTGCCCAGCAGGAGGTGATGACGGTGATCGCAAGCGTGGTGCGCCGCTACCGGCTGTCCGTGCCTGACGGGTTCAAGCCGGAACCGATCAGCCGCCTGACGATCCGGCCGAGGACGGGCATGAAGCTGATGTTCGAGGAATCTAGCGCGCCTCCAGCACCATGTTGAAAGGCCCTTCCGCCGCGCGTCTCACGCGATCGAACCCGCCGTCGAGCACCACGGCGGTCAGCTTCTCTTCGCCAGCCTGCGCGCCTAGCCCTTCGCCTACTTCCTGATCCAGCGAAGTGGGCACGCAGATCATCGTCGATGCGTTGTAATAGAGCCGTCCGACGGGATTGAAATTTTCCTCCGGCCTGTTTCCGGCGATCGGTTCGACGATCATCCAGGACCCGCCGGGCGCCAGGATCTCCCGCATATGCCTGGCGCATCCGCGCGGATCGCCCATGTCGTGCAAGCAGTCATACATGGTGACCAGGTCGAAATTCCGGCCCGGAACTTCCTTTGCGGTCGCCACTTCGAACTGAAGCCGATCTTCAAGTCCATGCGCCCGGGCATGACGCCTCGCTTCCTCGATCGACGGCTCGTGGAAGTCGTAGCCGGTGAACCGGCTTGCCGGATAAGCCTCGGCCATCAGCAGGGTCGAAAAACCGACGCCGCACCCTATGTCGGCAACCTCCGCGCCCGACCGAAGCTTCGCCTCCACGCCTTCCAGCGCCGGGATCCAGTTCTGGACGATGTTATTGACATAGCCGGGGCGGAAGAAGGCCCCCGTCGCGCAGAACAGGCAACCCGCATGATCCCCCCAGCGCACGCCCGTTCCATGGCGAAAACATTCCTCGACCTTGGCTTCGGCTTCGATCATCGCCGCCACCATTTCAAAGGCCGCGACCAGATAGACCGGGCTATCCGCATTGTGGAACACCATGGCCTGTTCGGGCGAGAGGCTGAACCGGTCGGCGGCGGGGTCGAAATCGATATAGCCGTTCGCCGCCTGCGCCAGCGCCCATTCCCGCACATAGCGTTCATGCAGGCCGCCGGCGCGCTGCGCCAGATCGGCTGCGGTGGCCGGTGCATTCGCCAGCGCATCGAACAGCCCCAGCCTGACGCCCAGTCTTACGGTGGGCACGCTCATCGCGCCCCCAAGGTCGCCCAGCATCTTTCCCACAAACAGGTGCAGTTTTACTTCGTCGATCGGTGCGGACATGGCTGCGCTCCTCTCGTCAGACGCCCGACTCCATGACGGGCCGTTCGCGGCGGGGAAAATAGCATATCGCATGACGGCGCGCGACCGGTGCTGAACCGGCGGGACCGGATCGTGTTAGCCCCTGATGCGGTCTACCAACTGCTGTCCGGCCATCCGTTGTTGGAGGTAGCGGCGCTTCAGCACCACGCTCGCGACCAGCAGCGGCGCGCCAACCATGATGCACAGCGCGCCCAGCATCGGAGGCCACAATCCAAACAGGCTGTGCACATCCAGCGCCGATGGCGTCAGCAGCAGCAGGAATCCTGCCGTCAACAGCCACAGCCCCCAGCGGCGGGGACGTACCGCGACCATGCGCATTTCGTGGCGATGCGCCTTGCGCCCCTCTTTCGTGGACAGGTCATGATGCTTCATCGCCGCCATAAAGCGGAAAAGCGCCTTGCCTGTCCAGCGCCACAACGGGGTGGCGCGGCCTTCGCATTTGGGCTATCGAGTGGCATCCCCGGGGGACCGCGCACAGGCGGTTGAGAGGCGGCTGATGTGGCTGCGACCCGCTGAACCTGATCCGGCTAAAACCGGCGTAGGGAGGGACGGCTTGTCAGAGGCAGTCCGACTATCCCGCGCCACGTGCGATGAAGAGGAGGACGGAACTGCCGATGGAAACGATTTCCGTCCTTACCCTGCGTCTCGCCGAAGCAATCGGCCTTTACATGATCGTGGTGGGCGTGGGCGGCCTTGCCGCGCCGCAGCGCTGGCGCGCCATGATGGACGATCTGGAGCGATCGCCGGGAATCGTGATGGCGCTGGCCTTCCCGCTGTTTGCGGTCGGCGCGGCGTTGGTGCTTGTCCACGATATCTGGACCGACCCGCTTGCCATCGTCGTGACGTTGATCGGTTATGTCGCGCTGGCCAAGGGCGCGCTGCTGTTGGCGGTTCCCGGTCCGCTCATCAGGATCGGCCACTGGTCGCTGTCATTCACCCGTGCATGGGCGATCGTTTCGATCCTGCTCGGCATCCTCCTGTTTCTCGCCGGTCTTACGGGCCGCGCGACCGTCATTGCCTGAAAGGAACACCCATGGCCGACGTTGATTCGAAGATTGAACTGGCTTCCGATGGAAACCAGCGGCCAGCCCGCACCGAAATGCGCGTCACCACTGGTCCCATTCGCGGATCGCGCAAGATCCATGTCGGTCCGTTGAAGGTCGCCATGCGCGAGATCGACCTGGAACCGGGCAGCGGCGAAGCGCCGGTCCGCGTTTATGACACGTCCGGCCCCTATACCGATCCAGACGCCCGCATCGACATCATGGCCGGGCTGCCCACGCTGCGTCGCGACTGGATCATAGGCCGGGGCGATGTGGAGGAATATGACGCACGGGCGACGAAGCCTGAGGATAACGGCCTCAAAGGCCCGGATCGCAGCGGCGGCGTCCAGCCCTTTCCTCATACCGTCCAGCGTCCCCTGCGCGCCAAGCCGGGCATGAACGTGTCCCAGATGCACTACGCCCGCCGCGGCATCATCACGCCCGAGATGGAATATGTCGCCGAGCGCGAGAATCTCGGCCGCGCCCGCCTCGCCGAATATGTCCGCGATGGGCAGGACTGGGGGGCGTCGATCCCCGATTATGTGACGCCGGAATTCGTCCGTGACGAGGTCGCCCGTGGCCGCGCCATCATCCCGTCCAACATCAACCACCCCGAATCCGAGCCGATGGCGATCGGCCGCAATTTCCTGGTGAAGATCAACGCCAATATCGGCAACAGCGCCGTCGCCTCCGATGTGGCGAGCGAAGTGGACAAGCTGGTCTGGTCGATCCGCTGGGGCGCGGACACGGTGATGGACCTGTCGACGGGCCGCAACATCCATGACACCCGCGAATGGATCATGCGCAACTCGCCGGTCCCGATCGGCACCGTGCCCATCTATCAGGCGCTGGAAAAGGTCGGCGGCATCGCCGAGGAACTGACCTGGGACATTTTCCGCGACACGCTGATCGAACAGGCCGAACAGGGCGTCGATTATTTCACCATCCATGCGGGCGTGCGCCTGCCCTATATTCCGATGACCGCCAAACGCGTCACCGGCATCGTCTCGCGCGGCGGGTCGATCATGGCGAAATGGTGCCTCGCCCATCATAAGGAATCGTTCCTCTACGAACATTTCGACGAGATTACCGAGATCATGAAGGCCTATGACATCGCCTATTCTCTGGGCGACGGCCTGCGTCCCGGATCGATCGCGGACGCCAATGACGAAGCGCAGTTCGCCGAACTCTACACGCTGGGCGAACTGACCAAGCGCGCCTGGGAACAGGATGTGCAGGTGATGATCGAAGGGCCGGGCCATGTGCCCATGCACAAGATCAAGCAGAATATGGACAAGCAGCTTGAGGCCTGCGGCGAGGCGCCCTTCTATACGCTTGGGCCGCTCACCACCGACATCGCGCCGGGCTATGACCATATCACCAGCGGGATCGGCGCGGCGATGATCGGCTGGTACGGCACGGCGATGCTTTGCTACGTCACGCCCAAGGAGCATCTGGGCCTGCCCGATCGCGACGATGTGAAGGTCGGCGTCGTCACCTACAAGCTCGCCGCCCATGCCGCCGACCTTGCCAAGGGGCATCCGGCGGCGAAGGTTCGCGACGATGCATTGAGCCGCGCGCGCTTCGAATTCCGTTGGCGCGACCAGTTCAACCTGTCGCTCGATCCCGACACGGCGGAGAAATATCACGACCAGACGCTGCCTGCGGAAGGGGCGAAGTCGGCGCATTTCTGCTCCATGTGCGGGCCCAAATTCTGCTCGATGAAGATCACGCAGGAAGTGCGCGATTTTGCCGCCAAGCAGAACCAGCCAGCCGACAGCTTCATCGCGGCGGAGGATGCGGAAAAGGGGATGGCGCAGATGAGCGAAATCTTCCGCCAGACGGGCAGCGAACTTTACATGGGCGCTGGCGACCGTGAGCATGATTGACCGCTGACAAGGCGACGGGCCGGCGCGGCGGTGACGCTGATGCTGGCCCGTTTCCCTCTTATACCTTGTGATATACTCCCCCATAGCAATGCGCTGGTAGCGGAGTCGGTGGTAGCTTGAGCCAACCCTGAAAAGAGGAGGCTACCCTTGTCTGAGGAACCTGCCATTCTGTCCGCGGTCGAAGACCGGCGTCGCTTCCTGAAAAGCTGCGGCCGTTTCGCTGCGACTGTTCCGCCCGCGATGACGATCATGCTGTCCACGTCCCTGTCCTCCGCAGCGATCGCGGCGTCGGCCGGCGGCGGTGGCGGCGGGCCCAAGGGCAATAACGGGGTAGGCAACGGGCTGGACCCGCAGCCTCCCGGCAACCCCCCGATCAATGACGGACCCGGCACTGGCCCCGGCAGTCCCGGCAACAAGGGCGGGTGAACTAAGCTGGGCTTCAACGGCGAAGCGGAAGCGTGCGCGGCTCTCGTAACGGGGCTTGTCCGATGTTGCGTCTGACGCCTGGCACCTCGATGACGTTCATCGACGATCAGCCGGTGATCATCTCCCGGTCCCGTCATGCCCTTTTCGAGTTGAACCAGATCGCCGGCTATATCGGATGCCGCCTGGAAGATGGCGTCAGCCTGCCCCAGCTTGCGCAGGAGGTTGTCGAGCGCGGTTTCACCCCCGCCTCGGCGATGCTCCAGGCTGTATTGGCGGACTGGTCCCAATCGGGACTGGTGCATGCCACCGACCGGCCGCCTGCCTCCGATCCTATCCTGCTCCAGTCCGTGTCAATCGGTGGGCGGAGCGTCGCGCTGCGCTACCATGATCAGGCGTTGGTCGATCATGTCGCCCCGCTTTTCACGCATCTGCAAGCGGAGCGGCCGCATGAGCCGGTCGATAATGTCTATCATCTCTGGTCCACCCACGGCCTGTGCCTGTTCAGCCGCGATGCAGGCCATGCGTCCGTGCTGCAACTCAACCAGGCCGGAACGATCGTCAAGGCGCAGATCATCCAGGACGTCATCCAGGACAGGCGCTGGAGCCTGGCGCTTCATGCGGGCTGCGTGAGCCGCAACGGCCAAATGCTGCTGCTGACGGGCCATCCGGGCGCGGGCAAGACGACGCTGACATCCTGGCTGCTGAAAGGCGATTTCGTCTATCATGGCGACGACATCGCCATGCTGGACCGCGACGGCCGGGTCCAGGGCCTGCCCTTCCTGCCCACGGTGAAGTCGGGCGCGTGGCCGATGATGGCATCGCGCTATCCGGGGCGTCTTCAACCCATGATCCATTGGCGTCCCGACGGTCGGCGGGTGCGCTACCTTGGCTTGTCGACCCCCGTGGACCAGAGGCCGCTGCCGGTCGGCTGGATCGTCAAGCTGCGGCGGAGGAAGGGCGCGCGCGCGCAACTGACGGCCCAGCAACCGATGGCGATTATCAGGCATCTTCTGTCCGAAGCGGCGTCGGCCAGCGGCGAGGCGGATCGCTCGGCGCTGGACGCGTTGATGGGCGCCGTCAGCGCGGCGCGAAGCTGCGAACTGCATTATGACGATCTGGACGAGGCGGCGGCGTTGCTGGGTACATTTTGTGGCCCGGCTTGATCCTCTTCATGGCCTGCTCGCCTGCCTGCGCGGAGACTTGCCTGCTGCCGCTGATTGGTCGGCCATCATCGGACTGGCCAACAAGTCGCTGTGCAGCCCCACTGTCTCTGCCCGGTTGAACAATGCCGGGCGGCTGGCCGAACTGCCCGCCGACGTCCGCATATTCCTCACCGAGATGGAAAGGCGCAATGCCGAGCGTAACGAGCGCCTGCTGAGCCAGCTCGATGAGGCGGCGGGCGTCATGAACGCCCATGACGTTCGTCCGTTATTGTTGAAGGGCACGGCATGGCTCGCCCATGCGCCGCCGCAGGATCGATCGGCGCGGATGCTGGCCGACATCGACCTGATGGTCGCGGCCGACCGCTTCGGCGATGTGATCGACCAGTTGTGCAGCATAGGCTATCGCCTTGAAGCGCCAGTCGTTCAGCCGGGCGTTCCGGCAGTCCTGTCGCGACCGCAGGATGCGGCGACGATCGACCTTCATTGCGAATATGGCAGCGTCAGCACGCTATTCTATCTTTTCGATGACCTGGCGGAGAGCGCGACCGAAGTGGCACTGCCCGGCAGCAGGGTCTTGCTGCCGTCTCCGGTCGCTTGCACCGCGATCCTGCTGCTCCATGACCAGCTCAAGGGCCGTGATTATCTGCGGGGCCGGATCGACCTGCGCCATCTTGTCGACATCAAATCGTTCGCCGCCGGCTTTGGGGAAGCGGACTGGGCGGAACTCAACCGCCTGTTCGCATCGGCCTATGCGCGCAACGCGATGCGCACCCAACTGCTGACGGCATCCAGATTGCTGGGCATGACCGTGCCCCGAACGATGACGCGCGGCGTCCGGCCACGGCTGCAATATCGACGGCGGCTGATCCAGCTGAGATGGCCGGGAATGGCGCCATTTCTGACGCTGCTGTCGTTGCTGGACCCCTGTTATCTTTCAGCGAGACGCGCGGCGCGACGGCAGGGCAGGGCAGGCCCCATGGCAGGCGCGGGCCTGCCCCGGCGCGAGAGTGTCGAGCGGCTGTTCCTGCGCAATGAACTGGGCAAGATTTGACTGTGGGGGTTTAAACCGCCGGGCCACCGCGCAGCCGATTATCATGCGATACGACCAACATTGCCCCCGCCCGCCGTGATGGTGCGTTAGGCGGTCATGAAACTTCGCATCCGTCATGACACGACTTATCGCTACCGGAACCCGGTTGAACTGGAAACGCATCGGCTCATGCTCATGCCGCGCAATTCCCATGATCTGCGGATTTTGTCGAACTCGGTTCGTATCGCCCCGCATGCAGAGGTGGAATGGACGCAGGACGTTTTCGGCAATCTGGTCGCCTCCGCCCACTTTTCGGAGCGTACGAGCCAGCTTTGCATTTCCACCGATATCCTGGTCGAGCAACATGCGCCGGCCTGGCCAGTATTCCGGATCGCCCCGGTCGCTCATTCCTATCCATTCCGATATTCGGACGAAGAAATCGCCGATCTCGGCGCGCACATGAAAACCCACTATCCCGACGACGGCGGGAAATTCGATCAATGGGTCCAGGGCTTTGTGTACGGGACGGGCACCGACACCCTGTCTCTGCTCAAGGACGTCAACACAGGGATAGGGGATGCTATCGCCTACCGGGTTCGGGACGAGGCCGGAACGCAGGCGCCACTGGAAACCCTGTCCCTTGGGAGCGGCTCATGCAGGGACATGGCGGCCCTGTTCATCGATGCGGTTCGTCATCTGGGCTTTGGCGCCCGCGCGGTGTCGGGCTATCTATATGATCCCGATCAGCCCGCGTCCGATCCGGGATCGACCCATGCTTGGGCGGAGGTCTATCTTCCTTCGGCGGGCTGGATCGCGTTTGATCCGACGCACCGGCGCGTTGGTTCGGCCAACCTCATCGCCGTGGCGGCCGGCCGGTGCAACAAGCAGATCATGCCGGTCGCGGGCGGCTTTATCGGTGCGGCCGAAGATTTTATCGATATGGATGTCCGCGTGAGTGTTGCTTCCGCCTGACGGGGGATTCTTGCACCGCTCACAGCATAGTTGAGGGTTGGCAGCGTGCCAGACCCCCGAGATTATCCTTATTTTCAAAGGATTTGGTGCGGTCGAGAAGACTCGAACTTCCACGGGCTTTCGCCCACAACGACCTCAACGTTGCGCGTCTACCAATTCCGCCACGACCGCACATTTCCGGGAACCGGCGGGGCCGGTGCCTTGGTAGGAGCCGGCCCTTAGCAAAGGGTTCGGACCCATGCAACAACCGATCTTCATGCGCGTTTCTTTTGCCGAGGACGAAAATCAACAGGGCGCGTGAAAGAAGGAGCAGGTCGCATGTCTCCCCGTTTCTGGTTGTTCAGCATGGCAAGTGCAGGGGCCGCCCTGGCAGGCGGGCTGGGGCTTGGCCTGTACGCGACGACTCCGCCCCGTGTCGCGTTTACCGACGCCGCCACGTCCTATTCCGACTATCAGGAGAATGTGGTGGAGGAACCTGAACCGGCCGCTTTGAACGGTCCCGTCGAAATCACATGCAAAGGCTGTGGCCCCACGCTGGCGGATCGGCAGATGGCGGCGATGACGGGCGGTGGGTGGAGCGGTTATGACGATCCTGTCGTGCGCGACTATATGGCGCAGGATTATGCAATAAGCGAAGTCGCGCCGGTTGTGGCCGAGGAAGCGCGGCCCACGCCCGTTCGGCAGTTGCCGCCCAATATCGAACGCTTCGCAGCTGGCGAGGTGCACGTGCCGGTGCAGATGGTTCAGCACAGCCTTGCCGAACATGCAGCGCCGCTCAACGGCGGGCCTTACTGACGCTGTAGGGAGCGGCTATCGGAAAGCGGTCTCGTCAACCCCATGGCAAAATGGGAGCGAGCCATCTGCCCCGCTCCCATCCTGACATCTTATTCCGCCGCAACGACTTCCGCAGCCGCATCGCTTAGCGGGTGGGCCAGGCGGTTGATCATTTCCTTCGGGCAGACCTGCCAGAAGTAACGGCGCCAGCGATCCCAATCGTCCAGGATGGTGTTCGACCACTTGCTGTCGGTCGTCACCGCATGTTCGGCGATCAGGGCCCTGAGCTGGGCTTCCCAATGGGCGCTTTCCAGCCGCTGCCAGACGATGCTTTCCGGGTTCGCGCGCCGTTCAAAGCTGCCATCCTCGTCCAGGATGAAGGCCATGCCGCCGGTCATGCCCGCGCCGAAGTTGGCGCCAGTCTTGCCCAGGATGACTGCCGTGCCGCCGGTCATATATTCGCAGCCATTCGCGCCGCAGCCCTCCACGACCACCTGCGCGCCCGAATTGCGGACGGCGAAGCGCTCCCCGGCCTGACCCGCCGCGAACAGCTTGCCCGCCGTTGCGCCGTACAGGACGGTGTTGCCGATGATCGTGTTGTCCTTGCTCGACAGCGGCGATGACACGGTCGTACGCACGACGATGGTGCCGCCCGACAGGCCCTTGCCCACATAGTCGTTGGCATCGCCAAAGACTTCCAGCGTGATGCCCTTGCACAGGAACGCGCCCAGCGACTGGCCAGCACTGCCCCGCAGACGCACGGTCAGATGCCCGTCCGCCAGCGTGGACATGCCGAACCGTTCGGTCACGGCGGCGGACAGCCGGGTGCCGACCGCGCGATGCGTGTTGCGCACCGTATAGGTCAGCTGCATCTTCTCGCCACGTTCGAACACCGCCTTGGCGTCGCGCATCATCTGCGCGTCCAGGCTGTCGGGCACCTCGTTGCGCCATTCGGTCAAGGAGAAGCGGCGCTGATCGTCGGGCGCATCGACCTTGGCCAGGATGGGGTTGAGGTCGAGATCGTCCAGATGTTCCGCGCCGCGATTGACCTGCTTGAGCAGTTCGGTGCGCCCGATCACCTCGTCCAGGCTGCGATAGCCCAGCCGTGCCAGGATTTCGCGGACTTCCTCGGCGATGAAGGTCATCAGGTTGATGACCTTTTCCGGCGTGCCGGTGAACTTCTGGCGCAGCTTTTCATCCTGCACGCAGACGCCGACCGGGCAGGTGTTGCTGTGGCACTGGCGCACCATGATGCAGCCCATGGCCACCAGCGACAGCGTGCCGATGCCATATTCCTCCGCACCCAGGATCGCGGCGATCACGATGTCGCGCCCGGTCTTGAGGCCGCCATCGGTGCGCAGCTTCACCCGATGGCGCAGGCCGTTGAGGGTCAGCACCTGATTGGCTTCGGACAGGCCCATTTCCCATGGCGTGCCGGCATATTTGATCGACGTCTGCGGCGACGCGCCAGTGCCGCCGACATGGCCCGCGATCAGGATGACGTCGGCATGCGCCTTCGCCACGCCCGCCGCGACTGTGCCGATGCCCGCCTGGCTGACGAGCTTTACGCAGACGCGCGCACGCGGGTTGATCATCTTGCAGTCGTAGATGAGCTGCGCGAGATCCTCGATCGAATAGATGTCATGGTGCGGGGGCGGCGAGATCAGCGTCACGCCGGGCGTCGAATGGCGCAGCTTGGCGATGAACTCTGTCACCTTGAAACCGGGCAGCTGGCCGCCTTCGCCGGGCTTTGCGCCCTGCGCGACCTTGATCTCGATTTCCTCGGCGCTGCCCAGATATTCGGCATGAACGCCAAAGCGGCCGGACGCGATCTGCTTGATCACGCTGTTGGCATTGTCGCCATTTTCATACGGCTTGAAGCGGTTAGCATCCTCGCCGCCCTCACCCGACACGGCCTTCGCGCCGATGCGGTTCATCGCAATCGCCAGCGTCTCATGCGCTTCGGGCGACAGCGCGCCCAGCGACATGCCCGGCGTCACGAAACGCTTGCGGATTTCGGTCGTGGCTTCGACCTCGTCGATCGGCACCGCTTCGCGGGCGAAGTTGAACTCCAGCAGGTCGCGCAGATAGACCGGCGGCAAATCGCGCACGCCGCGCGCGAATTGCAGATAGGTCGAATAGCTGTCCGTGCCCACCGCCGTTTGGAGAAGGTGCATCAGCTGCGCGGAATAGGCGTGGCTTTCCCCGCCATTGCGCTGGCGATAAAAGCCGCCGATCGGCAAACGCACGGCCGCGCTGTCATAAGCCGCCTCATGGCGCAGCTTCGCGCTGTAGTGGAGTGACGCATAGCCTTCGCCCGAAATCTTCGCGGGCATGCCGGGGAAGAGATCGTTGACGAGTGCGCGGGACAGGCCGACGGCTTCGAAATTGTAACCGCCGCGATAGCTGCTGATGACCGCAATGCCCATCTTGGACATGATCTTCAGCAGGCCTTCGTTGATGGCGATGCGGAACCGTTCGAAACACTCGTCCAGCGACAGATCGCCGAACAGACCGCGCGCATGGCGGTCCGCGATGCTTGCTTCGGCGAGATAGGCGTTGACCGTGGTTGCGCCCACGCCGATCAGCACCGCGAAATAATGGGTGTCCAGCGCTTCGGCGCAGCGCACGTTGATCGACGCATAGCTGCGCAGCCCCTTGCGGACGAGATGCGTATGCACCGCCGCCGCCGCCAGCACGCCTGCAATGGCGATCCGGTCGGCATCGACATGCTCGTCGGTCAGGAAGATTTCGGTCCGCCCTTCGCGCACGGCCTGCTCGGCTTCCTCGCGAATGCGGGCGATTGCCGCGCGCAATTGCTCCTGCCCGCCCTCTGCCGGGAATGTGCAGTCGATCTCGGCCACTGCCGGGCCGAAATGCGCCTTCAGCCGCGCCCATTCGGACGATATGAGCACCGGAGAGCTCAGCACCAGCACATGGCTGTTCTGCGTATCCTGTTCCAGGATGTTGTGCAGGTTCGAAAACCGTGTGCGCAGGCTCATCACATGCCGTTCGCGCAAGCTGTCGATCGGCGGGTTGGTGACCTGGCTGAAATTCTGGCGGAAGAAGTGGCTGACCGTGCGCGGCTTGTCGGAAATGACGGCCAGCGGCGTGTCGTCGCCCATCGATCCGATGGCTTCCTTGGCATCCTCGACCATGGGGGCGAGGATCAGTTCCATGTCCTCCAGCGTCAGGTTCGCCGCGACCTGACGGCGCGTCAGTTCCGCCTTGTCCCATGCGGGCAGGGCGCTATCCGCCTGCGGAAGGTCGCCGACCGTCATGAAGTCCTTGATCAGTTCGGCATAGGGCCGCTCACCCGCAATCTGATCCTTGATCGCGCGGTCATCATAGATTTCGCCTTCCTGCAAATCGATGGCGATCATCTGGCCGGGGCCCATGCGGCCCTTCTTGACGATGGTGGTTTCGGGCACGACGACCATGCCGGTTTCCGAACCCACGATCAGCAGATTGTCGCCCGTCAACGTGTAGCGCAGCGGACGCAGCGCGTTACGGTCGACGCCAGCAACCACCCAGCGGCCATCAGTCATCGCCAGCGCGGCGGGGCCGTCCCACGGCTCCATCACGGACGCGAGATATTCGTACATGTCGACATGCGACTGCGGCGTTTCATTCGCCGCCGCCTGCCATGCCTCAGGCACCAGCATCAGCTTTGCCGTAGGCGCGTCGCGGCCCGAGCGGCAGATGGCCTCGAACACGGCGTCCAGCGCGGCGGTGTCGGACGCACCGGCGGGGATGACGGGCTTGATATCTTCCGACTGCTCGCCGAACGCGAGGCTGGCCATCTTGATCTCGTGGCTCTTCATCCAGTTCTTATTGCCGCGGATCGTGTTGATCTCACCATTATGCGCCAGCGTACGGAACGGCTGGGCCAGCCACCATTGCGGGAAGGTGTTGGTCGAATAACGCTGGTGGAATATCGCCACGCGGCTTTCGAACCGATCGTCCTGAAGATCGGGGTAAAAGACCGACAGCGACTCTGCGAGGAACAGGCCCTTGTAGATGATCGACCGGCAGCTCAGTGAACAGATGTAGAAATCCTGGATCTGCGCTGCGATGACCTTCTTCTCGATCCGGCGGCGGATGAGGTACAGGTCCTTTTCGAACTCGGCGATGTCGCGTTCTTCGGGCATCGGCCCGGCGATCATGATCTGTTCGATCTCGGGACGGGTGCGCTGCGCCTTCTCGCCGATGACGGAGACATCGACGGGCACCTGACGCCAGCCATAGATGGTGTAGCCCGCGTCGATGATCTCGCTTTCGACGATGGTGCGGCAATTCTCCTGCGCCGACAGGTCCGTGCGCGGCAGGAAGATCATGCCGACGGCAAGGCGGTTGGGCAGGGGCTTGTGGCCCGAATCGGCAATCGCGTCGTCAAAGAAACGCACCGGCAGGTCGACATGGATGCCCGCGCCGTCGCCCGTCTTGCCATCGGCATCGACCGCGCCACGGTGCCATACCGCCTTCAGCGCATCGATGGCGCTGGCGACGACACGGCGGCTCGGGCGGCCATCCGTCGCGGCGACCAGGCCCACGCCACAGGCGTCGCCTTCCATTTCGGGATGATACATGCCCTCGGCGGCAAGGCGCGCGCGCTCTTCGGCGCTCGCCATATAGGGGGTGTTGGCCATGAATGCCTCCTCGTCAAATCCGTCGGTTCGAGCCTGTCTCGATTTGCTGTGCCACGTTCTCGACAAGCTCGAACCGAACGGGCTGAATGGGTCGTTTTTAGGCCGCGACTTTCTGACCCGCCGCCGCCTTCGCCTTCGCGCGCAGATAGCGGTGCATATGCTCGGTCACGTCGCGTCCGTCGCGGATCGCCCACACGACCAGCGACGCGCCGCGCACGATGTCGCCAGCGGCGAACACGCCGTCCATCGACGTCATCATCGTCTTGTGATCGACGCGCAGCGTGCCCCAGCGCGTGACCGACAGGTCTTCCGCGCCGAACATCCTGGGCAGTTCTTCGGGGTCATAGCCCAGCGCCTTGATGACCATGTCTGCTTCCAGCGTATATTCGGTGCCCGGATCGGCTTCAGGCGCGCGGCGGCCGGACGCGTCGGGCTGGCCCAGCCGCATCTTCGTCACCTTCACGCCCGACACATGTTCCGTGCCTTCGAACGCGATGGGGGCGGAGAGCCAGACGAACTCGACGCCTTCTTCTTCCGCATTCTGCACTTCGCGCTGCGAACCGGGCATATTGTCGCGGTCGCGGCGATAGAGGCACTTCACCGAAGTCGCGCCCTGGCGAATGGCGGTGCGGACGCAGTCCATCGCCGTGTCGCCGCCGCCGATCACGACGACCTTCTTGCCGTTCGCGTGCAGCGTGCCGTCATCATGTTCGGGCACTGCGTCGCCAAATCCGGCCTTGTTCGACGCGGTCAGGAAATCGAGCGCCTTGACGACACCGGCAGCGCCGACGCCGGGCGCCTTGATGTCGCGCGGCTTGTACACGCCGGTCGCGATCAGGATCGCGTCATGGCGGGTCCGCAACTCTTCGAGCGAAGCGTCGCGCCCGACCTCGAACCCTTCATGGAAGACGATGCCGCCATCCTTCAGGCGCTGGACGCGACGCATGACCACGTCCTTTTCCAGCTTGAAGCCGGGGATGCCATAGGTAAGCAGCCCGCCCGCGCGGTCATGCCGGTCATAGATATGCACTTCATAGCCTGCGACGCGCAGATATTCCGCGGTGGTCAACCCCGCCGGACCCGCGCCGATGACGCCGACCGACTGACCGATCGGCTTGCCGGGAACCAGCGGCTCGACCCAGCCTTCCTTCCAGGCGGTGTCGGTGATGAACTTTTCCACGCTGCCGATGGTGACGGCTCCGTGGCCGGAAAATTCGATGACGCAATTGCCTTCGCACAGGCGATCCTGCGGGCAGATGCGACCGCAGATTTCCGGCATGGTGCTGGTCAGGTTCGACAGCTCATAGGCTTCGCGCAACCGCCCCTCCGCCGTCAGGCGCAGCCAGTCGGGAATATGGTTGTGCAGCGGGCAATGCGTTGAACAATAGGGGACGCCGCACTGCGAACAGCGCGCAGACTGTTCTTCCGCTCGTTCCAGCAGGAAGCTGCGGCTGATTTCCATGAAATCGTCCGCGCGATCATCCGCCGAACGCTTCTCGGGATAGGCCTGGCCCGTTCCCACGAATTTCAGCATCGGATTGTCAGCCATGATGAGTCCCTAAAATGAATTCAGGGCTCACATAGCAGAAAAACCCGCAGAGTCACGTGGATTCTGACATTTAAGACAGCTAATGTGACCTAATTATACAGGATTTCCCGCCCGCTTCGTCGTTGAACCAATGGCTTTGGCTCAATTTAGTCCCTATTCGGACCTAACGTGCCCATAGCCATGCCAGCGCACCGACTCCGGCGAGGATGCGATACCAGGCAAATGGCGCGAAGCCGTGACGCGATACCAGGCCGACAAACCAGCGGATCACCAGCACAGCGACAACGAACGAGACCGCAAAGCCCAGGAAAATACTGTCCCATCCAACCGCGGACGACGTGATCTGATCGCCCTTTTTCAGCAACTCCAGGGTGGTGGCCCCCAGCATGGTGGGAATGGCGAGGAAAAAGCTGAACTCGGCGGCGGTCCGCCGCTCGACCCCCAGGGCCAGCGCGCCCATGATCGTCGCGCCAGATCGGCTGACGCCCGGAATCATCGAAATGCACTGGATCAGGCCGATGCCCACCACGCGCACCATGGGAATGTCGGCGATGCCGTGAAAACGGCCAGCCTTGATCGTCCGCTCAATCAGCAGGATCGCCACGCCGCCCGCGATCAGCGCCCATGCCACCACATGCGGCGCGCCCAGCAGTATTTCGATATAATCGTGCAGCGCCAGGCCGATAATGGCCGACGGGATGAAAGCGATCACCAGATTGCGCAGGAAGCGCCAGCTGGTGGCATCGCGGCGCAGTAGCCCCATGCCCACCGCCCAGAAAGTGCGCCAGTAGAGGACGACCACCGCCAGGATCGCTCCCAGTTGGATGACCACATTGAACATCGCCCAGACCGACGCGTCATATCCCAGCAGTTCGCTCGCCAGAATGAGGTGACCGGTCGATGATACCGGCAGAAATTCGGTCAGGCCCTCGACTATGCCCAGCAGGATGACCGTCAGATAATGCAGATCCATCAGGCGGCCAAGGTCCTCGAACAGAGAAGGAAAACCGGCCCGGACGGGTCGGGCGCGGCGTTGGAGAGCCTATTGTGCAGAAGCGAAGGGCGCGCGCAATGCCGCGCCTGTTGTCCGACCGCGCCATCCGGGCGTTCCGCCGAGACTCGTCAAGTCAGCCGGTCGGCGCGCTCGTTCAAGCCTTTGCGCGACCGGCGAAGCGGCCGTGGCGTCGATAGCGGACCAGCCACTTGTCCGCGACGGCCTCCATCGGGGTGGGCGACACGCCCAGTTCCACGAGACCAGCAGCGCCGGGCGACACGATATTGTCCTTCTGCAGCATCGCATATTGGTCCCGCGTGATCGGTGCGCCCGGCAACCAGCCAAGGCTTGCGATTGCCGACGCGATCGAAGGGGGCACCGGAACCAGGCTGCGTTCACGGCCAATGGCCTTGGCGATCCAGCGGTTGAGGTCGATCATGCTGATCTGGCTGGGTCCGCCCAGTTCGAACGTCTTGCCGCCGTGACGATCGGGGTCAGCCGCCGCGTTGGCAATCGCCTGCGCGACATCGGCGACATAAACCGGCTGGAACTTCGTATCGGCGCCAATGACCGGAACAACCGGCAGCCGGCTGATCAGCTCGGCAAAGCGGTTGAGGAACTGATCCTCGGGACCGAAGATGATCGACGGACGGATGATGGTTGCGTGGGGGAAAGCGGCCTTCACCGCCGCCTCGCCTGCCGCCTTTGACCGGCCATAGGCGGACGGGCTTTTCGGGTCCGCGCCGATCGCCGACACATGGACCAGCGCCTGTACGCCCGCTTGCGCGGCCGCCTTTGCGACATTGGCCGCGCCGT
This sequence comes from Sphingobium herbicidovorans, assembly GCF_002080435.1. Lineage (NCBI taxonomy): Bacteria > Pseudomonadati > Pseudomonadota > Alphaproteobacteria > Sphingomonadales > Sphingobiaceae > Sphingobium > Sphingobium herbicidovorans. The sequence continues at coordinate 1,596,537 of NZ_CP020538.1, read as the reverse complement.
CATGATGCGATCCTTCCATATCGCCGCTCAGCACGCCGACCAGATTGATGACGACGTCGCTGCCCGCAATGGCGCGCGCTACGCTTTGCGGCTTGCGGATGTCTGCTGCGACGAACTGGGTCTGGCCCAGCCCGCCGAGCGGCTTCACGCGCAGCGCGCTCGCCAGGTCCCGCTGCGCCACGCGAACCCGCGCGCCGCGTTCCATCAGCGCTTGCGCTACCTGCCGGCCGAGGAAGCCGCCGCCGCCGAACACCGTAACCAGACTGTCCTTCATCACGCGTTCCATGCCTGTCCTGCTTGGGGAAATGACTGCAAGCGTTTCCCTTGCAACAGCCGCCGCCCGCTGACAACAGGCGGGCGAGGGCGCAGGTTCCTTTTTTAGCCGATCCAGCCCAGAAGGTCCGCGATCATCCACAGGCCCAGGACCAGGAACAACAGCGCCGCGCCGACCTGCAGCGCGCGCATCGGCACTTTCTTCGCCAGCGCCTCGCCAAATATCACCGCCGGAACATTCGCGATCATCATGCCCAGCGTGGTGCCCGCCGTCACCGCAAAGACATTCTCGAACTGCGCGCCGAGCGCCACGGTCGCGACCTGCGTCTTGTCCCCCATCTCTACCAGGAAAAAGGCGATCAGCGTGGTCAGGAATACGCCCGCCTTCGACGGCGCCTTCAGCGGCTCATCCTCGTCAATCTTGTCGGGGATCAGTGTCCAGGCGGCCATGGCGATGAAGCTGGCGGCCACGGCGTAGCGGAACCAGTCCTGCGTCAGGATGCCTGCGATCGAATGACCGACCAGCGCGGCGAGGAAATGATTGGCCAGCGTGGCGAACAATATGCCCATGACGATCGGCACCGGCTTTCGAAAGCGGGTGGCGAGCAGCATGGCGAGCAACTGGGTCTTGTCGCCCATCTCGGCGAAGGCGACCAGCGCGGTGGAGGTGAGAAGAGCGTCCATAGATAATATCCGGGGCCGGGCGAAGGGTTGAAGACGCAATGCCATCGCCTCCTCCCGCCCGGCCGGACAGGGAACAGCCGATGCCATTGGTCTCGCCCGATGCGGTGGTCCGGGCGCTTGCCCGACTTCCCCGCATCCCGCATGCCATGACCTCTCGGCCAAATATGTTGACATACGGCCCATTCGATCGCGCGAATGGCTGGCTACTCCCCAGATGACCGGGCGCGTTTAGGGAATATTGCGCGCGGAGGCAATTGGGTAACCGCCCCGCTGCGACGAACGTGGCGCGCGGACGATGCAAGGGTGGGCCATGCCGGACCCGCCCTTCACTCCGCCGCGTCGGCCACTGCCTCTGGCAATGCGCGCACGGCCTCGGCCGAAACCGGCTCGCGCACCAGTGCGTCCACCGGCTCCAGCGTGTCCAGTTCACGCCCGCCCGTTTCGATATTGAGGTCGCGCAGCTTGCGCCCCGTCACCAGCACCCGTCCTTCGAAGCTGCCCACGAAGCTGTTATAATCGCTTACCGCGCCGGTCAGCCGGTTGCCCAGCTTCTTGAGCGATCCCGCCGCCCCGGCCAGCCGTTCATAAAGCTCCTTGCCCAGCGCGCCGATCCGCTTGGCTTCGTCCGCCATCTTCTCCTGCCGCCACACCGCCGCGACGGTCCGGGCGATAGCGATGAGGTTGGTCGGCGTCGCCAGCAGCACGCGCTTGCCGAACGCATGGTCCCATAGCTGTGGATCGTGCTCCAGCGCGGCGGACAGGAAATGCTCGCCCGGCACGAACATGATGACATAATCGGGCGCTTCCTCGAACTGGTCGGCATAGCTTTTCCGCCCCAGCGCATCGACATGCGCCCGCATCGCCGCCGCATGAGCCGAGAGCAGGCGCTTGCGTTCATCCTCGCCATCCGCGCCATAGGCGTCCTGATAGCTATTGAGCGACACTTTCGCGTCGATCACCAGCGCTCGTCCGCCCGGCACGCGCAAGATGGCGTCGGGACGCAACCGGCCATCCTCGCCCTCGACGCTTACCTCGGTGCGGAAATCGACATGTTCGGAAAGCCCGCATGTCTCCAGCACATTGCGCAGCTGCTGTTCGCCCCAGCGCCCGCGCGCCTTGGGCGCATGGCGCAGCGAATCGACCAGCCGCTGCGCTTCGGCCCGCACGGCTTCCTGTCCCGACTTCATCGATTCTATTTCACCGCGCAGGATGCCATAGGCTTCCGTGCGCTGCTGTTCGATCTGGCTGATCTTCTGGTCGTAGCGCTGGATCGTCTCGTTGACCGGGTGCAGCAGTTGCTTCAGCTGCGCCTCGCTCTTTTCATGCGCCTGCGCCAGCCGCTGGTCCGCCCGCTCCAGGAAATGGCTCTGCGCCTGATGCAGCAGCTTGCCGCCAATCTCGCTGAACTGCGCCGACAACTGCTCCTTGGCGTCCTTCAGCGCCGCGATCTGCGCCTCGAAAGCCTCGGCCCGCGCCTGTGTGTCGGATCGCAGCGCGGCGATCTCCTGCTCGACCAGACCGCGCGCGTTACGCTCTTCCTCCAGCCGCCGCGCAAGCTCACCGGCCTGGACCGCGCGATCCTGCGCCACGACCAGTTCCCGTAGCGCGCCGTTACGCTGCGCCTCCGCCTGATCCAGCCTTGCCGCAAGCTCCGCCTTTTCCGCGGCCAGCGACGCTGCCGCCTTGCCGCGCAGCAGCCAGCCAAGCCCCAACCCCGCAACCAGGGCGATAAGGCTTAAGATGACGGCCAGGCTGTCCATGATGATCCCCCTTATGGAACGAAAGGGGAACCTAGCGGCCCGGCCCGGTCCCGGCAACCCTCGTTGCGTTCAGCCGAGCGACGCGCGAAATGCGCCCAGCCGCGCGACGGCTTCGTCGATCACCGCGTCGCTCTTGGAAAAGCAGAGACGCACCAGATGCGTGACGGCCGCGTCGGGATAGAATGCGGATATCGGGATGGCGGCAACGCCCGCCTCGCCGATGATCCGCTCGCAAAAGTCCACATCGTTCAGCGCCATGCCCGATGCGGCCAGGTCAACGGTCACGAACCATGTGCCCGCGCTCTGCTGAACCGCATATCCCGCATCACCCAGCCCACGCACCAGCCGGTCACGCGAAGCCTGGTAGCCCGCACGCATCGCCGTGAACCAGTCGTCCGGTTTCCCCAGCCCTTCGGCGACGGCCCATTGCAGGTTGGGCGGACTGGTGAAGGTCAGGAACTGGTGCGCCCGCCCAAGCAGCGTCGCGATTGGCGGGGCCGCGCACATCCAGCCCAGCTTCCAGCCGGTCAGCGAGAATATCTTGCCCGCCGACCCGATCTTCACCGTCCGGTCCCGCATGCCGGGAAAAGCCATCAGCGGCTGGTGACGGACGCCGTCAAAGGTCACATGCTCCCATACCTCGTCGCAGATCGCGATCAGGTCGTGATCCAAGCAGAAGGACGCCAGCATCGCCAGATCCTCCCGCGCCATCACGCTGCCGCTGGGATTGAGCGGGTTGTTGAGGATCAGCAGGCGCGTGCGCGGCCCGATCATCGTGTCAAGCGCTTCGCGCGTGATCCGCCAGTCGGGCGGCGTCAGTCTTGCGATGCGGGCAACCCCGCCAGCCCGTTCGACCAGCGGCAGATAGGCGTCATATAGCGGCGCGAGCAGCAGCACTTCATCGCCCGGCTGGATCAGCGCGAACAGGCTCGCCGCGATCGCTTCGGTCGCGCCCGAAGTGACGATTACTTCTTCCGCGCGCAGGTCCAGCCCCTGATGCCGCTCATAATGCGCGGCTACCGCCTGCCGCAGTTCGGGCAGGCCTCCGCTTGGCGGATACTGGTTCGACCGGTGGAGCAACGCCTCGGCCGCCGCGCGGAGAATGTCGTCGGGTCCCTGCGCATCGGGAAAGCCCTGGCCGAGATTGATCGCGCCCGTTTCCCGCGCGCGGGCGGACATTTTCTCAAAGATGGTGGCGGGCATGTCCCGGTAAACGGGATGGCCGAGCGGTAGCCTGATGGTCATGGCGACCGGGATAAAGCCTGTTGCGCGGCGAGTATAGCGACCTTGCCGGGGCCCGCCTTGCGAAGCCCGAACCGATGATCGCACTTGTCTGAGCCGCGATGAATAAGAATCCCACATTTCCCAAGTAAGGCGCTGATTTCGCTGTCCTGACCATTATATTTCCTATATAAAACATGGTGTTGAAGGCTGCGAGGGGCGCGTTTCATGGATCACCCAGAGGGTGCGGGCTTGCAACGGGCAGATCGGGTGGATTTCGACCCTCGCGTGCGGCTGGAATTTCGCGGCACGCAGCTCAGTTCCGACGGCGGCCTTCTGGTGATGCGCGAGCTTGATGACGCGCTCGGGTTGTCCGATTTGGCGTCAGCGGCGCTGCGCGATACTCGCTCTGGCAAGAACACGGTCCATCGGCTCGACGGCCTGTTCCGGCAATCAGTCTTTGGGCGGCTGGCCGGATACGAGGATGTCAACGACGCCAACCGTCTCGCCTGCGATCCGGTCATGCGCCAAGTTGTCGGCGGCAGAGCGGTCGATGCACAAGCGGCCTCGGCATCGCAGATGGGACGGTTCGAGACCGAGACGCTGGCTCTGGCCGGGAACCGTGCCGCGCTGGCCGACCTGAACGGGCAATGGATCGACCGGTTCCATGACCGTAACGGGCTGAAGTACATCGTTCTGGACATGGACAGCTCGGTCAGCCCGACCCATGGCGACCAGGAAGGGTCCGCCTGGAATGGCCATTTCGACTGTAGCTGCTATCACCCCAACTTTCTGTTCAACCAGTTCGGGATGCTGGAACGCTGCGCCCTGCGCCATGGCAACGTCCACAGCGCCGATGGCTGGCGTGATGTTCTCGACCCCGTCATTGCGCGCTACGCGGAGCGCGACCTTGGTGGCAGGTTCTTCCGGGCCGATGCTGCCTACGCGATCCCGGCGATCTATGAGCGATTGGAAGAAGCGCGGTTCTTCTACGCCATCCGGCTGCCCGCAAACGCGGTCCTCAAGGACAAGATCGCGCATCGGCTAACGCGCCCTGTCGGGCGGCCGTCACTGACCAAGGTCAAGCGGTTCTTCGAGGAATTCGAGTATCAGGCGGCGTCCTGGGACAAGGAACGCCGGGTGATCGCCAAGATCGAATGGCATCCGGGCGAACTGTTCCCGCGTGTCGGCTTCATCGTCACCAACCTGCCGATGGAGCCGGACTGGGTGGTGCGGTTCTACAACCAGCGCGGCACCGCCGAGCAGCACATCAAAGAGGGCAAATACGCCTTTCGCTGGACGCGGCTGTCGTGCCGGAAGTTCCGCGACAATGAGGTGCGGCTGCAACTGCACGCCCTGGCGTACAACCTGGCCACCTTCTTGCGCTGCATCGAGCTGCCCGAGGCCATGGCCGACTGGTCGTTGACCAGCCTGCAACTGAAGCTGATCAAGATCGGGGCACGTGTGGTCCGTCACGCCCGCACCATCACCTTCCAGCTGGCCGAGGTCGCTGTCACCGGCACGATGGTACGCGCCATCCTCGCCGCTATCCGCCGATTGCGAGCGCCACCGCTATGCGCATGATCGCGATCCACGCTCAAACTGAACGAAAGCGGCTGGACAGATCTGTCCGCTGCGCTGAAAAACGCCGCCCCTGGGCAAGGAAACAGCGGCTTCGCGGTCTGATCCGTCCAGATCCAGCAGTCTGCGCGACCGCAGGTGCCGCTTGCGGCAGAAAATCCTTGTCTAGCGCTCGGATACAGGCGATCTTCACCTCAAACGACACGCCACTTGGGGAATGCAGGTTCTACACGCTCGACTATCGGTTTAACCTGCACCCGGTGGCTTGACACATGTACTTCGTTCTTCAGGCGATGGACCGCCCGGACGCGGGTGATATTCGCGCGCAAACGCGCGAGCGCCACGTGGCTTATATGTCGGGCGGCGAACTTCCGGTTCGGGTCATCCTTTCCGGGCCATTGATGGACGAGGCGGAGGAGAAGGAGGTCGGCTCGCTCATCGTGGTTGAAGCTACGAATCGGCACGATGTCGAGGAATTCTCCCGAAATGATCCCTACCGAAAGGCCGGGCTTGTCGGTGCGATCTTGATCTTGCCGTGGCGCTGGACCCGCGGCAACCCCGACCGGAGGAACTGATATGACCTTGCAGCTTTTTACCTGGCAGACGCCGAACGGGCGCAAGATTTCCATCATGCTCGAAGAGCTGGGGCTGGGTTATGAACTGCGGCCGATCAACATCCTAAAGGATGAGCAATTCTCGCCGGACTTTCTAGCGAAGAACCCCAACAACAAGATCCCTGTGATCGTCGATCCCGATGGCCCCGGAGGTGAGGAACTGGTGCTCTTTGAGTCCGGCGCCATTCTGGTTTATCTGGCACAGAAATACCGAAGCGAGCTACTGCCGTCCGATCCACGCGCGCAGGCAATAACCTTGCAATGGCTGATGTTCCAGATGGGCGGCGTGGGCCCGATGCTTGGGCAACTCCATCACTTTCGCAGATATGCTCAAGACCAGGAATATTCGCTCGGGCGCTACCAGAAAGAGGTGGAGCGAATCTACGGCGTGCTTAACAAGCGGCTGCAAGATTCAGCTTATATCGCGGGGGACGGGTATACTATCGCCGATATCGCCACCTATCCCTGGCTCGCGCGCAACCCGCTTCACAACATCGATCTTGAAAAGGTACCAAATCTCAAGCGCTGGTACGATCACGTTGGTGCACGCCCCGCCGTGCAACGCGGAATGAACATACCGGAAGCAGGTTGAGAGAGTCATGCTTCGAGTTTTAGGAAGGCGCAGCTCCTCCAATGTCCAGAAGGTCCTCTGGCTCCTGGACGAGTTGGATATACCGTTCAGCCAGGAAAATTTCGGCGGCGAATTTGGCGGGAACCGCGACCCGGAATATCTTGCCGTGAATCCCAATGGCGTCGTGCCGACGTTGATAGACGAAGGCAACGCGATCTGGGAATCCAACACCATTCTCCGCTATTTGTGCAATTCGCGCGGACCCACCTCGCTTTATCCCCAGGACCCGATCGACCGGGCAATGGTCGAGCGCTGGATGGACTGGCATCTTGCCGCCTTGAACAAGTTCATGTCACAGCTTTATATCGGCATCGTCAAAACTCCGGAAGCCGAGAGAGACCTGCAGGCTTTAGACCGGGCGCGCATGGAGTCGCAGCGCTGCTTTGCGCTACTAGACGATGCCCTTGCACAAAATTCCTACCTTGCTGGCGATGCATTTTCGCTCGCCGATATTCCCTGCGGAATCATGGTCTATCGCTGGATAGCTCTCGGGTTCGCCAGGGATTCGGAGCAGCCCAATCTTCGTAGGTGGGCCGACCGTCTCGCGGAACGGCACGCCTATCGCAAGAACGTCATGGTCGGCCTTGGCTGACCGGAATCAGAAATCAAACAAACGGAAGGGCTGCCAATGACGGTTGCTGACGAGAAAACCCTGGAAATCCTCTTCACAGAGGCACGTTCTCAGAATGGCTGGACCGACCAGGTGGTAACGGATGCGGAACTTCAGGAGGCATATGATATCGCCAAATGGGGACCGACCTCGATGAATATCCAGCCATTTCGGGTGGTATTCCTGCGCTCTCTTGAGGCAAAGGAGCGGCTCAAACCCGCGCTGAAGCCGGGCAATGTCGAAGAATATGTGTGTATGCACACGCATCCTGACGGCATGTGGACGGATCCTTGCGGGGTCCTTTCGCGGTGACGCAACCGCCTCCCTTCGCGGCTTTCGCGCCGCCGGTCCGCAAGCCATCACCGCTGCGCAAGGAGATCACGGCGGCCTATCGCCGACCCGAAGCAGAATGTGTCCAGCCCTTGCTGGATCTGGCCGCCTTGCCCCGCAAGCTCCGGTCGGACGCCCGCGACACCGCGTTCACGCTTGTCTCGGCGATCAGGGAAAAGCGGACCCGCAGCGGCGTCGAAACCCTGGTTCAGGAATTTGCCCTGTCCAGCCAGGAGGGCGTGGCGTTGATGTGCCTGGCCGAGGCCCTGTTGCGCATCCCGGATGACCAGACCCGCGACGCGTTGATCCGTGACAAGATCGCAAAGGGCGACTGGATGTCGCATGTGGGTAGCGGCAAGCCCCTGTTCGTCAATGCAGCGTCCTGGGGGCTGGTCGTCACCGGCAAGCTTCTCGACAGCGTGAATGACCGGGGGCTGGCCGCCGCACTTTCGCATTTGCTTGCGCGGGCGGGGGAACCTGTGATCCGGCGCGCCGTCGATATCGCGATGCGATTGATGGGGGAGCAGTTCGTTACCGGTGAAACGATCGGCCAGGCGCTGAAGCGCGCGCGCTCTCTGGAGGCAAAGGGTTTCACATATAGCTACGACATGCTGGGCGAGGCGGCGATGACAGCCGCGGACGCCGCCCGCTATTATCGGGATTATGAGCAGGCCATTCATGCGATAGGCAAGGCATCGGCCGGCCGCGGCATTTATGTCGGCCCCGGCGTCTCCATCAAGCTCTCCGCCCTTCACCCGCGATACAGCCGCGCCCAGGCCGGTCGCGTGACCGACGAACTTCTGCCCCGCGTCAAGGCGCTGGCCGCGCTGGCGAAACGCCATGATATCGGCCTCAATATCGATGCGGAGGAGGCGGACCGCCTCGAATTGTCGCTGGACCTGCTGGAAAGCCTCGCGCTCGATCCCGATCTGTCGGGCTGGGACGGCCTGGGCTTGGCGGTGCAGGCCTATGGCAAGCGATGCCCCTTTGTGATCGACTGGACCGTCGATCTTGCGCGCCGCGCGAACCGGCGGATCATGGTGCGGCTCGTAAAGGGCGCTTACTGGGATACCGAAATCAAGCGCGCGCAAGTCGATGGGCTGGCCGACTTTCCCGTCTATACGCGCAAGGTTCATACCGATGTCGCCTACATAGCCTGCGCCAAAAAGCTGCTGGCCGCGCCCGACGCCATATTCCCGCAATTCGCGACCCATAACGCCCAGACGCTGGCGACCATTTTTCACATCGCCGGCCCGGATTTCACGGTCGGCGACTATGAGTTTCAATGCCTGCACGGCATGGGCGAGCCGCTTTATGGCGAGGTGGTCGGAAAGGGGAAGCTCGACCGGCCGTGCCGCATATATGCGCCGGTCGGGACGCACGAAACGCTGCTGGCCTATCTTGTCCGCCGCCTGCTTGAAAACGGGGCCAATTCGTCATTCGTGAACCGGGTCGCTGATGCAAGCGTAGCGATCGACGAACTCGTCATGGATCCGGTCGAGCAGGTCCGCGCGATGGACTTGCCCGGACGCCCGCACGACCAGATCGCCTTGCCGTCCGCCCTCTACGCTGATCGCCGCAACTCTGCGGGCATCGACCTGAGCGATGAGGACGCGCTGGCGCATCTGTCGCGCGCCCTGGCAGAGAGTGCGACGAGGCAATGGCATGCCGCGCCCGCAATTTACGGGCGCCCGGTCGTGCGCAGCGAACGACCGGTGTGCAATCCTGCGGATGCGACCGATGTGGTGGGAACGGTGGCCTTCTGCGTCGAGCAGGACGCGCGCGACGCCTGCCGGATAGCCGCCCATGCCGCAGCAGCCTGGGCCGCTACGCCGGTTGCCGACCGCGCCGCCATGCTGAAGCGGGCAGCCGACGCCATGCAGGCGCACATGCCTCAGCTCATGGGGCTGGCCATCCGCGAGGCAGGCAAGTCAGCGGCAAATGCGATCGCCGAGGTTCGCGAGGCGATCGATTTCCTGCGCTACTATGCCGCGCAGGCTCGAACGACCTTGGGGCCAACGCAACAGCCGCTCGGCCCCATAGTCTGCATCAGCCCCTGGAATTTCCCGCTTGCGATATTCACGGGCCAGATCGCTGCAGCTTTGGTCGCGGGCAATCCGGTCCTTGCCAAACCGGCGGAAGAAACCCCGCTGATCGCCGCCGAGGCGGTGCGCATCCTTCATGCCGCAGGCGTCCCGGCCGATGTGCTCCAGCTGCTGCCGGGCGCGGGCGAGATCGGGGCCGCGCTGGTCGGGGCTGCGGAAATCGCGGGCGTGATCTTCACCGGCTCGACAGAGGTTGCGCGCCTGATCCAGAAACAGCTCGCCACGCGTCTGTCGCCCGGTGGCCGCCCGGTCCCGCTGATTGCGGAAACGGGCGGTCAAAATGCCATGATCGTGGATAGCAGCGCCCTTGCCGAACAGGTGGTGGCCGATGTGATCGCGTCGGCCTTTGACAGTGCTGGCCAGCGATGTTCGGCGCTTCGCCTGCTGTGCCTGCAGCACGAGATTGCCGATGGCGTCCTTTCAATGTTGAAGGGGGCTCTGAAGGAACTCAGCATCGGACGCCCTGATCGCCTGTCGGTCGATATTGGTCCGGTCATCACCATGGAGGCCAGGGCCAGCATCGAAAAGCATATCGATGCGATGCGCGCAAAGGGGCGGCGTATCGAGCAGCATGCAATGCCGACCGACATCGGGCGGGGCAGCTTCGTGCCACCGACGATCATCGAGATCGACAGCGTCGCCGATCTTGAGCGTGAGGTTTTCGGTCCGGTGCTTCATGTCATCCGCTATGACCGAGAACGGCTTGGGCATGTGATCGAAGCGATCAATGCGACAGGATATGGGCTGACCTTCGGTCTCCACACCCGCCTCGACGCGACCATGGATTATGTCACCGAGCGGGTGAAGGCGGGCAATCTCTATATCAATCGCAACATGATCGGCGCGGTCGTCGGCGTCCAGCCATTCGGGGGACGCGGGCTTTCCGGTACGGGCCCCAAGGCAGGCGGGCCTCTCTATCTCGCCCGTCTGGTCCGGGAACCGCCAGCGGCCAGCCGGGGCACGGCGACGCCTGTTGACGAGGCGCTGGCGGTATTCATCCAATGGCTGGCGCAGCGCGGCGAAACAGCGGTGCTCGCGTCGGCCCGGACCTGCGCGGCGCAATCCAGGCTCGGCCAGACGACAGAGCTGCCGGGGCCGGTCGGTGAGCGCAATCTCTACACGATCCGCCCACGCGGCCGCATATGGCTGCATGCGAAAACCGAACCCGGCCTGTTGACGCAAATCGCGGCGGTGCTCGCAACAGGCTGTGAAGGCGTTATCGATGCAGCGAAACTTCCTTCGGACTTGCCCGCCAGCGTCGCGGCGAGACTTTCGCATGACACCGACGGCGTCCTTGCGGGGGTTCTTGTCGAAGGCGACGATGCCGACATCATCAGCCTGTCGGAAGCGATGGCGAACCGGCCCGGACCCATTGTGCCGGTCCATGCCGCATCCTCTGCTCGCTGTATCGCTGGCCAGCCCTACCCGCTCGAATGGCTGCTCGAAGAGGTGTCGATTTCGATCAACACGACAGCAGCCGGGGGGAATGCGAGCCTGATGACGATAGGGTGACCGCAGGCGGTTTCAGTCAGCCTGTCGCCAACATCCCATTCGGTGCATGACCGCCATGCTGGCAGGGGACAAAATCATTCCCACTCGATCGTGCCGGGGGGCTTGGACGTGAAGTCGTAGCAGACCCGGTTGATGCCCTTGACCTCATTGATGATCCGCGTGGCCACCCGGCTGAGGAAGGATGCGTCGAAGGGGTATATGTCCGCCGTCATCCCGTCGGTCGATGTGACGGCCCGCAAGGCGCACACATTGTCATAGGTGCGGTGGTCGCCCATCACGCCTACGGTGCGCACCGGCAGCAGGACGGCGAAGGCTTGCCAGATCGCGTCGTATAGCCCTGCGTTGCGGATTTCCTCCAGATAGATCAGGTCCGCCTTGCGCAGTATGTCGCAGCGTTCCTTGTTCACTTCGCCCGGAATGCGGATGGCAAGGCCGGGACCGGGGAAGGGGTGGCGGCCCACGAACACGTCCGGCAGGCCCAGTTCGCGGCCCAGTTCGCGCACTTCGTCCTTGAACAGTTCGCGCAGCGGCTCGACCAGCTTCATGTTCATGCGCTCGGGCAGGCCGCCCACATTATGATGGCTCTTGATCGTCACCGAAGGCCCGCCGGTGAAGCTGACGCTCTCGATCACATCGGGATACAGCGTGCCCTGCGCCAGGAACGCCGCGCCACCGATCTTCTTCGCCTCATCCTCGAACACGTCGATGAAGGTCTTGCCGATGAACTTGCGCTTGGCTTCGGGGTCGGTGACGCCCTCCAGCCCCTTCATGAACAGCGTTTCGGCGTTCACATGCACCAGCGGAATATTGTAGCTGCCCCGGAACAGGCTCACCACCTGCTCCGCCTCGCCGCTGCGCATCAGGCCATGATCGACGAACACGCAGGTCAGCTGGTCGCCGATCGCCTCGTGGATCAGTACGGCGGCGACCGCGCTATCGACCCCGCCCGACAGGCCGCAGATCACCTTGCCGTCGCCCACCTGCTCACGGATTTCCGCGATCTTGGTCGCGCGGAACTCGGCCATGGTCCAGTCGCCCTTCAGGCCGCAGACATGCCGCGCGAAATTGGCGATCAGCTTGCCGCCGTCCGGCGTATGCACCACCTCGGGGTGGAATTGCGTGGCGTAGAAACGCTTTTCTTCATTCGCGGTCATGGCGAAGGGCGCGCCCTCGCTCACCGCGACCACTTCGAAACCGGGGGCGAGCTTCGTCACCTTGTCGCCGTGGCTCATCCACACCTGATGCCGCTCGCCTTCGGCCCACAGGCCGTCGAACAGGGCGCACCGCTTCTTCACCTCGATGAAGGCGCGGCCGAACTCGCCGCTTTCGCCGCCTTCGACATTGCCGCCCATTTGCTGCATCATCGTCTGCTGGCCATAGCAGATGCCCAGGATCGGGATGCCCGCGTCAAAGAAGGCCTGCGGCGCGCGTGGGCTGTCCTCCCACATGACGGACGATGGGCCGCCCGACAGGATGATGCCCTTTGGCTGGAGCCGCTTGAACGCTTCGGCGGCGCTGTTGAAGGGCGCGATTTCGGAATAGACGCCCGCCTCGCGTACGCGCCGCGCGATCAGCTGCGTCACTTGGCTGCCGAAGTCCACGATAAGGATGGAATCCTGAAGGGGCAGCGTCATCGAATCGCCTTTGTCAGCCAGAAGAAGAGGGATGGGGCGCGGTTAGTCCGCCCGCTTCGATATGTCCAGTTTACTCCCGCTTCCCTGCGCAGGTCTAGGACAGCGCTTCAGCCTGCCCCTGCCGTCCCGCCGCCCATCCCAGCAGAGCCGCGGCGCCCAGAACGGCCGCTGCGATCAGGAAGGCGCTGCCGATGAAGGGCAGCATCGGTTTCGCGCCCACCGACAGCGAATAGATGCCGCCGAAGAAGATGGGCGACAATATCCCCGCGATCGATCCGACGCTGTTGTTGGCGCCCTGCAACTGCCCCTGTTCCGATTCCGACACCCGCTGCGTCATCAGCGACTGGATGGTGGGCATCGCCAGACCCCATAGCGCGTTGGGCAGCATCGCCGCGACGAACAGCCAGCCGGTGGGCGCCAGTCCCATCGCCATGATGCCGACCGCGCCGAACGCCAGGCCGGTCACCATCGTCGTGCGATCGCCCAGCCGCTTGACCACAGGCCCCACGAGCAGCCCCTGCACGCCCATGTCCATCACGCCCACCAGCGCCAGCAGCGTCCCTACCTGCCACGCGCCCCAGCCATAGCGGTCGCCCGCATAGAGGACGAACACCGCCGAAAAGAGGTGGTGCGCGAAATAAAGCAGAAAATTGACGATGGCCAGGCTCGACAATTCGGGGTGCGACCGCAGCAGCTTCAACGCGCCAAAGGGGTTGGCCCGCCGCCAGGAAAAGGCCATGCGCCGTTCCACCGGCAGCGATTCAGGCAGCACGAACAGGCCGTAGACGAAAGCGAGGGCGGAAAGCGCCGCCGCCGCCCAGAAGGGCGCCCGCAACGAAATTTCGCCCAGCACCCCGCCGAGCAGAGGTCCCGCGACAAAGCCGCCGCTGAACGCCGCACCGATCAGCCCATAGCCACGCGCCCTTTTGTCCGGCGGCGTGATGTCGGCCATATAGGCAAAGGTCGATGTAAAGCTGGACGATGTGACGCCCGCCAATATCCGCCCCAGCGCCAGCCACCAGAGGTTGGGGGCCAAAGCCATCAGCATGAAATCCAGCGCCAGTCCCGCCACCGACACCAGGATCACCGGCCGCCGTCCGAAACGGTCGGAAAGGGACCCGATCACTGGCGAGCAGAGAAATTGCATGGCCGCCCACAGCGCCACGAACAGACCGTTCCACAGGCCAGCGGCGCTGGTGGACCCCGACAGCTGCTCTATCAGTTGCGGCAGCACCGGGATGATGATCCCCATCGACATGACGTCGAGCAGCGCCGTCACCAGGATGAACGCGATTGCGCCTGTGCGATGGGGGGAGGACGGGGGACGCATGCCGGTCGCCTAGAGCATTTGCGCGCTCTCTGGAAACAGCCGATTGCCGGACCGGCGAGAAAGCGGAAGCGGCCATTCGAAAGGGCGCGGTCGGGATGCGCCAAAATCGCCGTTTGCAGGCCGCCGGGGCTGAATGCCGATACCGCCTAGCGGGCGGCCCGATCCCGCGGGAAATAGACATCCCGGATGCGCCCGTTCGCGATCGTGCAGGTGAAATGGCGCAGGCGTCCGTCCTGCGCACGCCATCCGCTGCGTATCTCGACGTCGCCATCTATGCTGAAGCCGTCGCGGCTGTCGCGCGGGGCCTCCATCTGACGGACTTCGGCATAACCGCCGTCGCGCTCCGCCTCATCCCGCGCAGCCAGCGCGCAGGCATTGGTCATCGCGCTTTCCTCCCGCTCGTCGGCGTCCTGCGCACCGGGCGCATATTGGTCGTCGCGCGATCCGAAGCGGCGGCTGTTTTCATCGGGGCGGGCGGAAGGCGGCTGCGCCTGCCCGGATCCGACCACATCGGAGAAATCTTCTTCGTCCGCTGGCTCCTGCCGGCCCTGCGCCACATCATCCTCGTCGCTATAGCTATATTCATCGGCGGCGCTCTCTTCCTGCGCCTGCCGATCATTGGGGCCGGGATAGTCATAATCGGGCTGCGTCTGGGCCATTGCCGCGCCGGTCACCAGCAAAGCCGCGCCAAATGCCGATCCTGTTATCCAACCTGCCTTGCCGATCATCGCCATCGCTCCTTCAGACCGGCGGCGCTCTAGACCCAATCGGCTGTCGCACGGCTGAACACGCGTCACGGTTCGTCGCGGATGCTCAGCCCCGTATAATAAGCGGCAAAGGCATAGCTGTCGGCATATTCGTCGATCAGCTTGTCGACAGGCTTTCCCGACCCATGCCCCGCGCGGGTATCGACGCGCAGCAGGCGCGGCCTGGGGCCTAGGTCCGCCGCCTGCAACGCTGCGGCATATTTGAAGCTGTGCGCGGGCACCACGCGGTCGTCGGTGTCGGCGGTCTTCACCAGGATTGCGGGGTAATCCCGTCCCACCCGGATATTATGATAGGGCGAATAGGAATGGAGCAGCCGGAAATCTTCTTCCCTGTCCGGCGAACCATAATCCTTGATCCAGTAGCGCCCGGCGGTGAAGCGGTCGAAACGCAGCATGTCCATCACGCCCACGGCCGGCAGTGCTGCGGCGAACAGGTCGGGCCGCTGGTTGACGACCGCGCCCACCAGCAGTCCTCCGTTGGATCGCCCCTCGATCGCCAGCCCGTCCTTCGTGGTATAGCCCTGCGCTTTCAGCCATTCGCCCGCCGCGATGAAGTCGTCGAACACATTCTGCTTGTTCGCCGCCCGCCCGGCATCATACCAGGCGCGGCCATATTCGCCGCCGCCGCGCAGGTTGGCGACGGCATAGACCCCGCCCTGTTCCAGCCATGCGAGCCGCGTGGCCGAATAGCCCGGCGTCAGGGATATGTTGAACCCGCCATAGCCATAGAGGATCGTGGGCGCGGGCTTTCCGCTGGCCGCCAGCGCCTTCTTGCGGATGACCGTCATCGGGATCAGCGTGCCGTCCTTCGACGGATAGCTGACCTGCTCGATCCCGAACTGATCCGGGTCAAATGACAGGTCGGGCCGGGCGAACAGGTCGAAACGCAGCGTCGCCGTGTCGAAGCGGTAGATGCTGGGCGGATTGGTGAAGCCGGAAAAGCTGAAGAAAGTTTCCGGATCGCCGTCCCGCCCCGAAAAGCCCGCCGCAGCGCCGACGCCCGGCAGCGGCACGTCGCCCACCCGCCGTCCGTCCAGTTCGACCAGCTCCGCGACCGTCTGCGCACCGGCGGCATAGGCGAGGATCAGGCGGCTGCCGATGAGCGATCCGCCCGCCAGGCTGTCCGTGCGTTCCGCCACCACCTGCTGCACGCCCCGCCGCCGGTTGCGCGCATCGATCGCCACCACGCGCAGGTTGGGCGCGCCAAGGTCGGTGATGAAATAAAGCATCGACCCCCGGCTGCCGATCAGTCGCCAGTCATTGCTGATCCCGCGCACCAGCATGCGCAGCTTCAGCCGCCCGCCTGTCAACTCCGCCACGCGCAGCTCGCGGCGCGGGTCGGCGCCCTCAAAGGAACTGACCAGCAGCCAGCGGCCATCGCTCGTCACCTGCGCCATATGGCCCAGCCTGGGGCGCTTGGGCGTCGCATGGACCAACTGATCCTGCGCCTGATGCTGGCCCAGCCGGTGATAGAATATCTGCTGCCCCAGCGTCGCGGAGCGGAAGGCTTCCCCATCCTGCGGGTCTGGAAAACGCGCGTAGAAAAATCCCTCGCCTCGCCCGTCCCACGCCAGCTGGGAGAATTTCACCCAATCGACCCGGTCGTCCAGCACCCGGCCGCTATCGACGTCCAGTATCTTCAGCGTGCGCCAGTCGCTGCCCGCCACCTGAACCGCATAGAGCAGCCGTCGGCCGTCGGGGGAGGGCGCCCATTCGGCCAGCGCCACGCCGCCATCCTCGGCCCAGCTGTTGGGGTCCAGCAGCAGCCGCTGCGTCCCGCTCAACCCCTCCCGGACATAGAGCGGGGTGTGCCGTTCAAGCCCGCTGTTATAGCCGTAGAAATAGCGGTTCCCGGCTTTGCGCGGCAGCGTGAAGCGGCCCTGGCCAAGCAGCGCTTCCATCCGTTTGCGCAGGATGGTGCGCCCGGGCAGGCGATCGATGGTGCGGCGGGTGAGGGCGTTCTGCCTGTCCACCCAATCGCGCACATTCGAGTCCGTGCGAATGTCATTTTCCAGCCAGCGATAGGGGTCGGCCACCTTGATGCCGAAACGCTCGTCGATCAGGTCGAGCCGCCTGGCGTCGGGATAGCGCAGCGCGGCGGGGGCGTCATGGCGAATGCCGCCCGCATCGGGTCCGGCCAGGGCGGCGGGCGTCGCCGCCAGCAGGATCAGCGCCGCCAATAACAGCTGAAAAGCGCGCATCCTCTCCTGTTCGTACCGCTAAAAATGAAACAGGCCATGGCTCGGTTGAGCCATGGCCTGTTTCTAATCTACTGATCCGCCTTTGTAAAAGCGGTTTGCCCGATCAGGCTGCTTCCAGCTCGTCCGCATCGGCGTTCTGCACCGGGCCCGAATCCTGGCCCTTCGCATCGACGTCGCGATCGACCAGTTCGATGATCGCGATCGGCGCTGCGTCCGAAGCGCGGAAACCGGCCTTGATGACGCGGGTGTAGCCGCCGTTGCGATCCTTGTAACGCTCGGCCAGAACTTCGAACAGCTTGGTCAGCTGCGTGTCGTCCTGAAGACGGGCATGGGCCAGACGACGGTTCGACAGGCCACCCTTCTTGGCGAGGGTGATCAGCTTTTCGACGTAGGGACGCAGTTCCTTCGCCTTGGGCGTGGTGGTCTGGATCTGCTCATGCTTGATGAGCGAGGCTGCGAGGTTGCGGAGCAGCGAGTTACGATGCCCGGTGCTGCGCTGCAGCTTACGATGACCGATCTTGTGACGCATGATATCTTCCTTCGTTCGTTAAGGGCCCGTGTGAGGTAGCCCAGACCCGGCACAGTTGAGGTCGTGCCTATCACCTTGATGTCGTCATCCCAGCGGAAGCTGGGATCTCGTGCCCCAAGGTTGCCCTTGGGGCCTGAAACCCCGGCAGGCGCCGGAGTGACGGGACTGGATCAGCCCAGCAGCTCCTGTTCGAGCTTCTTGGCCATTTCCTCGATATTTTCCGGCGGCCAGCCGGGGATGTCCATGCCCAGGCGCAGGCCCATGGACGACAGCACTTCCTTGATTTCGTTCAGCGACTTGCGACCGAAATTGGGGGTGCGCAGCATCTCGGCTTCGGTCTTCTGGACCAGATCGCCGATATAGATGATGTTGTCGTTCTTGAGGCAGTTTGCGCTGCGGACCGACAGTTCCAGTTCGTCCACCTTCTTGAGCAGGTAGCGGTTGATCTGGTTGGTGTCGCTTTCGCCTTCCGAAGCGGCCGAGGCAGATGCGCCAGCGGCCGGAGCGGCGACGGGCAGCGCGTCTTCGAAGTGGACGAACAGCTGGAGCTGGTCCTGCAGGATACGGGCGGCATAGGCCACCGCGTCTTCCGGCGTGACGGTGCCGTCGGTTTCGACGGTCAGCGACAGCTTGTCATAGTCCAGTTCCTGGCCGACGCGGGTGTTGTCCACCTTGTAGGCGACCTGACGGACCGGCGAGTAAAGCGCGTCGATCGGGATCAGGCCGATCGGCGCATCGGCCGGACGGTTGGCGACGGCGGGGACATAGCCCTTGCCGACGTCAGCGGTCAGTTCCATGTTCAGCGTCGCGCCCTGGTCCAGGTGACAGATCACCAGTTCGGGGTTCATCACTTCGATGTCGCCAACGGTCGTGATGTCGCCAGCGCGGACTTCGCCGGGCCCGGTCGCGGACAGTTGCAGGCGGCGGGGTCCGTCGCCTTCCATGCGCAGCGCGACCTGCTTGATGTTGAGGACGATGTCCGTGACATCTTCACGCACGCCGGCCAGCGACGAGAATTCATGCAGGACGTTCTCGATCTTGATCGAGGTGACCGCCGCGCCCTGGAGCGAGGACAGAAGAACCCGGCGCAGCGCGTTGCCAAGCGTCAGGCCAAAGCCGCGCTCCAGCGGCTCGGCGACGAAGGTCGCCTTGCGCTTGCCGTCGCCCGCGGCCTTGATCTCAAGGCTGTTGGGCTTCTTCAATTCCTGCCAGTTCTTCATGTTGACAGTCATGTATTTCCCCTGGGGATAAGGCCGGAACGCTGAAATCCTGAACCCGGCAGGACGTTGCGGCGATGCAGATGGGTAAACGGGCGACGCGTCCGCCGCCCGGCAAGCCTTGTGCCGCTGTTAGACGCGGCGACGCTTGGAAGGACGCACGCCATTGTGCGGGATCGGCGTCACGTCGCGGATAGAAGTGATGTGGAAGCCGACGGCCTGCAGAGCGCGCAGGGCCGATTCACGGCCCGAACCGGGGCCCTTCACTTCGACTTCCAGCGTGCGCACGCCATGCTCGGCGGCTTTGCGGCCCGCGTCCTCGGCGCAAACCTGCGCGGCGTACGGGGTCGATTTGCGGCTGCCCTTGAAGCCCATCATGCCTGCCGAGGACCAGCTGATCGCATTGCCCTGGGCGTCGGTGATGGTGACCATGGTGTTGTTGAAGCTGGCGTTGACGTGCGCGACGCCGGCCGAGATGTTCTTGCGCTCGCGCCGCTTGATGCGCTGGGGTTCGCGTGCCATGTTGCTCAAATCCTACTCGAAACTTGTGTTGCTGGAGGCGTCTCGCTTTGGGGAGAACTGCCTCCGGCGGAGAAGAAGACGAAATAGTCCCCCGGACTGTTTCTTACTTCTTCTTGCCGGCGATCGGCTTGGCCTTGCCCTTGCGGGTGCGCGCATTGGTATGCGTGCGCTGACCGCGGACCGGCAGGCCCTTGCGATGACGCAGGCCGCGATAGCAGGCCAGATCCATCAGGCGCTTGATGTTCATCGCGGTTTCACGGCGCAGGTCACCTTCAACGGTGAGGTCGGCGTCGATGGCTTCGCGGATCTGCAGGACTTCGGCGTCCGACAGGTCCTGAACGCGGCGGCTCTGGTCGATGCCCAGCTTCGTGGCGATGTCGACGGCGGTCTTGCGGCCGATGCCGTGGATGTAGGTGAGCGCGATGATTACGCGCTTGTTGGTCGGGATGTTAACACCCGCAATACGTGCCATGGTAATCTGTACTCCTGCTCCACGGGACGGTTGGCGCCATCCCATCTCAAAGCGTCCGGGCCAAAGCCCTAGAAGGACTTCAGCCGATTCGATAGCCCCCGGGACGCAAAAAAGACGGCCAGTGCCATGCACTGCCGCTCACCAGCATGTCCGGGATGAGCCAGCCCCTAGCGATTCGGCGGGAAACTGTCAATCGGCAGCTGGCGTTGAGGGGCCTTTCCGCCTGCCTGCGGCCACGCGCGCGCATTGTTGAGGGACAGGCCATGGCGGGCGCGCCGGTCCGCTGGCTCGCCTTTCGGGCTGCCCGGCCCTTTTCCGGTTGAAGCCTTCCCCCTGCCTCGGGCATGAAGCGGCATGCGTCTTTATCCCATCTCCGTCGCGCTCGCGCCCATGCTGTTCCTTTTACCCTCCTGCGTGGGCGCGCCGGAGCGGGCGCCAGCGCCAGCGCCCCGGCCGTCATCGCCGCCTCCCGCGCCAGCCCCGGCGCCTGCGCCCGTTCCGGCGCCGCTGGACTGGCAATATCGCCCCGCCACGCCCGGCAACTGGGCGTATCGTGCCGAAGGCGCGGGGTCGATGGCTGCCTTCTCCACGCCCGGCGCCGGCGCTATGCTGACAGTGCGCTGCGATCCTGCGGCGGGCCGGATCAGCTTTCTGCGCGCGGGAGCGGGGCAGGGGTCGATGACGCTGCGCACGACCTATGGTGCGGTCAGCTGGCCTGCTACGGCCGCCACTACGGGCACGCTCGCCATCCGCGCCGCCAGCGACGCGACGCTTGACCAGATTGCCTACAGCCGGGGCCGGTTCGCGGTGGAAGTCCAGGGATTGGAAACGCTGATCGTTCCCGCCTGGGCAGAGGTGGGACGCGTGATCGAGGATTGCCGCCGCTAACCGCGCTGCTGTCGGCACGAATTTCGCCATATCTTGTGGGCCGGTTGCCTCGTGACGCACCAGATCGGCTTTTCAAGCGGACGCGCAAGTATGATTCGAAAAAAGAATATTACAAGTCTTGATCATGTCTTCCGTCTGATTCACAGTCCGGTTCGTGGCCAAGCACGAGATGATTTCCAAGGCAGGCCACGCCGGGCTTCAACAAGCGAAAGGAGGTGATCCGATGTCTCATGGTTCAGCAGTGAGGTCGGTCAAGTCCCTTCGGGAAACGCGCCGCTGAGCGACGCCGTCGGCGTCGATTTTCAAGAGCATTTTGAGGCATCTGCGCCGCGATCCGTGGCGTGATGGTCCTCCGCTTGCGAAGATAGCGCGATCCACGTTTCCCTTGGGCGGCGCTTCCGGCCGCTGACCATGTCAATGATGGGCCGCTGGGATTTATCTGCCCAGCGGCCCCTCTCATTATGGTTGGCGAAAAGCGGGGCGCGCGTTGCTACCGTTCAGCGCCTTTCACCTTTCCCCATGTGCGCGCTGCCGTGTAGCCGAGATAGCCTGTTCCAAACAGCGCATAGAGCGGTTCGGGCAGCGCTTCGAAATAGGCGCGCATCGTCCGGATGATCGCTTCGGCCATCTCCGGCCGCGCGCCTCCGACCAGCCCCAGCGGTACGGACCATAACAGCAGCCCGTACATGACGTAGAGGAACGCGGGTCTCGCGCGCACCGTCCAGGGATCCGCCGGTGTCCGCCTGGCGCGGGACACGCTCATCAATTGCCGATCCGGTTTGCAAGCCAGCCGTAGAGAAACGCCTCATTGGCGGGCCTGCTCTCGGCCAGCGCTACATAGCGTTCGCCCTGCAACGCCTCGATCGCCTTGAGCAGCACCTTCTCCCCGGCCTTGCCGCGCAGCATCATGAAGGCGCGCAGCGCCGCCAGCGTCTTCGCCCCGATCGCGCGATCGACCTTCAGGTCGGGATAATCCTTCTGGTTGCGATTGAGGGCGTTGAGCGCTCTTTGCAGGAACCCTGTCGCGGTTCCCGGACCCATGTTGACGGCGCTGTCGAACAGTTCCGCCGCTATGTGCGGCGCGGCCTGCGCGACGAAGGCATAGCCTGGCCGTTCCCAGTAAAGCCGCCGGTAAATTGCTTCGGCCATCCTGCGTGGCAACTGCCGCATGTCGCCAGCATAGCCATTGGCCCGCGCCACTGCCTGGGTAATGCCGAAATTGGTGGGGCCGCCCCGATCCGCGGGATGGTTGCTATAGCCCCCCTCGCGCGCGATCACTTCATCAATCAGCGCCGCAACATCCATGAAACCGCCTCCTCTATCCGAATGAGGCGAAGCATTTATCCCATATGGTTCGCTGTAGGACAGCGAAAATCGCCGCCTTGCGCCAAAATAGGAAAAATAGGATTTTGGTCAGCCAGGAAGGGCGCTCGCGAAACCGCGTTTATTTCACCACTTCATTCATGAATTTTGGTCGGGACGAGAGGATTCGAACCTCCGACCCCCACACCCCCAGCCCGCCTTTTTGATGGCTCCTAATGCACCGAAGTTAAACGATAAACCTTGAAAAATATGGTCTTTTCTGCCAGTCTGCCGACATGTCTGGTGGTGCAGATTGTCCCGTTATGTTCCGCTCTGTTGCAGCAGGTTGCACCACCAGCGCACCACCAGAACGATGCGATTCGGGATTTGATTTTGGCATGCGAGGCCGGAATAATGCGGACTGCTTTGACACAATCCATGGTCGATAAGTTTCCCATATCGGTTAAAGTCAAAGATTATAGGGATGCCCGACTGAAAGGCTTGATCCTGCGCATAACGCCCGCCGGGGTGAAGTCCTTCTATTGCGAATATGCGCGGGGCAAGCGGGTGTGGCTGGGCAGGGCTGATGCGGTGGGTTTGTCCGAGGCGCGCGAGAGCGCCCGCGTCATTCTTTCCGAAGTCTATCGCGGCATTGATCCCATCGAAGCGCGCAAGCCCAAGCGGGAGGTGCCGACCTTCCGCGCCTTTCTCGATGGCGACTATGGGCTTTGGGCCAAGGCCAATCAAAAAGCGCATAAGCAAAACCTCAACCGGCTGGCGACCGCGTTCAAAGTGCTGTTGGATAAGCGCCTCGATGCAATCACGGCTCTAGATGTCGAACGCTGGCGTGCAGGCGAGGTCGAACGCGGGCTGAGCCTCGAAACCATCAACCGGGATATTTCCTCAATCAAGGCCACATTCAACCGCGCGGTGGAATGGGAATTGCTCGGGACCAATCCTCTCGCCAAGGTCAAGAAATCGCGTACCGACAATTGCCCCAAAGTTCGCTATCTCTCCTACGACGAAGAGGCCCGCTTGCGGGCGGCGCTCGATGTTCGCGAGGAGCGCCGCCGCGCCGAGCGCGATTCGGCTAACCGTTGGCGGAGCGAACGCGGGTATGAATTGCTGCCGAGCCTGCGGCAGTTGGCCTTTACCGACCATGTAAAGCCGCTAATCCTGCTCTCGATCAACACGGGCTGCCGTCGCGGTGAACTTTTCGATCTCACCTGGTCGAATGTCGATCTCGACCGGCGTATTCTGACCGTGACGGGTGCGACCGCGAAGTCGCGGCGAACGCGCCATATCCCGCTCAACCGGGAGGCCATGTTCGTTTTGCAGGGCTGGCGGGCGCAAGCGGAAAGCACCGATGGGCTGGTTTTTGTGAACGACGCGGGCCAGCGGTTTGATCGCGTCAATTTCTCGTGGCGGCATTTGCTCAAGGATGCGGGCATCACCGCGTTCCGCTGGCATGACATGCGCCACCATTTCGCCTCGCGGCTGGTAATGGGCGGGGTCGATCTCAACACCGTGCGCGAACTGCTTGGGCATAGCGATTATGCGATGACGCTGCGCTATGCCCATCTCGCGCCCGAGCATAAGCTGAAAGCCGTGGAAGTGCTGGTCAGCACCTCGCCATTTGCAGCGGCGGCATGATGCTGCAAGCGGATTGACATCGTTGGCAAATTTGACTACATATGATGAAATCACGTAACACGCTCCGCACTGTCTCTTGGATCAAGGCGGCGCGTAAGGATTTCGAGGCGTTCCCTGCGCGTGCCATGGATCGGGCATTGGATGCCCTGACCGTGGTCGCCGATGGCGGAACGCCGGACATTGCCAAGCCGCTTGCCGGGCTGGGTGCCGGTGTGTGGGAACTGGCGATCAAGGAGCGCGGCGACGCCTATCGGGTCGTCTATGCGCTGCAACTGGGCGATGACATCTGGGTGGTTCATGCCTTCCAGAAGAAATCGACCAAGGGAATTGCGACGCCACGCCACGAGATCGATCTCGTGCGCGAGCGGATCAAGCGGCTGAAGGAGATGCTCGATGGCTGACCAAGATAACGATTTCGAACTGATCCGTGGTTCTGGCAATGTCTTTGCCGACTTCGATCAGCCCGATGCCAGCATTCGCCAGTTCCGTGCGATCCTTGCTGCTGAAATCGTTAAAACGCTTGATGCCGAGCGGCTGACGGTGCGCGATGCGGAAGCGCGCACTGGCATATCGGCCGCCGATTTTTCGCGTATCCGTCAGGTCAAACTGGAGCGTTTCACCATCGACCGGCTGTTGCGGATTCTCGACCGGCTCAACCGGGACGTTCGGGTGAAGATTTCCGTCGCGCCGCGTGTGGGCGGAAAGCAAACTTCGGTTTCGCCGCTCGCTGCCTGAAACGGATCAGCCGCGATCGAAGGGAGCGGCCCGCACATGGGGCCGGTGGGTGCGACAAACGACGGGGCCGCCCTGCTTGGGGCAGCCTCATCATAATTAGTCTACGCCGCTTGCTGGATCGTTTCGGGGGCCGCCAGTTGGTGAAGATAGGCAACGGCGCGTTCGGCATGGGCGGCCGCTTGCACGATGGCGCGGGTGTCGTTTTGAAGCACCTTGATCCAGCTTGCGATATAGCTGGCGTGATCGGGGCGCGGCTCGATACAAAGCCCAAGATCGGCCGCAAGAAAGGCGGCGCCTAGTTCAGCCACATATCCTGACAGTCCAGCCCTAATTTGAATTTTTGGGGGTCGAGCGGAGGTGCTGGTCATGCTGCCAACTCCTCGCGCTGGGGCTGCTGCGCCCACATCCAGTCGGCGGCTTGCTGGGCCTTGCTGGCGGCGGTGAAGATCGCCCGTGGATCTTTCTTCAGAGCACTGAGCCACGATGCCACATAGGCGGCGTGATCGGGGCGCGGATGATGGGCAATGCCGAGGTCCGCCAGGACGAACGATGCGGTGAGTTCGGCGCAGGCTTCTTCGATCGGCAGCCAATCGCGCTTGAACCGGTCCTGGAAGTTGCGGTCGAGCCGATGCTTTGCCCCTGTGGCGTGGCCGGACTCGTGCAGCAGGGTGCCCATGTGAGCGGCTGCATCGTGAAACGCCGAGAAAGGCGGCATGAAGATCTGGTCGAGATCGATGCGATAATGGGCATCGTAGGCGCCTTCGGTGATCGGAATGTTCAGCGCCGCGACGAATGCTTCGGCATGGGCGAGGCGTTCGGTCTCCGGCAATAGGGTGACCGGCGCAGGCTCATAACCTTCGACCTGCGCGAGGTTGAACACGGTGAAAGCGCGAGCGAACATACGACCGGGCCGCTGATCGCCATCGTCATGGTCTTGATCGACGTTGGACGCAGCCTGCTTCCAGAAAACGACTGTCGTGCCGCGTTCGCCCTTGCGAACCTGGGCGTCGACCGCCTGCCACTGCCGATAGGTGCCCCACAGGCCGCTGGCATAGCCGCTCACCTGTGCGGCCGCCCACAACGCGAGCACGTTCACGCCCCGGTAGCGCTTATGGGATGAGAAGTTCTCGGGCCGCGTGACGGCGGCGCCATCATGATGCCAGGGCATGCGCCAGGTGCCCGCGCCCGCCTCGATGGCGGCAATGATCTCGGTGGTGATGCGGGTATAAACGTCGGCGCGCTCGGCCGGCGCTGATGAGCGGGACATGTTCGATCTCCACGACGGGCGAAGCAGGCCTCTCCCGCTCCTCATCCCGTCACCCCATCTCCAGGCCCTCCTCTCCCTCTACCGCCGCCCGAAAGGGCGGCGTCGCGCCTTCAGGCGCGATCTGGGCCAGCACGCCCTCGATCCGGTCAACCTCGTGCTGGAGCGCTGCTCGTTGCAATCCAGGCAGGCGCTTCTCGCGCAGCAACATCCGCGCCTCGGTGGCGCTCCGCTCCCAGATGGGCCGGTGACGTTCGGCGATGCAGGCGTTCGGACAGCGGGTCGGTTCGCAAAGTGCTGTCAACGGCCGGTTCGCCGAGGAATCTGTCGCACGCTTGAGGCACAAGGCTGTTGCCGGATCGAAGAAGCAATCGGCCAGCGTGCCGACATGCAGGGTGCGGGCAAGGCTGGCGAGCATGGTGCGCAGACGGGACCGGTCGGCGATCATCGCTGGCAATGGGCTGAGTTGCGTGGCCGTCTCATCGAGGACGCGCTCGATGCGCCGGCCCGCTGGTCCGGAAAGGGAGGCCCCACCTCGCCGCCTGTCGAAATAATCGAGCAAGTCGTCGAGCTGGCCGAGTCCGCGCTGCGTCTCCACCTCGGCGCGGAACCCGGAGGCGCTGCTTCCTGCGTAGCCCTCGAAGGCGGCAACGGAGGCATGCTTGTACTGGATCATGCCAGCCACCGTTCCGAAGGGGCGGTTGGCGATATGCCATGCAATGGTGCGGCGAAACTGGCGGGTCGTAATCCGCCAGGGCTTGCCGTCCGGTCCTGGCGGAATAGCGGGCGCCTCGTCCGAACCGAACAGCGTGTTGAGATGGTCACGGTAGGCGTTGATCTGACGGACGATCTCCGCGGAAACGTGCGACTTGCGGCTCCGCGTCAGTGACAGCACGGGCCAGAGTGTATCAAGGCCGCGAGCGTCGGCCGCACGCTTGCACAATAGCTCGAGCACACTGATCGCATCAGCGACAGGAGCAATGGTCACCCACTCGGCCGGCGCTCCCCCGCTACCCTTGCCCTTGTAGGCGGTGGAACGCACGCGGTGCCGTGACACGACGCCATCCTCACTCCGCTTGAGGGTCAGGCATCCCCGACGCATCGCCTGCACCTCGCAATCGCGCATCCCGGTCAGATAAGCGCAGACCACATAGGCTGCCGCCTGCAGCATGCGCTCTTCGAGGATAAGGGACTTGGCATCGAAACGGGGCCGCCATGGTAAACCACGATCGGGATCAATCGAGATCGGCGTATCCATACCGCCAGGTTCGACGCCCATATCCGCGATGGCAGCTTCAATGAGATCGGAAGCACCGCCAGCGAGAGTAAGGTGCATCGCCGGTTCTGCGGCGGCGTCGACCCCGACGTGGAGATGGAGAAGCTGCACGTTGACGACTGGCATGGTCGTCCCGCTGGCCGGATCGATGGAGGCAGATCCGTTGGGTGGGCTTACCCAGACCGGTACGCCTCGGCCTTGCCGCGCGCGCGACCGGAAATAGCGCTGCAATCGCATCCGCTGCCGTTGACGACGCTCGGCGTGTGCCAGTCCCCGTTCGGCAGCAAACCAGCGGTCACGTTGGGCTTCGAGGCGATCAAGCTCACGCCGGGCCGCGAAAATATCCTGCGCGAAGACGGTGACATAGCGCAGCGACCAGGCCAGCAGCGGGGTGATGATCCCCTCGGGCATACGCGGTGTGCGGTTCTCCCGGACATGCCGATAGCCAGCGACGCGCGCAGGAGCCCGTCCTTCCCAAGGCTCAAACGACAGGCCGCCACCGGGAAGATGGTCGCGGTAATGGTATAGATCGATGATCACCTCGAGAAGGTGGCCAACGATGACGGGCCTCCTTGCGGGATCATCACGCAGATGGCGGGCATAAGCATCGATCAGCGCGGGATCGATGCGGCTAAGGTCGAGCACACCCAGTCGTCCGCGCGCAAAACCGAAGAAGCGCCGCGCCCGATTGAACGCTTGCCGGATACAGGCGGGCAATAGCTTCGGACGGTAGCCGGGGAGATCGACGTTGAGACGGGCATAGAGATAGGCGCGCATCGTCGCCTGCACATCGGCATGTTCAAGCACGTCGAAATGCACGGTGACATGGCAGCGCCGGGCGTTCTCGCGGAAAACAGCGGGTCCAAGATCCCAGCTCGGGTCACCGACACGCGACAGTGCCTCACGGGAATGGCCCGGCTTGAGCGGCACAATCGTCAACACGGGCCGATCATCGAACGCGAGCGCCGGGACATAGGCGGGGGCCGTCATGCGCGCGTCTCGGGCGGGAGATAGAGATGCTCGTCGGTTGCGCGCAGCCGCGCTTCGGCGACGACCGCATCGGAAAATGCTGGCAGAATCTGGTTGACTATCCGGGCATGAACCTGCCCGAACTTGGCCATCCAGTCAGAACCAGGCAGGCCCTGCCGTTGATCTTCGACGAATGCGAGGAAGGCCAGGATCGCGGGCAGCTTGCGCGCGGTGATGACAGCGTTGGGGCAATGGAGACACCCCCAGAAAGGCTGAGAACAGGGCGAACCAACCTCGGCGAAGGGACTGCGATGGAAGCCCGCACAAGCGGCGAGCCAGACATCCTGTTCGCCGTCGAGCAGCGGATCGACCGTATCTGGCGGCATCAGCGGCGCGGCCTGTTCGGGCCCTTCGCGCAGTGCCTGCTCCGCAGTGGGCGGGAGTATGGTCGGCATCGCAGCGGCGACCGCCTCGCGGAAGGCATCGGCGACCGCGGCCTCGTGCAGGGGCCGGAGCGAGGGTAGATCCGCGTAATGGCGCGCGGCGACCTCACGGCTATGCCCGACCGCGAACCGAGCCATATGCCCTTCGGTCTTGGTGTACCACAGCGCCTTGTGGGTCTTGCGAAGGCGGGAAAGCAGAAGGTAGAGCGGCTTGCCGTCGTCATCGACAATCCGGTGCCGAGCCACCCACGCATCGAGACGTTCGCGCGGATGACGAATACCGGCGTGCAGCCCGCCAGCGTTGTGGTAGACCCAGAGACAATCAGCGGACAGATGTTGGCGCGCAACTGCCGTGACCTCGATCAGCCGGCGGATAAGGCCACCTGGCGTGCCGATGCCGCCGTCGCGCACGCGCATACTCTTGTGCTCGGCAGCGCGGGCGCGTCGCTTCAGGTAACGCAACTCGACAGTGCCAGCGGATGGGTTGGCCAGGCAATCAACCGTCAACGCCTTCAAGCACTCGGGCTCCAGGCCAGTATCGAGCGAAAGTAGCACGAACAATGGGGGATATCGGTGACGTGAAGATGATGGCGGCGATGCAGGTCATCGACCAGCGTGCTGATCGGCAGGCCGCGCCGTGCGCGCATGAAATAGAGGCTCTTCAGCGCGGGATGGTCTGCGACGATAAAGCCCTGCCGCGCGATGACCGCTTCGACTTCAGCGCGCGCCCTGGCGATGATCGGATCGCCCTCATCGGTGTGGTCGTCATCGGCGCCGAAACGGCGGAACATCGCTTCGATATCGGCCCTTGCGGCGTCGCGCAGTGCGCGAGCGACGAACGGACTGTAGGCATCGCGCGGGGTCGAGCGACCTGCCGAAGTGGCCAACGTGTAACGAAGCCGCTCATGCAGGTCGGGCGCGATCCGGTCGGGCCGATCTGCCTCCATCATGCGCAATGTGTTGATCACCTTGCCCACGATTATGTGCCGGTGGATCGCGCTCTTCCCGAGTCGCTCGAGCGTGGAGGAAAAACCATCGATATGGGCCGCGTGGAGATCACTGATGCCGGCCACCTTCGGCGCTTCGTCGGCAAGCCAGGCGAAGAAGTGACGATAGACCTGGAGATACTGCTTGATGACGCTGGCCGCACCGATTGATCCGCCGAGTGCCGCTGACCGATGGAGCGCGCCGGCAAAGGCAATGGCGAGCGGACGAGGCTCGAGCCCGGTCATATCGACCAGGACGGTCCCGCCATGCCGCGCCTCGATGGTGAACTTGAGGCCGAGCACCGGATCGGGCTGCACAGCCTCCGGGGTGATCGGAGCGAAAGCGACAGGCCGGCCCCTGCGGGGACGCCCGCTCATGCGCCCTGCGGTCCCGGCAGCAGCGCGAGTAGCTCCTCTACGGCTGCGTCGACCGTATCGGCGCGGGTCGCGATATGGTCGAGGTAGATATAGGTGGTCGTAAGGCTCGCGTGGCCGAGCAGGCGTTGCACCTGTTGCAGCGGGTCGCCCAAGATCAGCCGGTAGCTCTCTACCGCCCCCGCCGGCAATGCGGCTTCGCGTAGTCGCTGCTGGATCAGCAACGCGAGCATATGGACTGCGAAGGTGTGGCGAAGCTGGTGCGGGCTGATCGACAGCGGAAAACCGTTCTCCGCGCACCGCTTGCAGGCCCGAGTGAAGATCACCTCCCACGAGTTGGGACGGACAGGTTGCCCGACCTCGGTCAGCCATAGCGCCGCCGGCTCCCGGAGCGTTCCATCCTCATCACACAGGATCAGGCGGCATCGTTCCTCCGGGGTGCAGATATCCCGCATGCGGTCGAGACCGGCGCGAGTGACAGGGATCGGTCGCTCAAAACTGGCCGCGCCATCGCGCGCGGCAAACTTGGCAACGCCTGCGGCCCGTTCGACGGCGACATAGGCGGCGATCTGACGAAGCAGCCGGCGCGGGACCAGAACGCTGCGTCCTCGGTCGCCCTTGGTGAGCGGCGGCGGGAGAGGCAGCCAAAGTTGTTGTCCATCACCGTCTTCGCGGTCGATCGCCGTGAGCTCGGCAGCGAGCAGGCACGACGCCTCTTCGAGGCGCAGGCCGGTGGTGACGAGAAGATCGGCGAACAGCGCGTTGCGCAGCCCGTTCCGATCGCGCGCGCCAGGGCGCTCGGTGCCGTCAGGGGCGAGACCGCGCAGGCCGACCTCACGGAAAATGCGGTAGTCGTCCATCGGGACGAACCGAACATCCGACCGCCTCGCGACACGTTCATAGGCGTCGTTGCGCGCCGCGATCATGCCGCGACGGCCGCCCTGCGCCGGTCGCCACACGGCACGGCGGCTGAACGGCGCCTCGGCGATCAGCCCTTGCTGCTCGCCCCAGCGGTAGAGGCGATCGAGACTGGCGACGGCCCGGTTCCAGCTTGCCGCCGTGATCCGGTTATCAGCCTCGTCGCGGCGTCGCTCACGATGATAGGCGACCACATCGTCGCGGGTCGCAGTCCACACGGTCTTGCCAAAGGCATCGAGAAAGCGAAGCCAGACCGCGACATCGTAGGCACAGGCGCGAAGCGAGTGCCGCGAGCGGACGCCCGACAGCGGCAGGTCGAGAAAGAAGCGATCCAGATCGGGATCGTAAAGCGCGTCGTCGCGCAAGATCAGCGGCACATGCGCATCGAGACCCTTGGCCTCGCGACGCTCGCAGACAGAGATGATCGACATCAGCGCGAAACCCTCCCCCGGACCCCCCACCCGGAAGCTGACCTCGCACCGTTGCGCCCTATGGCCCGTCAGTTATCAGGCTGGCCTCCGCCAGCTCTTGGGTCAGCGCTACGGCCAGCCTGATAACTGCCTACCGTCGGCGTCCATCACCACATCCTACTGCAAAGTGCCATGCGGTGCAGACTGTCCAGATAACGCCACTAAATCCTCACGGGCATATCCTTCATCGCCCCATTTCTCGCGGCCAAAGCTGCGATCAAGGCGGCTCTCATGGCGAGTCCAGTGCACGGTCTCATGGCCCCTCGTGGCGTAATATCCGTGGGCATCATGGAAGGCTGGGAAGGGCGGTAGCTGGATGCGGTCGGCTGACGGGATATAATAGGCCTTGTTGCCGCCATGGTTCACGGTTGCGGGGATGCTGGCAAAGAATGTCTCGGCGGCTTCGATGCGCTCCATCTCCGGCGCGGGCTCCGGTATGATATGGAATCGTTCGGGCAAGCCGTCGATCTGCGCCACGTTGAACACGGTATAGGTCTTCAGAAAACGGAAGCCCTGTTCCCGATCCTCCCCACTGGTATCGTCATGCACGGTCTTGGTGCTGTCGCCATAATAGACCACGGTCGCACCATGCTCCCCCTTGCGCACCTGCGCGCCTAAGGCTTGCGCCTGCTTATAGGTCATCCACGAAGGGCTGACAAAGCCGGATGCCTGCGCCTCGATCCACAAAAGAAGCACGTTGATCCCACGGTAGGGCTGGCCGGTGGCCCGCAAGGGGCGAGCCTGCCGGGACGTGGCCATGTCGCCGCCGCTCCACGGTTTCAGCCAGGGGCGGGTGCCTTGTTCGAGCTCGGCCAAGATGCGGTCTGTGATACAGCTGTGAGGGTCTTGCTTGCCGGTGCTCTGGGTCATTGCTGTTACTCCCTTCCAATCCGCGCAGCGGGTCATGCCGCGCATGACCCCTGCCGACCCGGCGAGGGGCGGAGAGAGGGGGGCAAGGTCCGGTGCCGGGGGTGGTGCGGGCGCAGCACAGCGAGCCACGGCCCCAAAGCGGCACCTTGTAGGGAGAGAGAGGCAGAGCCTCTTTCTCCCTCAAGAACTGTGGCAAGATTGCGCCGCTGGCGGCGCTCAATAGCCAGCCTAGGAAGCCATTCTACAATCGATGCACAGAAGCCGTCCTGCGGCACCGTGCCAGGGCGCGCGTCATATGATATTCGACGCCAGCGTAGCCGATGCCGACCTGCTCGGAAATCTCCGCCTAGGTCATGCATTTCAGCCGGTGCATCAGGAAGATGCGGCGGGTTTTGCGGGGCATGGCCAGCAGTGTCCGTCGATAGATTCTCCGGACGTCTCCCTCCTCGATTTCCCACGTCTGCTCGGGAGGCGCCGGTGCATCCCGGCCGTCGTCGATGGGACAGGTGACGATGTGTGCCGACGCCCTGCGACGCGCACGGCTGATAAGAAGGTTGCGCGCGCATCGGGTGAGATAGGCCGGCGGATTTTCGATATGTTCGACAACGCCCGCAGCGAACAGCTTCACGAAAACCTCCTGCGCGAGGTCGGAGGCATCGTCTCCGCCCATCCGCTTTCGGAGGAAGCGCAGAACCCGCGCATATTCTGCCCGGTAAAGTGCCTCGAAGGCTGCCGTAGAACGGGAGGGGCTCATCGCCGTGCCTCCCGACGTTCGCGGTTTTTCAACGGTGCATCGCGAGAGGCGCGATAGAGCGTGATGCCGGCTTCGATGCGATCAAGGATGAAGGTGTCGCGCTCGATCCTGGCGATACGGATGTCGGCCTTTGAGAATATGTTGATATCGACCGCGCACCGGTTGCCTAGCTCGCTGTCGATGACATCGCGCACCCGCTGCCAGCAGCGCTCATGCTTGAAGGCGGGATGGTTGACGACGATCCAGAATTCATAATCGGAGAACTGGATCGTGTGCCGGTCCTCATACCATGACCGGCGCGCATAGGGACCGATCAGGATGATCCGCCTGATCTTCCCCGGTTGGGGTGCCTGGACCGTCTCGGGCTCGAAGCAGGCGCGAATGATACGCGCGATGCGTTCGATCTCATTCTGTTTGCGCCGGATCAGATGATTGACGCGCGCCATCACCACTTCGCGCGCGTAAACGTCGGTAGGGGGTGTCATTTGCAGCTCGCACACCAGCGGTCCGCGCGTCTGGGCGCGGATGGTGCAAGCGGTGTCCACTGTGCGCCGCCATCGCGGCTTCCAGCAACTGCCCGACCGGAGTGGCCGGACCTACATGATGCCTGGCAGGGTTATCCCCGGGATGGCCGCCAGTTCTTCCATCCCGTGCCGCCGAATATGCCAGACATGGGGAATCCGGGCAAGCTGTCAGGCGGGATCACTATTTCCCGGCGGCAGCTTCCAGTTCGGCGATCCGTTCCGAACAGACCTGATGGACGACGCGGCCCAGTTCCTCGACGCGTTCACCGAGCCACGCCAGTTCTTCGGCGCTGATCCGGTAGTGCCGGGAATAGCGGGCCTTGGTGTAGGCTTCCTTCAGCTTCTGGAACATGGCGCGTTCGCGGCGCGTGGTTTCTGGCCAGATTCCGTAGAGGCGGCGATCCAGCCCTTCGGCCAGCGACCGCAGGAAGGTGATGTTGTGGTTGTGGGGGGCGTAAAAAGTCAACGTGAGCAGCAAGCCAGAATAGAGACGTTCAGTGGCTTGGTGCAGCATGAAGGCTGCATCCCGATGCTCATGTTGAGAAAGAAAAAACAAGAAGCCCTTTTGCGCACTGGCGGCTTGCGGCATCCAGTCCTCGAAATACTCCCTCGCGGCGTGTAGCGCTTGCTGCGGTGTTTTCGGCTTCGGCGTTGTCAGCTCACGATCGTCCGCCTCGTAAAGCGCGATCCCATCCTTGGCGACTTCCATGAAGAAGACGCGGCCATGGGCGAGGCCGTCATTCACCTCGTGCAGCGAATGGACGATGAAATTGACCGGCGTGCGCAGCGTCTTCTCGATCGTGTAGGCCCGGATCAGCCGCTCCTCGGCCTTGGCCCAGTAAGCCGCCCGCTCGGTCAGTTCCTTCTGGCTGACGATGATGAGGATATCGTAGTCGGACTTGTACTGGTTTGCCGACAGCGGCGCATCGACCCAGTCGCCCCGCGCGTGGCTGCCAAACAGCACGATCTTGAGGATGCGCGCGCCCTTGCGAGGCCCGGTGGCATTCCCGATCGCGTCACGAAATTCCTCGAAAATGATCTCGACAATGCGCTCAAGCTCGCGCTGCTTGGCCGCAGGAAGATGGTCGATGTCGGTGCGCATTGCCAAGATTCTTTCGGCATTCGCCGTTGTTTGGCAAGCGCAATCGTTGCAAGGCTATGGCTTAATGATCAAGCCGTTCGAAACCCCTTGTCCGCAGTCCATTCATCGGGACGGCGGAGTATGAACGACTGGGGCTGGGACAAAGCAGTCGCTCCTGTCCAGCCCGACAGTGGCGACCTCCGACAAAAGCCGACATTGGGCGCTTCGGCAGCGTCAGTTTACTCAGTCGAACGACAACGCTGCCAAGCAGTCGACGATTCCAGCTAACCCTTCAGCAAGGATAGATCAAAGTAAGCGAGTCTCCGCTCTGGGAGTCAGGTCAAGTCACTTGTAAAGGCCGCCTTCTTTAGTCAATCTCTTGCCATCCCTCCGCCGGCCTCAACCGATCGTCATCCACTGGTAACTGAGGGCGATTCATCGGATGCCAGATGGAAGAATAAGTCTTGATGCCGAGCGGTCCCATGGCAGTGACGGCATCGTTCGTCGCCTCGTAGGAGTCCGACACCGCCGTTGACCCTAGAACCGCCGGCCGATGCCGCGGTCATGGTACAATGACACGCCTGTAGTTCGCGGGCTTGTTGCGATCGGCAGCAGCTAAAAATTAACCTGCGGCGTGGCGCCGAATTCCCGCGGCGGCGATATAACGGCACTTCGGAATCTCAGGGCTGATCGACATGCCAGTGGGAAACCTCATATCGGAGGCGGCAATGCTGGCGCTGCCATCCAGCTGCACGAGAATGATGTCGGTGGGATCCGGAAGGCCCGGTACGGAAGGACTACTGATAAGCCCACGCAAGATCCTGGGTCACGGGCAGGTAGGGGTCGGCGGGAAGGATATCCTCCCAACGCAGCTTTCGATCGGCAATCGCGTCAAAGCCGTCGCCCGCCATGTAGCTGTGCTCCCCGAGGCAAAGTCCGTCGTCGTCATAGGGCCACAGCGTCGCGATGCGAGCCTCGAACAGGTAGTCAGCATCCTCTTGATCGACGGCGATGCCCATCATCGCGAGGACCTTGCCTGGATAGGCGATACGAAGCGGCCCCTCTCTGAAGACGCAGTGCCTGTCTACCACCAGTCGATCCGTTTCGCATTCTATTCGCAGCAGGTTTAGGTCTCGCAAGCGCTCATAATATCGTCTTATTTCGACCTTACCTTTGGGATTCTGCTCAGGGTCGTTTGAATTGTAGCTGCGGTGCTGGGCGTTCTCAGACAATCCTGCGAGCGTGGCATCGAAGTTTAGCGCGAGCTCGGCACGGGAGTGATCAATCATGTTCAGCAGGTTGCGTCGCCGGATCGGGTCATCTTCGGCCTTCAAGCGTGCAATAAGTGGAACCGTGTTTTTCGCAGGGTTGATTAGCGCCATGTTCCTTTTTCCTTCTGATCGAGACCTTGCGCTCAGAACAATGGTCACGGATCGAAAATTCTGGTTGAGGTCTCCATCGAGACGACCGACCTCAACCTGTACTTGTCCACCCGAGGGAAACGGAGTTTAAGGCTGTCGACTAGCATTCGGCTATTGACCAAACCGATAGCGCAGTCTGAAACCCAACATCCTCGGCTCGCCGTAGAGACTGCTGATCACTAGCAGGCTGTTCAGGCTGTTTGTGTTGCTCACCCGATAAAGTTTATTGGTGATGTTGTTGGCGAATAAGGTTGCATCCAATAGGCCGCCGCCAATGTTTCTCCAAGTGAGCGAAGCGTTGAGCAGCCCGTATCCCTTGAGCAACGCGCCGGGCTCGAACGGACCAGGCGCGGTATATTGTGAGCTCACGCGATTGTAGGTGGTATACAGCGACAATTCGCCCATCCTGCTCGGGATCGGCAAGTCGATCGAGGCGTGAACGCTGTAGATCCAAGGGGTGACGAATTGGAATGGCGCACAGCTCAGGTCGGCGAAATTCGGCGCGGCAGGATTACCGGACGGAAAAACCGGCCCCTGACAACCGGCCGCCACGTTAAAAGCTGGAACCATGTACCGCTTATATTTGGCATCAGTGTGGCTGATGGTGCTGCCAATCTCGAGCCCCCGGGCTGGACGGATCGACACATCCGCCTCGATGCCCTGGATCCGCGCCTCAGCCGCGTAGATCGCCGCGCCTGCGACGTTGGTGACCGGGTTCACGTCTCCGCCTGGACGCTGGATATTTGAATAACTTGAATAATAGTATCCCGCGTTAATCCGCACGGGCATGTCCGCAAACCGCCAGTCGGATTTGAAACCCACTTCATAAACGGTGACCTTCTCGGGGAGGAAAGTTCGCGTTTCCGGGCGCACCGCTTGAGTGTTGAACCCGCCGGCCTTGTACCCGCGGCTGATCTTTGCATAGACGAGAAGGTCTTTAATCGGCCGATAGTCGGCGCCTAATGTCCACGTCGGCGCGCTACTCTTCAGCCGCGCCGAATATCCGCAACTCGCAATCTGGGCAATCGGCACATCCGTCCTCGGTGCGCCGTTGAACACGCAGGTAGCGGTGAGGCCATCGGCGTTGCGGGCGTAAGACAAGTTGGATCCTTCGATCGTGTCCCAAGTGTAGCGATATCCCGCCGTAAGACGGATGTTTTCCAGCGCCGGCGAGAACGCCCCGAGATCAAGCGTCGCTTGGGCGTAGAGCGCTTTCGACTTGTTGCTGACGCCATTGCGGGTCTCCTGCGGTGCGCAAAGGCCGGTGAAGGCGGCGGGGCAGAAGACAACGCTGTTGATGCCCCACTGGCCGGCAGGCTTAGCGTCGTAGTAGAAGCCACCGATGACGAAGTTGAGGTCATTGTCGAGGAGGACTCCTTGCATCTGCAGCTCCTCGGTGAACTGCTTGATATAGTCCTGAGGAAGATCAAACCCGCCATCGTCCCTGTACGCGCCCGTCAGCGGAAGTCCGAAATCATCCGTGAATCCTGCGATTGGAAAGTCTGGCTGCCGTGCACTGTTCGCACCTTCGAATTGCTGGATCGGCGTGGCATCGAGGTCCGCGCCATAATCGTCCTTGAGCTTCTGGTAGCTGACGATGTTGCGTAGCGTCAGCCCGTCGGTGAGTTCAAAGGAGGACGTGTTGATCACCCCCCAGCTTTCAATCTCGCTATAGCTGTCGACATTTCCTCGCGTCCGGCGAGGCCCGATCTGATCTGCAATCTCCGTCTGCCGCCGGTAGACGTCGCAGCTTACCGCGATGCCGGACGGACCAGGGGGTGTGAACGGAGGCTCGACGCAGAATCCGAACGTCTGCAGGCCCGCGATGTTAAAGCCGCGATGAACGTTGCCGGAGCCGTTATTGGACGAACGGGTGCCGTAGGCGAGAAGATAATTCTCAAACCGCTCGCTGGGACGCATGAGGATCCCAATGCGGCCCGTGTACCAATGCTGATCGTCGCGCCACTTGTTCCAGACCAAGTCCTTGGTGTAGCCGCGTCGGTCCTGATAGGCTCCGGCGACCCGCACCATGAGCTTGTCGTCCACAATCGGCAAGTTGACCGCACCTTCAGCGGCGCGAAGGTCGTAGTTTCCGATGCTAGCCTCGACATAGCCGCCGGCATTGTTCGTCGGTCGACGGGGCCGAAGGAGAACCGCGCCGCCGGTTGTGTTCCGACCGAAGAGGGTGCCCTGCGGACCCGACAAAACCTGGACGTCCTCGAGATCGACGAATTGACCAGGCGCGCCTTGGAGGTTGAGTGTCACCGCCGATGGCAGAGGCACTTCGCTCATGTAGACAGCCACGCCCGGCGACGAGAGGTAGCCGGTCGATTGGCCGCGGATTGAGTAGGACTGGACGTCGCGGGTTGCCTGTCCCTGCGTGCCGGAAACGAGCGACGGCACACTGCCATAAAGGTTCTGCGGCTCGGTGACATTTAGCTGCCGTAACCTCTCCCCTGAAAACGCGGTGACTACGATTGGCACGTCCTGCGCACGCTCAGCGCGGCGCTGCGCAGTGACGATGATGTCGGACACTAGGCTCCTGTCATCATGAGCGGCGACCGGAGCCACCTGCGGCGGCGTTACGGCCTGCGCAGGAGCATCATGTGCACTTGTGGGAAATGCGCGCCCCGCAACAAGAGCGGTTCCCAACAGGAGCACCCCGCGTGTAATCGCCATCCAATCTCTCCCTTACACAGTGTTTTCGTCATTCCGACGGCCACTCAACTCACGGAACCTAACGTCCTTCAAGATTGCGCGTCGACGCTGGCCAGCGCAGGCTCGCCTTTCGCATTCCTACAGTAAGCCTTGCCATGGGATCGAAATCGTTGAGCCGATATGTCCCTAGTGGCTTGCGAGCACGGGTTCTGCCGGCTCATCGGCGATCCGTTTCCAATTCGCCGGATCGGACAGCGAGGGTGTCATGTAGGCCGACACTGACTTCAGGCTCATGCCGTCCGGCGCGAACTTCCAAAGCACGCATGCTTGCACCGCATTGCGCCAATGCTCCCCAGCCTTGGCGCCGACGGCGCCGAGCCGACCCGCGTCAGCACCGTCGCATTCGGCGATCTCGGTTCCTTCGCAGATGATGTAATTGTCCGCCATGATGAAGACATCCGGAACGTAATCGGAAGTAACGCCGGTTCCGAAGACATATTCGTAGAATTGGTAGCAAGCCTCCTTGCTCGTCGGCCCGAGATTAATGCCGTTCTCCCACAGAAAATATGAATAGTCCTCGGACAGCGTCGCGACCCGCCCGGCGACGTCCTTGTTCCACGCAGCTGTCAGGTGCCGTATGATCGTCTCGAGCATCGCGTGATGCCTGGGGTCCGTCTCTTCTGCCAGGCGCGAACGGGCGATGGTTGTCAGGGTGAACTCTTCCATCACACGCGCTCCATTGGGCGTGCCGCGGCGGGCTGGGAAGGATGAGCTTGCGTGCGCCCTAGCGCCCAGGCTGCATTCCCGCCCCAAAAGGCAGTGGCCGCTTCACTATCCTCTCCGAACTGCACAATCTCGGCGAAATCCTTAAGAGGATTGTCGACCCCCTCCGGATGGGGCCAGTCGCCCCCGAAGCCGAACAGGTTGCCGCAGGTGGTGATTGCATTCGCTACCGGATCTTCAACCAACGCGCCGAAGCGGACCTGCCGTTTGATGTAGTCGCTTGGGAGGTTCTTAAGGGTCCGGACGTTCCAGCCCGCCATCTTCGGCTGCGAGCGATAGACGCGGTCCATCCCCGCCATCCAATCGCCGAGCCAAGTGGGCGCGCGCAACTCCACTACACAGACACGCAGATCTGGGAAGTCCTCCAGCGTTCCGTTGAGCGTGAGATCTGAAAGGGCCAGCATGGGCGGCATGTTGAGCCACGACATTCCGATCGCCGAGAAAGTCTCATGATCATTGTCGATCCACGCGAACGGGATGAACTTGGACCCAATGTTTATGTGGAACGTCGCTGTTACGTCATTCTCGATGAAGGCCTGCCAAATGGGAGCGTTCTCCGGATGCGACAGGCGCTTGCCGTTGATGAGGTCAGCGCTGAAGAAGGCGAGCTTCATCCCAGCGCGCGCCACTGCGCGGATCTGATCTACCACCCACGATTGATCGCCTTGGAGTGACAGGTGTGCGACGGGGTGCAGGCGGCCGCCGCTGTCGATGACCATATCGGCGCAGTAGCGATTCCACGACTCTAAATTGAGGCGAAACCCTTCAAGATCATCGCGAAAAAAGGTGCCTTCGGTCTCAAGTCCCCATTGGGGGAAGACAAACGACTCGCCCACACCCTGACGGTCCATTTCCACCACGCGAGCGCCGGCATCGGTGTAGGATAGAGGCAGATCCTCGTATCGCATTTTCGCGGGAATACCA